>NZ_JZRI01000062.1:0-121826 GCF_000952175.1 Pseudomonas sp. ES3-33 | reverse complement strand
AGAAGTTTTCCAAGTTTCCTTAGTAACTTCAACCACTTGCGCTTTCGATCTCTCGTTAGCGGGAGGCGAATTCTACAGCGTTACACGCTGCTGTCAACACCTCTTTTTCAACTTCTTTTGCGCTTCGATGACCTGAAGCAGCTGACCGTCAAAACTGCGTAACTCGTTGTTTACCAAGGAGTTTTCCGTTTCGACTGCGCCGGAAGTGGGGCGAATTATAGACATCTGAAATCTGCCGTCAAGGCCTAATTACGCCTTCTTGGCAGAAGAGGCCTTTTTAGCCCATAACCGCGGTATTCGACGGGACACAACAGGCAGCCGCATCACCAAAAGCAGCCCTCCTATAGATGCGTAGATGGCCCACTCTTCAAGATCAGCACGCACAATCCACAACATATGCAGCAAACCGAGCCCGAGCACCACATAAGCCAATCGATGCAGCTTCTTCCAGCGAACGCCTAACCGGCGCTGGCTGTATCTGTTCGAGGTCACGGCCAATGCGAGCAGGCAAAGAAATGCCAGCGCCCCGACAATGATGTAAGGCCGCTTGCGCAACTCGACACCCAGTTGCGACCAGTCAAACCCAAGGATAAATGCCATATACCCGCACAGATGCAGGACCACGTAGGCAAAACACCATAATCCGAGCTGGCGGCGCACGGCGATCCACCCCGCCCAACCGCTGAGTTTCTGCAGTGGCGTCATCGCCAGCGTGACCAGCAGCAGTATGAGGGTACCCAGCCCCAGGCGATCAACCAGCACCTTACCGGGATCAGGCCCAAGCACATCCGCCCAGGCCTGGTACAACCACAAGACCGGCCAGACGGCGGCGGCGATGAATACGCCGATACGCCAGTACGGGAAACGCATCAGTAGTTCTTCCGCAGATCGAGCCCTGTATATAGAGAAGCGACTTCTTCCGAGTAGCCGTTGAACATCTGGGTGTCCCGCACGTTCGGCTTGAACAGGCCGCTGGGCAGGCGCCGCTCGCGAGCCTGGGTCCAGCGCGGGTGATCGACCGTCGGATTCACGTTCGCGTAAAAGCCGTATTCATCTGCGGCAAGACTCTGCCAGGTCGTCTTGGGCTGCTCGCTGACCAGACTGATCCGCACAATGGACTTGATGCTCTTGAAGCCATACTTCCAGGGCACCACCAACCGCAGCGGCGCACCGTTCTGGCTGGGCAATTCGCGCCCGTACATGCCCACCGCAAGAATCGCCAGCGGATTCATCGCCTCATCCAGGCGCAAGCCTTCGACATAGGGCCAGTCGATCAAGGCGAAACCGGAACGCTGCCCGGGCATGGTCTTGGGGTCCTGCAAGGTTTCGAAGCGGATGTACTTGGCACTGGCGCTCGGCTCCACCTGTTTGAGCAATGCCGACAGGGGAAAGCCGAGCCAGGGAATGACCATCGACCAGGCTTCCACGCAACGCAGGCGGTAAATGCGCTCTTCCAGCTGATA
Organism: Pseudomonas sp. ES3-33; assembly: GCF_000952175.1. Taxonomy (NCBI): domain Bacteria; kingdom Pseudomonadati; phylum Pseudomonadota; class Gammaproteobacteria; order Pseudomonadales; family Pseudomonadaceae; genus Pseudomonas; species Pseudomonas sp. ES3-33. The sequence goes on along the minus strand of NZ_JZRI01000062.1, from coordinate 120,363 downwards.
GGGCTTCATGAAGTCTTCCAGCGCGTACCGCCCCGGCTTACCCACCTCCCCGTCTACAACCACACTCCAGGGCTCGGTCTTCAGCGCGCCTGCGTTCGCCGCGGGGTCGCCTTTTTCGGTGCCGAACTCATAAAAGTTGTTGTAGTGGGTCGCATCCTTGAATGGCGTGATCGCCTCATCCTTGACGGTCACCGCCCCCCAACGCGTAGCGGGAAGTTTCTCGGAGAACCAGGAAGGCGCCTTGCCAGGCTCGACGTCGGCGTAGCGGGACGCCTCTTCGGCGCTGGCCCAACGCGGCAGGCTGCCAACAGCCAATCCGGCAACGGCAGCGCCAAGGACGTTACGTCGAGATAAATACAGGGATTGAGGCGTGACGTCCGACTCATGGCAGTCAGACGCCTGGGGGATCTTGATCAGCATGGCTACTCCGCAGTTTTGGAGGACAGATGCACCAAATTAGACTGCGGAGTATGAGGGATATCAGGCGTTTTTGTTCCGGCGAAGTCTTAATAGATATTGCACCGGACCAGAGGCTGCGTAGGCAAGGAACACCAGTAACAGAATACGCGGCGGATCACTGAATACCACTGCGAACACCAGCACCACGGCCAGGATTGCCACGAACGGCACCCGCCCCTTCAGGTCCAGCTCCTTGAAGCTGTTGTACTTGATGTTGCTGACCATCAGCATACCGGCGGCGGCAACCATCAGCGCCACCAGGAAAGACATCCTGGAGCCCTGGATGCCGTAGTCGCTGAACGCCCAGACGATACCGGCAACCACACCCGCCGCTGCCGGACTGGCAAGCCCGATAAAGTAACGCTTGTCTGCGGTGCCCACTTGAGTGTTGAAGCGCGCCAGTCGCAGCGCCGCGCCCGCCACATAGATGAAGGCAACCATCCAGCCGACCTTGCCCATGTCACCCAGGGCCCAGCCGAACGCCAACAGCGCCGGGGCAACGCCGAAGGCGACCATGTCCGACAGCGAGTCGTATTCGGCGCCGAAGGCACTTTGGGTATTGGTCATGCGGGCCACGCGGCCGTCTAGCCCGTCGAGCACCATGGCGACAAAGATCGCGATGGCGGCGAAAGCAAAGTATTTGCTTGCGCCGACCGAGTCACCGGCGCTCGCTGCCGCCTGGGCGCTCATCGAGTTGATGATGGAATAGAACCCCGCGAAGAGATTCGCGGTGGTGAATAGATTCGGCAGAAGATAGATACCACGATGCCGGACTTTACGACCTTCAGCGTCATGCCCTTCTTCGATGTGTTCATCGATGGGCAGCAGGCTTTCGGCGTCAGAAGCCTGGTTTGGCTCTTCGGGACGTTCGCTCATGGACATTACCTTGCAACAGGGTGGAGAAATTTCGACAGGCGTCTGGGACGAGGGTTCGCCCGCAAACGATGCAGCTTTATACCAGAACCGGCTCCCCAAACGAAAAAACGCGGCCTAGGCCGCGTTTTCCGTACAAGTGCGCGACTTAGTTCTTGGCTTTGTCGACGATCTTGTTGGCACCGATCCAAGGCATCATGGAGCGCAGTTGCTCGCCGATGATTTCGATGCCGTGAGCGGCGTTGTTACGACGCTTGGCGGTCATCGAAGGATAGCCGGTAGCGCCTTCGCTGATGAACATCTTGGCGTATTCGCCGTCCTGAATACGTTTCAGGGCGTTGCGCATGGCCTGACGGGATTCGGCGTTGATCACTTCCGGGCCGGTCACGTACTCGCCGTATTCAGCGTTGTTAGAGATCGAGTAGTTCATGTTGGCGATACCGCCTTCGTACATGAGGTCAACGATCAGCTTCAGTTCGTGCAGGCATTCGAAGTAGGCCATTTCCGGCGCGTAGCCAGCTTCAACCAGGGTTTCGAAACCGGCTTTTACCAGCTCAACGGTACCGCCGCACAGTACGGCTTGCTCGCCGAACAGGTCGGTTTCGGTTTCGTCCTTGAACGTGGTTTCGATGATGCCGGTACGACCACCGCCAACGCCTGCAGCGTAGGACAGTGCAACGTTCTTGGCGTTGCCGGAAGCGTCCTGGTAGATAGCGATCAGGTCAGGGATGCCGCCGCCTTTGACGAACTCGGAGCGAACAGTGTGGCCCGGTGCTTTCGGCGCGATCATGATCACGTCGAGGTCAGCGCGTGGCACTACCTGGTTGTAGTGGATCGCGAAGCCGTGGGAGAAGGCCAGGGTGGCGCCTTTCTTGATGTTCGGCTCGATTTCGTTCTTGTACAGGGCGGACTGGAACTCGTCCGGGGTCAGGATCATGACCAGGTCGGCAGCTGCAACAGCGGAAGCAACGTCAGTCACTTTCAAGCCGTGAGCTTCAGCCTTGGCAACAGTGGCCGAGCCTTTACGCAGGCCAACAGTTACGTCAACGCCGGAGTCTTTGAGGTTGCACGCTTGAGCGTGACCCTGGGAACCGTAACCGATAATGGCAACTTTCTTGCCCTGGATGATGGACAGGTCGCAGTCTTTTTCGTAATAAACTTTCATGAAATTCCCCTATATATCCAGGCCGTTCAGGCCATTCACTAATTTGGTTTAGATGCTGAGTACTTTGTCGCCGCGAGCGATGCCGGTTACGCCACTGCGGACGGTTTCCAGGATCGATGCGGTGCCGATGGACTGAATGAAGCTGTCGAGCTTGTCGCTGGTACCGGTCAACTGAACGGTATACACGCTGGCGCTGACGTCGACGATCTGTCCACGGTAAATATCGGTGGTGCGTTTGATCTCGGCGCGCTGTGCGCCAGTGGCCTTGACCTTGACCAGCATCAGTTCGCGCTCGATGTGAGCACTCTCCGACAGGTCGACCAGTTTGACCACTTCGATCAACTTGTTCAGGTTCTTGGTGATCTGCTCGATCACTTCGTCATGACCCACTGTGGTCAACGTCAGGCGCGACAGGGTCGGGTCTTCGGTCGGTGCCACAGTCAGGCTTTCGATGTTGTAGTTGCGCTGCGAGAACAGGCCGACTACACGAGAAAGAGCACCCGGTTCGTTTTCCAGAAGCAAGGAAATAATATGCCGCATGATTAAGTACGCTCCGTCTTGCTCAGCCACATATCGCGCATGGAGCCGTCTTTGATCTGCATCGGGTAGACGTGCTCGCTGGTGTCGACCGAAACATCGATGATGACCAGACGATCCTTCATGGCGAACGCTTCTGCCATCTTCGTCTTCAAATCTTTCGATTCGGTGATGCGCACGCCGACGTGACCGTAGGCCTCCGCCAACTTGACGAAATCAGGCAACGATTCCATATAGGAATGTGAGTGACGGCTGCCGTAGCTCATGTCTTGCCACTGGCGAACCATACCCAGAACACCGTTGTTCAGGATCACGATCTTCACTGGCAAGCCATACTGCAGGCAGGTCGACAGCTCCTGGATGTTCATCTGGATGCTGCCCTCGCCCGTCACGCAGACGACGTCGGCATCCGGGAAGCTCAACTTGATGCCCATGGCCGCCGGGAAACCGAAGCCCATGGTGCCCAGGCCACCGGAGTTGATCCAGCGATTGGGCTTGTTGAACGTGTAGTACTGCGCGGCGAACATCTGGTGCTGCCCCACGTCCGAGGCAACAAAGGCATCGCCCTTGGTGACTTCGCACAGGGTTTCGATCACGGTCTGCGGCTTGATGACGCCGCCGTCGCCCTTGTCGTAAGGGAACAGGCCACGATCACCGCGCCACTCATCAACTTGCTTCCACCAGCTGGCAACGGACTCCTTGTTCGGGGTCTCGCCGATTTCCTTGAGGATCGCGACCATTTCGGTCAGGACGCTTTCCACCGGACCCACGATGGGTACATCGGCCTTGATGGTCTTGGAGATCGAAGCCGGGTCGATGTCGATGTGGATGATCTTGGCGTTCGGGCAAAACTTCGCCGGGCCGTTGATCACACGGTCATCGAAACGTGCACCGACTGCCAGGATCACATCGGCGTGGTGCATCGCCAGGTTGGCGGTGTAGCTGCCGTGCATGCCGAGCATGCCGATGAACTGGCGATCGGTGCCAGGGTAGGCACCCAGGCCCATCAAGGTATTGGTCACTGGCAGGTTGAGCATTTTCGCCAGCTCGGTCAGCGGCGCGGAGCCACCACCGAGGATCACGCCGCCGCCGGCGTACATCACTGGCCGCTTGGCCGCCAGGAGCATTTCTGCAGCCTTGCGGATTTGCCCGGAGTGACCGCGAACGGCCGGGCTGTAGGAACGCAGCTTGGCTTTCTTCGGAAAAATGTATTCGAACTTCTCGGCCGGGTTGGTCATGTCTTTGGGGATATCGACAACGACCGGACCAGGACGACCGGATTGCGCCAGGTAGAACGCCTTCTTCATGACTTCCGGAATTTCCGACGCGTGCTTGATCATGAAGCTGTGCTTCACGATCGGCCGGGAGATACCGATCATGTCGGTTTCCTGGAACGCGTCGGTGCCTACCATGGTGCTAGGCACCTGGCCGGAAATGACCACCATCGGAATGGAGTCCATGTAGGCCGTGGCAATACCGGTAATGGCGTTGGTTGCGCCCGGCCCGGAAGTGACCAGTACCACGCCGGCTTTGCCGGTGGCACGGGCATAGCCGTCAGCCATATGGGTCGCAGCCTGCTCGTGGCGAACCAGGATGTGGGTCACTTCCGGTTCTTTGAACAGGGCATCGTAGACATGAAGAAGAGCACCACCCGGGTACCCGTAGATGTACTTGACGCCTTCGTCACGCAAAAAGCGGACGAGCATCTCACCGCCAGATAAAAGCTCCACGTTGTTCACCTCTAAAACGCCAGAATACCGCCCACATGCAAAAGGACGGGTCTTAATAGGTTTACTTCTCAGCAGAGCATGAGCGACGGTGGTCGCCGACTACGTCAGCACTGACTGAGCAAGTATTGGGATCGTCCCAAGTGTTGCGGGACTTTCCCACCCAGCGCGAGGTAACGCGTTGCGGGTGTAACAGGTCGGCGCGGGTATGCGCCTCATGATCTGCCGAGTGGGTCTGCTTCTGGCAGTCCCTCTACAGCGGACTTTGGATTCTTCTGTTTCGTCCCCTCCAAGTCAAGCCGTCTATGTGCTTTATTGAAGTAAGCGCATGAGAAAGCAAGAAAAAACCGCTAAACCGCAACTGTGTTAGCTTCAATTGCGCAACTCATGGCAAGGAAATGGCATGCGAACTTTATTGATGGTCGGTCTACTGATCAGCCCTTGGTGTCTGGCGGGGCAAATCTACAAGTGGGTGGACGCCCAAGGCGTGACTCATTTCGACGCCCAGCCTCCTCAAGGTCAGGAGGCGACGACGGTGCTCACTCCAGCACCGGCCCCGGCCAAGCCGGTACCACCACCACGCAGCCATGTGATTGGCGACCAGCAGGCGATCGACAAATCGGTGAAGGCACAGGTGGCCGAGCAGCAGGCGCAGTTGCAGGCGTTCTGCCAACAGGCCCGCACGAACCTGGCCCAGCTACAGAACAATCCAAGATTACGAGAGGAAGTCGACGGTGAGATGCGCCGCCTGAACGAGCAACAGCGTCAGGAGCGCATCAGCGAATCACAGAAACAGATTGGGGATAACTGCCAATAGAACCCTGCGTAGGAGCTGCCGAGCGAAGCAGAGGCTGCGATCTTTTGACCTTTACCCCAGAACAACAAGATCAAGAGGTCGCAGCCTCGTTGCACTCGACAGCTCCTACATCCGCTCCTACATCGGATCCGGCGCTAGCGGGCAGCCGTGATCAGCAGGTCAAACTCCTTGAGCAGCACCTGCAACTGCCGATCCTTGCCCTGCACATTGCGCGCGGCGAACACCATTTCGGCCATTTCCTGGATTCCCGACGCGTTGGGCAACGGGAGATCCTGTTCGAGGATCATTTTCATCCGCGGCAGGAAAATCCATTGCAGCCACTGTTCGAAATCCAGCGTATCGACCGAGAAAGGCTCAACGCTGGAAAGCGCCTCAGTGGAGGGCGAGACGTCGTCCCACCATCCCTGCACTCGCAGTTCGCGCTCGATCAACAGCAGTTGCTCGGCGATCTTCGGAAAGCGTGCGTCCATCACAGCGTGACCTTGGCCTTCTGGCGGGCCAGCGCAGCGCCTGCAGAATCACCCTGCTTCTCACGCGCCTGGGCGATCAGCCCCCACAGGCTGGCCTGCAGGTCCGGCCGGCCATTGGCCATGGTCAGGCCCCGGCGGGCGAACTGCTCGGCCTGTGCCGCATCACCTTGGGCCATGCGCACCTGGGCCAGGCGATAAAGCACCTGCGGCTCACGTGGCGCCACCCGCTGGGCACGCTCAAGGCTCGACGACGCGCCGTTGAGGTCACCGCCCGCCTGTTGCTGCTGGGCCGTGGTCAACAGCGCCAGCACCGGACCGTCCAGTTGCTCATCGGCCGACAAGCCACCGCCGGTACTGGCTGACGGAATCCCGCTCGGAGTCGCCGGCATGCTGTAGCTGCCCTGGTTGATCGGCGCCGACTGCACTGGCGCCGTATCGATTGGACCTGGCGTGATCGGGCCCGGCGTGATCGGCGAAGTGCTGATAGGCGCAGAAGCCACCGCACCACCGCCTGGGACCATCACCACCACCCCAGTGTCACCTTGCGGTATCGCCTGGACCTGCGCCTGTACCGGACGCTTGACCGTCGTCTGCCGGAAACCGCCATTGGCCTGCACACGTTCGCTGTTCGAAACGGCGCTGCCGGAATCCACTACCGGAATGGACCCGCGTTGTACGGTGGAGCAACCGCTGAGCAAAGCCACGGCGGTAACCGCTGGAATCAACCACTTGTTCACTTGAAACCCTCTTTGCTTAGTTCATCCAGCCTTTGACCCAATCCATCACCGTTTCGCCCGAAGCAGGGCTTTCGCCACCGCAAGCGGGGCCGGGAGGCGGTTCGCTGCCGCGAATATACGGCATCTGTACGGCACCTGGACAACCCGCATCGGAACCCTGCCCCGTGCGTGAATCAACCCAGGCCTGAACAATGTTGTCTGGCTGCGGCATGTCCAGCGGCAACGGGTCGGCCTTGCGCATGAAACTGGTCCAGACCTGCAGCGCGCCGGTGGCGCCGGTGAACGGCGTCTTGCCGTTGTCATCGCGCCCCAACCACACCACGGCCAGCAGGTCCTGGCTGAAGCCGGCGAACCAGCTGTCTCGCGAATCGTTACTGGTACCGGTCTTGCCGGCCAGGGTCAGGGTCTTGGGCAACACGTTATAAACCGAACTGCCGGTACCTTCACGCATGACCCGCTGCATGGCGCTCTGGACCAGATAAATGGAAGCCGGGTCGAAACGCTGCTCGATCTGGAACGGATAACGCTTGAGTGGCTCGCCTTCGGCGGTGAGCACACTGCGAATGCCGCGCATCGGTGTATTGAACCCGCCGTTGGCGAGGGTCTGGTACATGGTTGCCACTTCGATCGGGGTCAAGCCTCCGGCCCCCAGCAACATCGACGGGAATGCCGGAAACTCGCGACTCACACCCAGTCGTGCAAGCGTCTTGAGCACGTTCGGTACGCCCACCGCCAAGCCCAGGCGAGCGGTCGACAGGTTGTAGGAATGCGCCAGGCCTTGATAAAGGAATACCGTGCCATGGGAGCGGCGATCGTAGTTCTGCGGTTTCCAGACCTGGCCGTCCGCGCCCTTCACCGAGAAGGAGTCGTCCGACAGCCAACTGGTCAGGGTGTACTGGCTCGGTTTTTCCAGGGCCGTCAGATAAACAGCCGGTTTGATCAGCGAGCCGATCGGTCGAACCGCATCCAGCGCGCGGTTGAATCCGGCAAAACTGGCCTGGCGGCTGCCGATCATGGCCTGGACTTCGCCGGTTTCCGGGTTGGTCACGACCATCGCCGCTTCAACCTCATCGGAGCCCTTGCGCCCGGACAGACGTTTGAACGTGTCATTGACCGACGCTTCGGCTTTCATCTGCAGGATCGGATCAAAGCTGGTGAAAATCCGCAGGCCTTCTTCGGTCAAATCCTCGTCGCGATAGTCCTGGCGCAGCTGACGCTTGACCAGATCGAGGAAGCCGGGGAACGAGCTGTCGGCGAGTTTCCCGCGGGTAGTCACACCCAGTGGCAATTTCTTCGCGGCGGCGACCTGCTCGGCAGTGGCCACACCCTGCTCCTGAAGGACATCCAGCACCAGGTTGCGGCGCTCCAGGGCGCGTTCGGGGTTACGTCGCGGATTGTAGTAGGAAGGGCCCTTGACCATGCCTACCAGCAAGGCCACCTGATGCAGTTTCAGCTCGGACAAAGGCTGGCCGAAGAAGAACTGGCTGGCCAGTCCAAAACCGTGCACCGCACGCTGGCCGTCCTGGCCGACGAACACTTCATTGAGGTAAGCCTCAAGAATCTCGCGCTTGTCGTAATGCAACTCCAGCAACATCGCCATCATGGCTTCGGTGAGTTTGCGGGTCAGGCTGCGTTCGCTGGTCAGGTAGAAGTTCTTGACCAATTGTTGCGTCAGCGTACTGCCGCCCTGAGTCATCTTGCCGCCGGACGTGTTGACCCAGACGGCACGGGCAATCGACTTGGGTGACACACCCCAGTGGGAATAGAAGTCGCGGTCTTCCACGGCGACCAGGGTTTCCAGCAGATACGGCGGAACCTGATCGATTTTTATCAGGATGCGGTCTTCGAGATTCTTCGGATAAATCCCGCCGATCAGCAGCGGCTCCAGGCGCACCACCGAAAGCTTCGAGCCATTGGTGGCCGACAGTTCCGCCACGTAATCGCCGGAGAAGCGCACTCGCACGGGCTGGGCTTTCTCCATACCTTCATAGAACTGGAAGCCTCGGGTATTCAAGTCGACGGTGTTGCCGTTGACCGCCGCAGCGCCAGGACCATTGCTTACGCTCTCGCGCCGGTAGCCCAGGGCGTCGAGCTCGGTGAGGAAGTCTTCCTTGCTCAGCTTCTGCCCGGTGAACAGCTCGAGCGGGCGCGCGTAGACCTTGGCCGGAATGGTCCAGCGCTTGCCGGAGAACTTCTCCTGGACAATTGCATCAAGGTAGACCGCGAATCCGGCGAGCACCACGAGGCCGACCAGACTGAGTTTAAGGGCCCAGCCCAGCCACGGGCGCAGGCCCCTGGAAGGTGGTTTTTTTGGAGTGCGGGGGGATCGAGTACGAGTCATGGCGGCGGATTATACGCACTTTATTCATACTCAACAGGAGGCCTCCGAGGTTTGCGTCGAGCGGACTTGCGGCCATAATGGCGATCGTGAATTTTCCCAGACTCTGAAGGATCGCCTGTGAGCCAGTCCCTGATCGCTGCCCTGCAAAACCCGGCCCTCTACCCGCATCCCGTAGACGGGTTCCAGGTCATCGAGACCCACATTTCCTGGGTCCTGCTTACCGGCCCCTTTGCTTACAAAGTGAAAAAACCGGTGAATTTCGGCTTCCTTGACTTCACCAGCCTGGACGCTCGCGAGCACTTCTGCGGCGAAGAGCTGCGGCTTAACCAGCGTTTGACCAATGATTTGTATCTTGAAGTGTTGCCGATTACCGGCAGCGCCGAAGCGCCGCAATTGGGTGGCGACGGGCAGGTGATCGAGTTCGCGCTGAAAATGCGTCAATTCCCGCAAAGTAATCTGCTCAGCACCTTGCAAGCCAATGGTGAATTGACCACCGCGCACATCGACGAGATGGCCGCGCAGATCGCGCAATTCCACCTCGCGGCGCCTAAAGTCCCGGCCGAACATGAAGCCGGTACGCCGGACGCCGTGATGGCACCGGTGAGCCAGAACTTTGAGCAAATCCGCCCGTTCCTCAGCGACAAGACCGACCTCCTGCAACTGGACGCGCTGCAAGCCTGGGCCGAAAGCAGCTTCGAACGCCTCAAGCCGCTGATGGCCCAGCGCAAGGCCGGCGGCTTCACTCGCGAGTGCCACGGTGATATCCACCTGGGCAACGCAACGCTGATCGACGGCAAGGTCGTGATCTTCGACTGCATCGAGTTTAATGAGCCGTTCCGCTTCACCGACGTCTATGCCGACACCGGCTTCCTGGCAATGGACCTGGAAGATCGTGGACTGAAGAGCCTGGCGCGCCGTTTCATCAGCCAGTACCTGGAATTGACCGGTGACTACCAGGGCCTGGAACTGCTGAACTTCTACAAGGCCTACCGCGCCCTGGTTCGGGCCAAGGTCACCCTGTTCAGCATGCCGGCCGCCGCCGACCCCGTGCAACGGGCGACCGCCCTGCGCCAATACCGCAACTACGCCAACCTGGCGGAAAGCTACAGCACCATCCCGTCTCGCTTCATGGCTATCACCCATGGTGTCTCCGCGGTAGGCAAAAGTCGTGTAGCCATGCGTCTGGTAGAAGCACTGGGCGCCATCCGCCTGCGCTCCGACGTAGAGCGCAAACGCCTGTTCGGTGAGCAGACCGTTGCAAATGAGCCACAGGCCGGCATTTACAGCGCTGAAGCCAGTGCCGCGACCTACGCCCGCCTGCATGAAATTGCCGGGGTCATCCTGCGTGCCGGCTTCCCGGTCGTGGTCGACGCCACTTACCTCAAGCACGAGCAACGCGACGGTGCAGCACAAATCGCCGAAGCTACCGGTGCGCCCTTCCTGATCCTGGACTGCAATGCGCCGCAAGCTGTCATCGAGACCTGGCTGGCCCTGCGCCAGGCGGACAACACTGACCCATCCGACGCAACCCTGGCCGTCATCGAAGCCCAGCAGGCCAACCGTGAGCCGCTGACGCCAGCGGAGATTCTCTGCAGCAAACGCGTCCAGACCAATGAAAGCGGCACACTGGATACCGTGGTAGCGCAGATTCGCCAGCGCTTGCCAGGCTTGTAAGGGGCATTTCGTCCGTGAGGTCTTCGCCGACCTCACGGGCGCCCGATAGTGGCACTATACTGGCGTCATAAATCCAACAGGTGATGTGACATGAGCCAGCCCAAACTCCTCGACACTCCGCTCTATGCCTTGCTGCACAAGGACGACATCACAGGCTTCAACAGCGAACGCCCAAGCGAAGGCGTCATAGACATGGTCGGAGGCGACTTTCGCGGCCTGGACCTGCGCGAACTGAATGCCGATGGCGTGGATTTCACCGACGCCTACTTCCGCTCCGCCGACTTGCGCGGCATCGACTTTCGCAAATCTTCCATGGAAGGTGCGAGCCTGGCTCACGCCCAGATCTCGGGCGCTTACTTTCCGCCCGAACTGAGTGCAGACGAAATCCTGATGTCGATGAATTTCGGTACGCGCCTGCGCTATCGCACCCGCTGAAATCGCGCATGAACTCCCGTCCGGCGCCCCCCGCTCTGCGCTGGACTGCTTACGCCTACCCGCGCAAAAGGCCAGCTGCCCAGTCCGGCATCAAGACCGCTTAGAAGCTTTTGCCCTGAAACCGACCAAACAATCACGCTTTTCCTGCTGATGGCTACACTCCTGAGAAGCTTGCCCACGCTCCCATTCGGCCGTCGCAAGGAGGCTTGATGAATGATGAACTGCAACACCTGAAGAATCTTGGCAAGACGTCAGCGCAGTGGTTGCATGCCGTGGGCATTCACAGCGCCTCGGACTTGCGTCGCCTCGGGGCGGTGGATGCCTATCGGGCCGTGCGCACGCGCGGGTTTCGAGCGTCCAAGGTGTTGTTGTATGCGATCGAAGGTGCGCTGATGGACGTGCACTGGAACGATATTCCCGCGGAGCGAAAGGAAGCGCTGAACAAGCAGCTGGAAGCCATCTCTTCACGGCACAAGAACTGAGTTGCCCGCTGACTGGCCTGAAAGCCTCTGATTACTTGGCTTTCAGGGCGATTACAAATTAACGATCAATCAGCTGTTGACATGGTAATGAGAATCGCTATGATTATCACAACTGGTCGCGAGACTGGTCGATATTTGAACAGCCCTTGGTTCGGACTCTCAGATATCTCCTCATCAGGCTAATCACGGTTATTTGACCCGGCTCTTGCCGGGTCTTTTTTTGCCCGCTGAAATGTGCCCGGCCTTTCATTTTTTGCGAGCTTTTCCGAGCTGCTTGCGCATCTGCTTACAATAATCCGGTGCCTTCACCTTCGGCGTATACCAGACATAATCCGCCATCCCCACCGTGACCTCACTGCCCTGCTGAGCCAGCATCAACACCGTCGCTCCTTCCTGCGCCCCCAGATCCAGCAAATGGATCGGCACGCCGACATCCTTGCGCGCATGAAAAGCGCCAGCGAACAGCAAGGCAGGCTCAGGCGCTGCGAGCAGGCGTTCGGCCATGCGTCGGTCCCGTTGTTGCTGGACCGCCAGCATCGCGGGCAGTTGCGACTTGGGCAGCAGGCCGCAATGGGAGTCGCGGACTTGCTTCTGCAGTTCATCCTTTACGTCCTCTGCGCTGGACCGAGGACCGCTTGGCGTCGCCGGATGCGTATACGCCGCACGGACTTCCAATGGGTCCAGGTTTGCGGCAAGCAAGGGATACGGCTGGGTCAGGGCAAACTGAATGATGGGCCCGTACAGCGCCCAGTCCCAACCTTCCTGCCAGGCCAATGCATCGCGCAAATCCGCCGGGGGCTTGGAGGCCTGACGAACCTGATCGACATGCGGTTGTTGGTCCGGGGTGAGCATTTCGAGCAGCAGGCTGCCTTGGGTTCGTTGCTCACCCAAGGCTTGCAACAACCACAACTGCAGGGCGTGGTGATCACGATTGTCGTGTTGCTCGCCCACGATCAGCCGCGATGGCCTGGCCAGCGCCGCCAGCAGTTGCTCTGCCGTCAACACCTGGCCAGTGCGCAGGTCACGAATCTCCCCGGCTAAAGGCGGCGGCGGAGGTGGAGCAGGTGGCGGCGCGGAAACATGCGTACAGGCACCCAGCAGGAGCACCACCAGAATCAAGACTGCGCGCATGTTTACGCTCCTATGACAGATTCAACGAGCAATGATCAGCGGATGACCACGCTCAGGATGCGGCTGCACCAGCACTTCGAGCCCGAACACCGCCTTCAGCGGCTCCGGGCGCAGTACCTGCTCGGGCGTATCCAGCGCCACCTGCCGGCCGCCTTCGAGCAGCAACAGGCGATCACAATAGCGCGCGGCCAGGTTCAGGTCATGCAGGATCACCAGCACTGCCGCGCCCCGGTTGGCAAATTCGCGCACGGCTTGCAACGTGGTGTGCTGGTGCAGCGGGTCGAGCATTGAGGTCGGCTCATCGAGTAACAAGGTCTGCCCAGCCTGCCCCGGCCACAACTGCGCCAGCACCCTGGCCAGATGCACCCGCTGGCGTTCGCCACCCGACAGGGCCAGGTAGCTGCGGCCGCTCAAGTGACCGGCGTCAGCGGCCTGCAAGGCGGCAGCGATGATTTCGTCATCGCGCACTCGACCGGTTTGATAAGGCAAGCGGCCCATACCGACAACTTCCTCGACACGGAAGGCGAAGTCCAGCGTCGAGACTTGCGGCAATACGGCCAGTCGCTGGGCTCGCTGGACACCCGTGCACTGACTCAACTCCAGCTCATCGAGCCAGACGCTGCCCTGATCAGCCTTCAACTCATCGCACAACGCCCCCAGCAAAGTACTTTTGCCTGCACCGTTGGGGCCCAGCACGCCGAGCACTTCTCCAGGCTTGAGCTCAAGCGTGATGTCCGTCAGCACCGTCTTGGTGCCCCTGCGGATTTGCAGATTTTGCGTACGCAGCATCACACGCGCCTCCGGACCAGTAGCAATAGAAAGAACGGGGCGCCTATGAACGCGGTGACTATCCCGATCGGCAGCTCGGCCGGCGCCAGGGCCAGACGGGCGACCAGATCGGCAAACAACAGCAGGCTGCCACCGGCCAGTATCGAAGCCGGTAACAGCACCCGATGGTCGGGACCGGCCAGCAGTCGCACCAGGTGCGGCACGACCAACCCGACAAAGCCGATCATGCCAGCCGCCGCCACCGCGGCGCCGACCCCCAGCGCGGTGCAAAACACCAGTTCGCGCTTGAGCCTTTCGACGTCGATGCCGAGGTGGCCGGCTTCGGACTCGCCCAACAATAACGCGTTCAGCGCCCTCGCCCGGCGAGGCAACCATAGCGCCACGCCGACACTGACCAATAACAATGGCCAGAGTCGCGAGTAACTGGCGCCATTGAGGCTGCCCAGGTTCCAGAAAGTCAGGGTGCGCAGGGTCGCGTCATCGGCCATATAAGTGAAGAGCCCCACGGCCGAACCCGCCAACGCTGTCAGGGCGATACCGGCCAACAACATGGTCGCGACATTTGTCTGACCGTTGCGCCGGCCCAGTCGATACACCAGCGCGGTCACACCCAGCCCACCGAGGAAGGCGCACAGCGATAGAAGATAGGGCCCGAAGGACACCGGAAGCCCGCCAAATGCCGAGCCGCCGACAATCGCGATGGCCGCCCCCAAGGCAGCGCCACTGGAGACCCCCACCAGCCCAGGATCGGCCAGCGGGTTGCGGAATAAACCCTGCATCGCCACGCCAGACAGCGCCAACACCCCGCCTACCGCCAGGCCTAGCAGGGTTCGGGGCAGGCGAATCTGACCGAGGATCAATTCGGCCTGCTCCAGGCCTTCAGGCGCGATGGGCACGCCCACCATGCGCAAGCCGGCGCGCAAGGTGTCGACCAAGGGCAGGCTGACCGGCCCGAGCGCCAACGACAACCAGATAGCCAGCAGACACAGCAGGCTCAAGCCGATGAACAGGGTTCGGGGTTTGACCAGCACGGTCATTGCGCGGACATACCCGGGTAGAAGCCGTCAGCGAGGGACCTCAACGCATCGGGCAAGCGCGGCCCCAGCCCGCCTACCAGCAAGGTCGGATCCAGTTGGATGACCCGCCCGTTTTTGGCGGCAAGGGTCGAGGAAAGAATCGGGTTTTCCCTGAACAACGCCGCGCGGGCCTCTTCACCTGTCAGCACGCGATCGGCGAACACCAGCACCTGCGGATTGAGGTTGGCCAGCGCTTCGACGGAAAACGGCTTGTAGCCGGTATGAGTTGCCAGGTTGTGCCCGCCGGCCTTCTGCAGCATCCAGTCTGCAGCCGTGCCCTGGCCGGCGATCAACGGTTTGCCACCGGCATGACCGACCAGCAACAGCACTCCGGGAGCCTTTTGCTTGAGCTGCGCCTGGGTCACCCGAAGCTGTTGCTCGTCAAGTTGCGCGCGGTAGGACTGGAACGCCCGGGACGCCTGCTCCTCAGCACCCAGCAATTTGCCCAGGTGCTGCAAATTACCCTGCAATGCCGCCAGGTCAGGCTGGGCCGAGAACAATTCGACCTGCACCCCCGCAGTGCGCACCTGCGACAACACCGGTGGTGGCCCCATTTCCTCGGTCCCCACAAGAATCTGTGGGCGCAGGCTCAGAATGCCCTCCGCCGACAGCTGGCGCTGATAGCCAATGCTCGGTAACGCCTTGAGCGCTGGCGGGTGCTGGCTGGTGGTGTCGACCCCGACCAGCTTCGACTCTCCCCCCAGGACGCTGACCCATTCCGATACCGCGCCACCTGCGCTGACCCACCGCTGGGGCAACTCGGCCGCCGTCGCATGATGACTGGCGAGAAGTCCGATACAGAGCGCAGCAACGCGGGTACTCAGGCGCATGAATAGCTTCCTTTAAGGTTTTCCCGGACAGGGAGGCGGCAGGCCAAGTATCCTCGACATCCGGCCTCCAGCGGGCGAAGCCGGCATTTGATAATTGTTTGCATTTGCACGTCAAGCTCGGACACATCTGTCAGAGGTTTCGGCACTCGAGGATAGCCATGAAGTTTTTTTGCGCAGGCACCGAACTGCCCGATGACAGCAGCCGCGGCTTCGAGATCGAAGGACGCAAACTCTTTGCCGTGCGTCGCAGCGGACAGGTCTACGTCTACCTCAATCGCTGCCCGCATCGCGGCGTCGGCCTGGAATGGCAGCCCGACCAGTTTCTCGACCCCAGCAACAGCCTTATCCAGTGCGCCACCCACGGCGCCCTGTTCCTGATCGAGGACGGCGAATGCGTGTCCGGCCCGTGCGCCGGGCAGTCCCTGACACCGGTCCCCTGCCGTGAAGACGCTCAGGGAATATGGGTCAACCTTTAGCCGTTGAGCAGCACGGCCAGGCGCCGATCGACCCGCATCCCCTCATGACTCAAGCACACGCCGTAGGCCAGTACTTCCACCCCGCAGGCCACCGCTTCACGGAGCGCCTCGGCGTAGGCTGGATCAATTTCGTGGGCCGGACGCACCGCCTCGATGCCGGTCAGGTTCACGCAATACAACTGCACCGCGCGAATCCCGTCCCGCGCCAGGTGCGCCAATTCCCGAAGATGTTTGGCCCCGCGCTGGGTGACTGCATCAGGAAAGGCCGCTACCGATGAGCCATCGAAACCCAGCGTGACACTTTTGACTTCGACATAAGCTGGCCCGCCAGGGTAATCCAGGCGGAAATCGATGCGACTGCTTTCCTGACCGTAAGCCACTTCACGCTTGAGCTCAGTGAAACCGTTCAGCTCGGTGATGACCCCACCGCGCAACGCTTCCTCGATCAGGCCATTGGCGCGCCCGGTGTTCACGCAGAACAAGCGCCCCTGGGGCGTTTCGCCAATCTCCCAGGTACCGGGCAACTTGCGTTTCGGATCATTGGAGCGACTGAACCAGACCTGCCCGCCCTCGACCTGGCAGTTGAGCATCGAGCCGGTATTGGGACAGTGAATGGTCAGCAACTCGCCATTCACGGTCTCGATATCGGCGAGAAAACGCTTATAGCGACGGATCAGCCGGCCTTCTTCGAGTGGAGGATCAAAGCGCATCAGCCTTGCCAGCTCCGCAGACCGCGGGCAATTCTCTCGACGGCTTCCTGCAGGCGCGGCAAATTTTGCGTGTAGGCAAAGCGCACGTGATGGCCAGCCTGGTAACGCCCAAAATCGAGCCCCGGCGTAATTGCAACATACTCGGTTTCGAGGAAATGCCGACAGAACGCGAAGGCATCACCGCCGAATTTGCTGATATCGGCATACAAGTAGAAGGCGCCCTCCGGTCCTACGGCAATGCCGAAACCCAATTCCCGCAAAGCGGGCAGGAGGAAATCGCGGCGGCGGCCGAATTCGGCACGGCGTTCTTCGAGAATGCTGATGGTGGCTGGTTCGAAGCACGCCAGGGCAGCGTGCTGAGCCATGCTTGGGGCGCTGATGTAGAGATTTTGCGCAAGTTTTTCCAGCTCGCCGACGGCGGCTTCGGGCGCTACCAGCCAACCGAGACGCCAGCCGGTCATTCCGAAATACTTTGAAAAACTATTCAGCACGAAGGCACTGTCATCCACTTCCAGCACACTGGCCGCGTCGGTGCCATAGGTCAGGCCATGATAGATCTCGTCCACCACCAGATGGCCGTGCCGCGCCTTGATCGCACTGGACAGGCCCGCCAGCTCGTCGCGGGTCAGAATGGTCCCGGTCGGATTGGCGGGCGATGCCACCAACGCGCCGACGCTGTCCTGGTCCCAATGCCGCGCCACCAGATCGGGGGTCAATTGGTAACGCACGTCGGGGCCAACCGGTACTAACTGCGCGGCACCTTCCACCAGCCGCAGGAAATGCCGGTTGCACGGGTACCCCGGGTCCGCCAGCAACCAGTGCTTGCCCGGATCCACCAGCAAGGCGCTGGCCAGCAACAGTGCCCCGGAGCCGCCTGGCGTGATCAATATTCGCCGAGGGTCGATATTCAGCCCGTAACGTTGCTGATAGAACCCCGAAATAGCCTCGCGCAACTCGGGAATCCCCCGCGCCGCAGTGTAACGGGTCTTGCCTGCGGTCAAGGCGGCCTGGCCTGCCTGGATGATCGGCTCGGCCGTGGTGAAGTCCGGTTCGCCGATTTCCAGGTGGATCACGTCGTGACCTGCAGCCTGTAACTCATTGGCGCGGGCCAGCAGGGCCATGACGTGGAACGGTTCGATCGCGCGACTGCGGGCACTGTAGGACTGAGCCATCGGCCTTCCTTCAACGGGAGAAAAAACTGATTCTACCCAAGCGCAGGAACGAGCGAGAACCTAAAGCGGTCAGAGCGTTATAACGCTGGTCTCAAACGACTCAAGCGTGTGCCCCAGGTTTGACTAAAATCAATAATTGATCAGGTCTCCAGCACCACCAGACAAGGCTTTGCAATCATTTGCAAGCCCATTGAGCCACTACCTCGACATCCGGGAGTAGCGCGGTCCGATTTGATCTGGTAAGTTCGCCCGCTTGCAGCCGCAGGGCCGGCAGGTGTCGGTGATGGAGCAATCCTGCGCAATGGATTACAAGAGTAGAGGCGGTCCATTTCATGCCCACCCAAGCAAAGCAGCAAAACCAGTCGATCAGCGGCTTCGAACCCTACCAGGCAGTAAAGGGCGAGGAGTACATGGGCAAGCCCATGCGCGCTCACTTCACCAAGATCCTGAACAAGTGGAAACAGGACTTGATGCAGGAAGTCGACCGTACGGTTGATCACATGAAAGACGAAGCGGCCAACTTCCCTGACCCGGCAGACCGTGCCAGCCAGGAAGAAGAATTCAGCCTCGAATTGCGCGCCCGTGATCGCGAGCGCAAGCTGATCAAGAAGATCGACAAGACGCTGCAATTGATCGAAGACGAAGAATATGGCTGGTGCGAGTCCTGCGGCGTCGAGATTGGCGTCAAGCGACTGGAAGCCCGCCCTACCGCCGACATGTGCGTTGACTGCAAGACCCTGGCGGAAATCAAGGAAAAACAAGTCGGCAAGTAATTGCGACCTGGATAAAGAACGGAGCGTGCGAACGCTCCGTTTTTGTTTCTGATATTTGTGTTACCTGATGCGCCTATAAAATCGCCATCACTGTAGGAGCGAGCTTGCTCGCGATGAACCTGAGGACGCCGCGGGGTATCAGGCTTGCAGCGTTATCGTTGACGACCGTCGCGAGCGAGCTCGCTCCTACAGGTTGTTTGGCGCCAGCCAGGAAAAAGTAACGTTACCCCATGACTGCCATCGCCTCCCCCACCTACACCGGACGCTTCGCCCCCACGCCCAGTGGTCACCTGCACTTCGGTTCGCTGGTCGCCGCGCTGGCGTCCTACCTCGACGCGCGCTCGGTGGGCGGGCGCTGGCTGATGCGCATGGAAGACCTGGACCCGCCCCGGGAAGAGCCCGGCGCCCAGGCGGCAATTCTCAAGGCACTGGAGAGCTACGGCTTTGAATGGGATGGCGCGGTGGTGCGCCAGAGCGACCGCCACGATGCCTATGCCGAGATTATCAGTCGCCTGTTCAACCACGGCCTGGCCTACGCCTGCACCTGTTCGCGCAAACAACTCGAGCCCTATCACGGGATATACCCGGGGCTGTGCCGCAATGCCGGCCATGGAACCGAGGATGCAGCGATTCGCTTGCGCGCCCCCGAACTGGAATACCACTTCATCGACCGCGTACAAGGCGAATATCGGCAGCACCTGGGCCGTGAGGTCGGCGATTTTGTGATCCGCCGCCGCGACGGCCTGTATGCCTACCAACTGGCTGTGGTCCTCGATGACGCCTGGCAGGGCATCACCGATATTGTGCGCGGAGCCGACCTCCTCGACTCCACGCCGCGCCAGCTCTACCTGCAGGAATTGCTCGGCCTGTCGCAACCGCGCTACCTGCATATTCCGCTGATCACCCAGCCCGATGGCCACAAGCTCGGCAAATCCTATCGCTCCCCGCCACTGACAGAAGATCAGGCAACCCCCTTGCTCCTGCGGGCGCTGCGCGCACTTGGGCAAACGCCCGGTAGCGAACTCGCGTACGCCACCCCGCGAGAGGTGCTGGATTGGGGCATCGCCCACTGGGATGCGCTGAAGATCCCGCGCACACTGCACCTGCCCGAGGCACAACTGCAGTGATGACGCTTGCAGTCGCGCCGCCATCCGTTACCATCGCCGCACGTTTTCGGGCACGCGCATAAAAAAGAGAGGCCGGGATGTACATCTATCGCTTGGTCCTGCTTCTTGTAGTGGGGATCTACCTGTTCTCCCCGGCCATCATGGACTGGTGGATCGACGCCACTGGCGCCTGGTATCGCCCTTATCTGCTCTGGCTGATTCTGATCGTCGTGACCTTCATCCTGCAGAGCCAAAAAGATGCCGATGAGCTTTAGCCTGACCCAGATGATCCTGATCAGCGCCGCCTACCTTGCGGTGCTGTTCGGCGTAGCCTGGATCAGCGAACGGGGCATGATCCCCCGGGCGATCATTCGCCACCCGTTGACCTACACCCTGTCGCTGGGGGTCTATGCCAGCGCCTGGGCGTTTTACGGCACGGTAGGCCTGGCCTATCAGTACGGCTACGGGTTTCTTTCCAGCTACCTCGGGGTGTCCGGGGCGTTCCTGCTGGCGCCGGT
This sequence comes from Pseudomonas sp. ES3-33, assembly GCF_000952175.1. Classification (NCBI taxonomy): domain Bacteria; kingdom Pseudomonadati; phylum Pseudomonadota; class Gammaproteobacteria; order Pseudomonadales; family Pseudomonadaceae; genus Pseudomonas; species Pseudomonas sp. ES3-33. The sequence continues at coordinate 100,065 of NZ_JZRI01000062.1, read as the reverse complement.
GCTGCTCTATCCGATCCTGAAAATCACTCGTACCTATCAACTGTCGTCGCTGGCTGACCTGTTCGCGTTTCGCTTTCGCAGCACCTGGGCCGGCGCGCTCACCACCATCTTCATGCTGATCGGCGTACTGCCGTTGCTGGCATTGCAGATCCAGGCGGTGGCCGACTCCATTGGCATCCTCACCCGCGAGCCGGTGCAGCATCGCGTAGCCTTGAGCTTCTGCGCGCTGATTACTCTGTTCACGATCTTCTTCGGCTCGCGCCACATCGCCACCCGGGAAAAACATGAAGGGCTGGTGTTCGCCATCGCCTTCGAGTCGGTGATCAAGCTGATCGCGATTGGCGGCGTTGGCCTGTATGCGCTGTATGGCGTGTTCGACGGCCCGCAGCAACTCGAACTGTGGTTGCTGCAAAACCAGACCGCCCTCGCCGCCCTGCACACGCCGCTGCAGGAAGGTCCGTGGCGCACGCTGCTGCTGGTGTTCTTTGCCTCGGCGATCGTGATGCCCCACATGTATCACATGACCTTTACCGAAAATCTCAACCCGCGCTCGCTGGTCAGTGCCAGCTGGGGCCTGCCGCTGTTCCTGCTGCTGATGAGCCTGGCGGTTCCGCTGATTCTCTGGGCCGGACTGAAACTCGGCGCCACCACTAACCCTGAATACTTCACGCTGGGCATCGGCATTGCTGCCAACAGCAAGGCACTGGCGCTATTGGCCTATATCGGCGGCCTGTCTGCGGCCAGCGGCCTGATCATCGTCACGACCCTGGCCTTGTCCGGAATGGCCCTGAACCACCTGGTGCTGCCGCTCTACCAGCCGCCGGCCGAGGGCAATATCTACCGCTGGCTGAAATGGACGCGTCGGGCGCTGATTGTCGCGATCATCATGGCCGGCTACGGCTTCTACCTGTTATTGGGCGCGGAACAGGACCTGGCCAATCTCGGCATCGTCGCTTTTGTCGCCACCCTGCAATTCCTGCCGGGGGTGCTGTCGGTCCTGTATTGGCCAACCGCCAACCGCCGCGGCTTCATCGCCGGCCTGCTCGCGGGCATCCTGGTGTGGCTGGTGACCATGCTGTTACCGCTGGTCGGCAATCTCCAGGGCTTCTACATTCCGCTGCTGAACATGATCTATGTGCTGGATGACACCAGCTGGCACATGGCGGCCATCGCGTCGCTGGCGGCCAACGTGCTGATGTTCACCCTGATTTCATTGTTCACCAATGCCAGCCCGGAAGAAGCCAGCGCCGCCGAAGCCTGTGCCGTGGATAACGTGCGCCGGCCGCAGCGGCGCGAACTGCACGCCGCCTCGCCCCAGGAATTCGCCACGCAACTGGCCAAGCCGCTGGGTGCCAAGGCTGCGCAAAAGGAAGTCGAGCAGGCCCTGCGCGACCTCTACCTGCCATTCGACGAGCGCCGCCCCTATGCGCTGCGTCGACTGCGTGACCGCATCGAGGCGAATCTTTCCGGCCTGATGGGACCAAGCGTTGCCCAGGACATGGTCGAGACGTTCCTGCCCTATAAGGCGGGCGGCGAAAACTACGTTACCGAAGATATCCATTTCATCGAAAGCCGCCTCGAGGACTCCCACTCGCGCCTCACCGGCCTTGCTGCGGAACTCGATGCCCTGCGCCGCTACCACCGCCAGACCCTGCAGGAATTGCCCATGGGCGTCTGCTCCCTGGCCAAGGACCAGGAAATCCTCATGTGGAACAAAGCCATGGAGGAGTTGACCGGGATTGCCGCGCAGCGAGTCGTCGGATCGCGCCTGAGCACCATCGCCGATCCCTGGAAAGAACTGCTGCAAGGCTTCATCAACCTTCCGGACGAGCACCTGCACAAGCAGCACCTGGCCCTGGATGGCCAGACCCGCTGGCTGAACCTGCACAAGGCGGCCATCGACGAGCCGCTGGCACCGGGCAACAGCGGCCTGGTGTTGCTGGTGGAAGACTTGACCGAAACCCAGATGCTCGAAGACAAACTGGTGCATTCCGAGCGCCTGGCCAGCATTGGTCGCCTGGCAGCCGGCGTCGCCCATGAAATCGGCAATCCGATCACCGGCATCGCCTGCCTGGCGCAGAACCTGCGCGAGGAGCGCGAGGACGATGGCGAGCTGAGGGAAATCAGCGGGCAGATTCTCGAACAGACCAAGCGTGTATCGCGCATCGTCCAGTCACTGATGAGCTTCGCCCACGCTGGCAGCCATCAGCATAGCGACGAGCCCGTCTGTCTGGCCGAAGTGGCCCAGGATGCAATCGGCCTGCTGGCCCTGAACCGGCGCAATTTCGAGGTGCAGTTCTACAACCTGTGCGACCCTGATCACTGGGTCGAAGGTGATCCCCAGCGCCTTGCTCAAGTGTTGATCAACCTGCTCTCCAACGCCCGCGACGCCTCGCCTGCCGGCAGTGCCGTGCGGGTCAAGAGCGAAGCCGGCGAACACACGGTCGACCTGATCGTAGAGGACGAAGGCAGCGGCATTCCGAAGAACATCATGGACCGATTGTTCGAACCCTTCTTCACCACCAAGGACCCTGGCGAAGGCACCGGTCTGGGCCTTGCACTGGTCTATTCCATCGTTGAAGAGCATTATGGACAAATCACCATCGACAGCCCGGCTGATGTTCAAAGCCAGCGCGGCACCCGTATCCGGGTGACCTTGCCGCGTCATGTCGAAGCGACGTCCGCTGTGAACTGAGACCGTCGAGAGTATCGAATCAATGCCGCACATTTTGATCGTCGAAGACGAAACAATTATCCGCTCCGCCTTGCGCCGCCTGCTGGAACGTAACCAGTACCAGGTCAGCGAAGCCGGTTCTGTGCAGGAAGCACAAGAACGATTCACTATCCCCACGTTCGACCTGATCGTCAGTGATCTGCGTTTACCGGGCGCACCGGGCACCGAGCTGATCAAGCTCGGCCAAGGCACTCCCGTGCTGATCATGACGAGTTACGCAAGCCTGCGCTCGGCAGTCGACTCGATGAAGATGGGCGCGGTGGACTACATCGCCAAGCCTTTCGATCACGACGAAATGCTCCAGGCTGTCGCGCGTATCCTGCGCGACCGCCAATCGCTGCAGAGCAGTGGCGCTGAGCCGCTGACCGGCAAGGCCACGCCTGGCGCGGCGAAAAACGGAGTCGACAACAGCAATGGCGAGATCGGCATCATCGGTTCGTGCCCGCCCATGCAGGATCTCTACAGCAAGATCCGCAAAGTGGCGCCAACCGACTCCAATGTCCTGATCCAGGGTGAGTCCGGTACCGGTAAAGAACTGGTGGCTCGGGCCCTGCACAACCTGTCCCGACGTGCCAAGGCACCGATGATTTCGGTGAACTGCGCTGCGATTCCGGAAAGCTTGATCGAGTCCGAGCTGTTTGGTCACGAGAAAGGCGCATTCACCGGCGCCAGTGCCGGTCGTGCCGGCTTGGTCGAAGCAGCCGATGGCGGCACCCTGTTCCTCGATGAAATCGGCGAACTGCCACTGGAAGCCCAGGCGCGCCTGTTACGAGTGTTGCAGGAAGGCGAAATCCGCCGGGTCGGTTCTGTTCAGTCGCAGAAGGTCGATGTACGCCTGATCGCCGCGACCCACCGGGACCTCAAGAGCCTGGCTAAAATTGGCCAGTTCCGTGAAGACCTGTACTACCGCCTGCACGTTATCGCCTTGAAATTGCCGGCGCTGCGCGAACGGGGTGCCGACGTCAACGAGATCGCCACCGCCTTCCTGGCTCGCCAGAGCGCGCGGGTCAATCGCACTGATCTCAAGTTCGCCCCGGATGCCGAACAGGCCATTCGACACTACTCCTGGCCAGGTAACGTTCGTGAACTGGAAAACGCGGTGGAGCGCGCAGTGATTCTGTGCGAGAGCCCGGAAATTTCCGCCGAACTGCTGGGCATCGACATCGAGTTGAACGACCTTGACGACGATGAGTTCATCGGCCTGTCGCCGCAGCAGGGTAATGGACCGGGTAACACCAGCCATGAGCCGACCGAGGACCTGTCACTGGAAGACTACTTCCAGCACTTCGTGCTCGAGCACCAGGACCACATGACCGAGACCGAACTGGCTCGCAAACTCGGCGTTAGCCGTAAATGCCTGTGGGAACGCCGGCAACGCCTGGGCATTCCGCGGCGCAAGACCGGGGTAGCCAGCGAGAGCTGAATGACAGCTGTCGAGTGTGCGGGTAACAGGTGAATGTGTGAAAAAACTGTTACCTGAGGTTTTTCACGTAACAGAAGCCGGGGCTTACGGTAACGAAGCCCCGGCTTTTTTTGGCCCTCGAAAAGCCCGATAGCCAGCCTAACCCCTTGTTTTGCTGGGTTTCACAAAAGTTGGCACGCACCCTGCTATATGTCTGGTACAAGAACAATAACAAGCAATGCACAAGACAATAAAAATAAGACGAATCGACTCACGCACAATAAAAACAAGACGGCGAGAGGCGCAGCTAACTGATTCTTTTGGAGAGGCGTTGTATTTGGGGCTTGCCCCACGACCAGGCCGAGAACAACAAAAACTGTCCTAAGACAGAGCCTGAACTGGTTGGATCGATAGATCACTGCAGCACAGCGACCAAAGCAATCCGTTTGCTCTTGGCTCCCGATTGGGAGGGTCATGAAGGAAAAACTTCATGACGAGGGCACTTAACAAAAACAAAAAGCCCGAAACCAATAATAAAAATAGAGCATGCAACTACTTCTTGGGGAGCTTCGGCTCCCCTTGTGGTTTCTGCGATTTGCCTTACCTGTACGAGCGAGCTTGCTCGCGATGAACCATCAGGTACCGATGGGGCCCTTGGCAAACCGCGTCACCGATCACATTTTTCGCGAGCAAGCTCGCTCCTACAGGTCATATCGCCTGCGTCCTACACCATCCCTCGACTAAATGCTAGAATCCCGGCCCATCATGCGGTCATTCTTCGTTATGGCCGAACATTCCTTCAAACAGTGCATCCCATGCTGAAGAAGCTGTTCCAGTCATTCCGTTCTCCCAAGCGTCATACGCAACACATTCGCAGTACGCCTGAAGTGCTCAACAGCGGCCAACACTCGCTGCAAAAGGGTCAATTCAGCCGTTACGCGGTGAATATCGTCGAGCGCCTGCAAAACGCCGGCTACCAGGCCTACCTGGTAGGGGGTTGTGTGCGGGACATGATGCTCGGCATCACGCCCAAGGATTTCGACGTCGCCACCAGCGCCACGCCAGAACAGGTCCGCGCCGAATTCCGCAATGCGCGGATCATTGGCCGCCGTTTCAAGCTGGTGCATATCCACTTTGGCCGCGAAATCATTGAAGTCGCGACCTTCCGTGCCAATCACCCGCAAAACGACGAGGAAGAAGACAGCAATCAATCTTCCCGCAACGAGTCCGGGCGAATCCTGCGCGACAACGTCTACGGCACCCTGGAAGAAGACGCGCAACGTCGCGACTTCACCATCAATGCCCTGTATTACGACCCGGTCAGTGAGCGCATCCTCGATTACGCCAACGGCGTCCACGACATTCGCAATCACCTGATTCGCTTGATTGGCGACCCCAAGCAACGCTATCAGGAAGATCCGGTGCGGATGCTCAGAGCCGTGCGTTTCGCCGCCAAACTCAATTTCGGCATCGAAAAGCACAGCGCCGCGCCGATTCGCGAGCTGGCGCCGATGCTGCGGGAAATCCCGTCGGCACGCTTGTTCGAGGAAGTCCTCAAGCTGTTCCTCTCCGGGCATGCCGCAGACACCTTTGAAATGCTGGTGGACCTGCAGCTGTTCGATCCGTTGTTCCCGGCCAGTGCCGAGGCGCTGGAATACAACCCGACCTACACCCACACGCTGATCAGCGAGGCGTTGGTCAATACTGATCTGCGCATCAAGCAGAACAAGCCGGTGACGCCGGCGTTCCTGTTCGCCGCGCTGCTGTGGCCGGCCCTCCCCGCTCGCGTACTGCGCCTGCAAGAGCGCGGCATGCCACCGATTCCGGCGATGCAGGAAGCTGCCCACGAGCTGATCGCCGAGCAGTGCCAGCGGATCGCTATTCCGAAGCGTTTCACCATGCCGATCCGCGAGATCTGGGACATGCAGGAACGCCTGCCACGCCGCAGCGGAAAACGTGCCGACCTGTTGCTGGACAACCCGCGGTTCCGCGCCGGTTACGACTTCCTGCTGTTGCGCGAAAGCGCGGGTGAGCAGACCGATGGCCTGGGTGAATGGTGGACGGACTACCAGGATGCCAACGACAGCGAGCGTCGCGACATGATCCGCGACCTCAGCGGCAAGGATGAAGGCACCGGCGCCCCACGCAAACGTCGTCGCAGCGGTGGCGCCAAGCGCAAACGCGCGGCCGATGCCCCGAGCGCTACCGGCGAGTAATTGATGGAACGCATCTACATCGGCATGGGCAGCAACCTGGCCGACCCCGCCGAACAACTGCGCAGCGCCGTCGAGGCGCTGGCGCAGTTGCCGCACAGCGAGCTGGCCAGAGTATCCGCGTTCTATCAAAGCGATTCGCTGTTACCAGGGCAACCGCGTTACACCAATGCGGTTGCCGCCCTCGACAGTACCCTCGAGCCGCTGGAACTGCTCGATGCCCTGCAAGCCATCGAGAACGGACAAGGCCGCCAGCGCCTGGAACGCTGGGGCCCGCGCACGCTGGATCTCGACATCCTGCTGTTTGGCGATCGCCTGATCGACCTGCCTCGCCTTAAAGTGCCTCACTACCAGATGCAGGAACGGGCCTTCGTTCTCTATCCGCTGGCCGAATTGGCACCGGCGGATTTGCGTTTGGCCAATGGTCGCAGCCTCAAGGACTTGCTTCTCGCCTGCCCGTTCGTCGGCCTGGAACGCCTACCCTAAAATTGATACCCCCTTGTGGGAACGAGCCTGCTCGCGATAGCGGCCTGTCATCCAACATTGATGCTGGCTGATACACCGCTATCGCGAGCAGGCTCGCTCCCACATTGGTTTTGTCTGCATGTGCTGAATCGCATCAGTTACCCCGGTAACACCCCTGCCGTAACAACCCGGTAACACATGCAATTGACTTCCCGGGTTCTCCTCACGACTATAGGCGTCCCGCCGCCGTCAACACGGCGTTACAGGGCGCAATTCAGGCCATAAAAGCACGACAACAGACCGTGCGCCTGTATTCAACGAAGAATCACGCGCGTTACTCGCAGTAGTTTCCACAGCGCCTGAATGAGGAACCTTTTGATGCCAGCCATTACCCTGACCACCCTGCAAGGTCTCAAGCAAAAAGGTGAAAAAATCACCATGCTGACCTGCTATGACGCGACATTCGCCCACGCCTGCAATGAGGCCGGGGTTGAAGTGCTGCTGGTGGGCGATTCCCTCGGCATGGTCCTGCAAGGACACGACAGCACCCTGCCGGTCAGCACCGCAGAAATGGCTTACCACGTGGCCTGCGTCAAACGCGGCAATTCGGACGCATTGATCCTCGCCGACCTGCCGTTCATGGCCTACGCCACTACTGAACAAGCCATGACCAACAGCGCCCTGTTGATGCAGGCCGGTGCGCATATGGTCAAGGTCGAAGGCGCATTGTGGCTCGCGGATTCGATTCGCCTGCTGGCTGAACGCGGTATTCCGGTGTGCGCGCACATGGGGTTGACGCCGCAGTCGGTGAACATGCTCGGCGGTTACAAGGTCCAGGGCCGTAGCGAAAATCAGGCGCGGCAGATGCGTGCCGACGCCATCTCCCTGGAACAGGCCGGCGCGGCCATGCTGCTGCTGGAATGCGTGCCGAGCGAGCTGGCCGAGGAAATCACCCACGCCGTGAAAATCCCGGTGATCGGCATCGGCGCAGGTCACGCGACCGACGGCCAGGTATTGGTGCTGCACGACATGCTGGGCCTGTCCATCACCGGGCGCGTGCCCAAGTTCGTGAAGAACTTCATGACCGGACAACCGAGCATCCAGGCGGCCTTGAGCGCCTACGTGGCTGAAGTCAAAGCGGCGACTTTCCCAGGCATCGAACACGGATTCTCTGCATGAACACCGTAAAAACCGTACGCGAACTCCGGGCCGCCGTGGCGCGGGCCCGCAGTGAAGGCAAACGTATCGGCTTTGTGCCCACCATGGGCAACCTGCACAGCGGCCATGTCGCACTGGTGACCAAGGCCACCCAGCGGGTGGATTTTGTGGTCGCGAGCATTTTCGTCAATCCGCTGCAATTCGGCGCCGGCGAGGACCTCGACAAATACCCGCGCACCCTCGCCGCCGACCAGGAAAAACTGCTCCAGGCCGGCTGCCACCTGCTGTTCGCGCCGAGCGTCGAGGAAATGTACCCCGATGGCATGGCCGGGCAGACGCGGGTCAGTGTGCCGCAACTGTCCGAAGGCTTGTGTGGCGCCAGCCGCCCTGGGCATTTCGAAGGCGTGGCAACGGTCGTCAGCAAGCTGTTCAACATGGTTCAGCCCGACCTGGCGATCTTCGGCCAGAAAGACTTCCAGCAGCTGGCGGTGATCAAGTCACTGGTTCATGACCTGAATATGCCCATCCAGATCATCGGCGAGCCGACCGTGCGTGCGGCCGACGGCCTGGCATTGTCATCGCGTAACGGGTTCCTCAGTGAAGAACAGCGGGCCGTCGCGCCGATTGTGTATCGCACGCTGAGCGAGATCGCCGAGGCGATCAAGCAAGGGGATCGCGACTATCCGGGGCTGATCCACGCCAAGCTGCAGCAACTGCAAGCGGCCGGGCTGCGCCCTGATTACCTGGAAATTCGCCAGGGGCAAAACTTGCGTCCCGCTACTCCCGAGGATCGGGATGTGGTGATTCTGGTCGCAGCGTTCCTCGGCACAACCCGGTTGATCGACAACCTGCACTTGAACCTGGACGCGCCCGCCTAAGCACCGCGCTCCCCCTGGGAGCGGGTTTGCTCGCTCCCACATGGGATCTGCCTCAGCTTTCACTACCCAATTTCGACCCGGGATAACAAAAAAATGCACGCCATCATGCTCAAGGCCAAGCTGCATCGCGCCGAAGTCACCCACGCTGTTCTCGATTACGAAGGCTCTTGCGCCATCGACGGCGAATGGCTGGACCTGTCCGGCATCCGTGAGTACGAACAGATCCAGATCTACAACGTCGACAACGGCGAGCGCCTCACCACCTACGCGATCCGCGGGGAAGAAGGCTCGCGCATGATATCGGTCAATGGTGCCGCTGCGCACAAGGCCAAGGTCGGCGATCGCGTGATCATCTGCGCCTACGCCCATTACAGCGAAGCCGAGCTGCTCAACTTCAAGCCGCGCATGCTCTACATGGCACCAGGTAACGAACTGAGCCACACCAGCAACGCCATCCCGGTTCAGGTCGCCTGATCAAACCAGAAACACCTTTTCCTTCCGTTTGTCGGCTCGCCCCAGTCTTCATGTATAAAAAAGTACCGGGGACGGGTCAGACAAAGTCAAGACAGATTGCAGCGCGAGAGTTACTGTATTCGCCCTGCGCCACGAAAACGTGACGACGCAGTTGACCGGACGCCCACCCGCAGCGATCCGGTATTTTTAGTGTTCAAAAGCCGTTCAAGTAAAAAGGAAACCCGCAGCGATGGCGTACTACCGCACTCCTCACGACGTGACCGCTCTGCCCGCCTGGCAAGCGTTGAATGATCACCGCCAAGCCATGCAGGATTTCAGCATGCGCGAAGCGTTTAATGCCGATCCGCAGCGCTTCACGCAATTCACCCTCAGCAGCTGCGGCCTGTTTCTCGACTATTCAAAGAATCTGATCAACGCCGAGACCCGCAGCCTGCTGGTGGGCCTGGCCAATGAAGTCGACCTCAAGGGCGCGATCAAGTCGCTGTTCGAAGGCGAAATCGTCAACTCGTCCGAAGGGCGCCCTGCATTGCACACCGCCCTGCGTCGCCCCGTAGGCGACAAGTTGTCGGTCAACGGCGTCAATGTGATGCCGGAAGTACACAAGGTGTTGAACCAGATCACCGATCTCGTGGGCCGCATCCACGACGGTCTGTGGCGCGGTTACACCGAGAAGCCAATCACTGACGTGGTGAACATCGGCATCGGTGGCTCGTTCCTCGGCCCGGAGCTGGTGTCCGAAGCACTGTTGTCCTACGCCCAGAAAGGCGTGCGCTGCCATTACCTGGCGAACATCGACGGCAGCGAATTTCACGAACTGACCATGAAGCTGCGGGCCGAGACCACGCTGTTCATCGTCTCGTCCAAATCCTTCAATACCCTCGAGACCCTGAAGAACGCCCAGGCTGCACGCGCCTGGTACCTCGCCCAGGGTGGTTCGGAAGCCGAGCTGTATCGCCACTTCATCGCGGTTTCGAGCAACAACGCCGCTGCCGTGGCCTTTGGTATTCGCGAAGAAAACATCTTCCCGATGTGGGACTGGGTTGGCGGGCGTTACTCGCTGTGGTCGGCCATCGGCCTGCCGATCGCCCTCGCCATTGGCATGTCGAACTTCAAGGAACTGCTGTCGGGTGCCTACACCATGGACCAGCATTTCCAGAGCGCACCTTTCGAACAGAACATGCCGGTGCTGCTGGCATTGCTCGGCGTCTGGTACGGCAACTTCTGGGGCGCGCAGAGCCACGCGATCCTGCCGTACGACCACTACCTGCGCAACATCACCAAGCACTTGCAGCAGCTGGACATGGAATCCAATGGCAAGAGCGTCCGCCAGGATGGCACGCCCGTTAACACTGACACCGGGCCGGTCATCTGGGGCGGCGTTGGTTGCAACGGCCAGCACGCCTATCACCAGCTGCTGCACCAGGGCACTCAACTGATCCCGGCGGACTTCATCGTGCCGATCGTCAGCTTCAACCCGGTATCCGACCATCACCAGTGGCTGTACGCCAACTGCCTGTCCCAGAGCCAGGCACTGATGCTCGGCAAGACCCTCGCCGAAGCCGAAGCCGAGCTGCGCGACAAAGGCGTGAGCGAAGAAGACGTACACAAGATCGCGCCGCACAAGGTGATCCCGGGCAATCGTCCGAGCAACACCCTCGTGGTAGAGCGCATCAGCCCGCGTCGTCTCGGCGCGCTGGTGGCGATGTACGAGCATAAAGTCTTCGTGCAGAGCGTGATCTGGGGCATCAACGCCTTTGACCAATGGGGTGTGGAGCTGGGCAAGGAGCTGGGCAAAGGCGTCTACAACCGTCTGGTTGGCAGCGAAGAAACGCCGGCTGACGATGCCTCTACACAGGGTTTGATCAACTACTTCCGCGGTCGTCACCGCGGTTAACCTGACGCCGTTCCTGCGGGGGTACTAACCTTGTAGGAGCTGCCGAAGGCTGCGATCTTTTGATTTTGCTTTTGAAGATCAAAAGATCGCAGCCTTCGACAGCTCCTACGAGGGTCGCGCTGCTCCCCTCTTGTCCTGCAAACAAGAATAAGGAACCGTCATGTTCGATATCAGCACGTTCCCCAAAGCCGATGCCGTCCGCCGGGCTGCGAATCTCAGTCAAGACGACTATCAGCGCCTGTACCGCCAATCCATCGAACACCCCAGCACCTTCTGGGCAGAACAAGCGACACGCTTCCTCGACTGGAGTGCGCCATGGGAGACCGTGCAGCGCTACAACCTGAAAACCGGCGAAGCCAGCTGGTTTGCCGGGGGCCGGTTGAACGTCAGCTACAACTGCATCGATCGTCATCTGGCACAACGCGGCGATCAGGTCGCCATCATCTGGGAAGGAGACGACCCGGTCGACTCCATCCAGATCACCTACCGCAAGCTCCACCACCACGTCTGCCGCCTGGCCAATGTGCTCAAGAGCCGTGGCGTGAAGAAAGGCGATCGGGTGTGCATCTACATGCCAATGATTCCGGAAGCCGCCTACGCCATGCTCGCCTGCACGCGAATCGGCGCGGTGCACTCGGTGGTATTTGGCGGATTCTCCCCCGACTCCGTACGCGATCGTATCCTCGACGCTGATTGCCGTACGGTGATCACCGCCGATGAAGGGGTGCGCGGCGGCAAGGTCGTGCCGTTGAAAGCGAAAGTCGACAAGGCGCTGCAAAGTTGTCCTGACGTCAGCACGGTCATCGTCGTCGAGCGCACCCAGGGTGATGTTGAATGGGTTGAAGGGCGCGACCTGTGGTATCACCAGGCCGTGCGCGAGGTCAGCGACGATTGCCCGCCCGAGCCGATGGACGCCGAAGACCCGCTGTTCATCCTCTACACCTCCGGCAGCACCGGCAAACCCAAAGGCGTCCTGCACACCACCGGGGGCTATCTGCTGCAAGCGGCGATGACATTCAAATACGTGCTCGATTATCGCGACGAAGAAGTCTTCTGGTGCACCGCTGATGTCGGCTGGGTCACCGGCCACAGTTATATCGTCTACGGCCCGCTGGCCAATGGCGCGACCACGCTGATTTTCGAAGGTGTGCCGAGTTTTCCCAGCAGTTCGCGCTTCTGGCAGGTGATCGATAAACACCAGGTCAATATCTTCTACACCGCACCCACCGCCCTGCGCTCGCTGATGCGTGAAGGCCCCGAACCTTTGAAGGAAACCTCCCGCGCGAGCCTCAGATTACTCGGCAGCGTCGGTGAGCCGATCAACCCGGAGGCGTGGGACTGGTATTTCAATACCGTGGGCGAACAGCGCTGCCCGATCGTTGATACCTGGTGGCAGACCGAGACCGGCGGCATCATGCTCAGCCCCCTGGTCAGCGCCCAGCGGATCAAGCCCGGCTGCGCCACTCAACCGATGTTTGGCGTGCAACCGGTATTGCTCGATGACACCGGCAAGGAAATCAAAGGCGCCGGCAGCGGGGTGCTGGCGATCAAGTCCAGCTGGCCGGCGCAGATCCGCAGCGTTTACGGCGATCCGCAGCGCATGGTCGACACCTACTTCAAGCCCTACCCCGGCTACTATTTCACCGGCGATGGCGCGCGGCGGGACGAGGATGGCGATTACTGGATCACCGGGCGCATCGACGACGTGATTAACGTGTCGGGCCATCGTATTGGCACCGCAGAAGTCGAGAGCGCCCTGGTGCTCCACGACAGCATTGCCGAAGCGGCGGTGGTCGGCTACCCGCACGACCTCAAGGGCCAGGGCATCTACGCCTTCGTCACGCCGATGAATGGCACCGAAGCCAATGATCAACTGAAGAAGGAACTGCTGGAGCATGTCAGCAAGGAAATCGGCAGCTTCGCCAAACCGGACCTGATCCAATGGGCTCCGGCCTTGCCGAAAACCCGTTCAGGCAAGATCATGCGGCGTATCCTGCGCAAGATCGCCTGCAATGAGCTCGACAGCCTGGGCGACACTTCGACCCTGGCCGACCCGAGCGTGGTTGAGGATCTGGTGGATAAACGCCTGAACCAATAACGTATTGCCTGTTACCGCGCGTGGTGGGATCCGCCCTGTAGGAGCGAGCTTGCTCCTACAGTACGCGCGCACACCCATTTATTTTCCTCAGAGTCACCATGGAATTCATCCGCACCCGCATCGAAACGCAGATCATGAGCCTCACGGGCCTGTCGCTTGGCACGCTCGACCTGGAGAACCCCAAGGGCGATCCTGGCTTGTTTGGCCCCGACTCGGTGAGCTGGCAGGTGCATGGCGACTTCAGCAGCATGTTGATCGGCGGTATCAGTGCACTCATGTTGCAAGCCCTGCATCCCCTGGCGCTGGCCGGAGTATGGGACCACTCAAATTTTCGTGAAGACATGCTGGGTCGATTGCGCCGCACGGGCCAATTCATCTCTGGCACTACTTTCGGCTCGCGAAAGGATGCCGACTGGCTGATCGAGAAGGTTCGCACCATCCATTTGCAGGTCACCGGCACGGCACCCGATGGACGGCCTTACGCCGCCAGCGATCCGTCTTTGCTGACATGGGTGCATGTGGCGGAAGTCAGCAACTTTCTTGCGGCGCATCTGCGTTACCGCAACCCACAGTTGTCGCTGGCCGATCAGGACCGTTACTACGCCGAGATCGCGCTGATCGCCGAACGCCTGGGTGCCCGGGATGTGCCCCGCTCCCGGCTGGAAATATCCCACTACCTGGAGAGTATTCGCCCGCAACTATTGTGCGATGAGCGCAGTCGCGAAGTGTTGCAGTTGCTGCTCAACGCCCCAGCTCCGAGCCGCCTGGCCAAGCCCTTTGGCGGCCTGATGATGCAGGCCGGAATTGACCTGCTGCCCGATTGGGCCAGTGACATGCTAGGCGTCAGTCAAAGCCCGCTGCAACGCAAGCTGATCCGCGCCAGCATCAATCGAAGTGCGCCGATGCTGCGCTGGGCCGTGCGTAATGGTTCGGTGCAGCGGGCAAAGCGGCGGATGGGATTGCTCAGCTAAAAGCATCGCGAGCAGGCTCGCTCCCACAGGGAAAAATAGTCAAAAATCCAACGTGGGAGTGAGCCTGCTCGCAATGGCAGCACCTCGGTTAACAGCCAAGCTGTTAAACTCCCGCGCCAAATTCCCTCTGCAAGGCGCACAGCATGTCTTCCTTGAATCAGGCGCTGCGCGCCGCCCTCGATCATCGCCAGGACCTGCTTGCCGAGCTGCATCAACAAGGCACCGATTGCTACCGCCTGTTCCACGGTAGCCAGGAAGGCGCCGGCGGCTTGACCATCGACCGCTATGGCCCGCAACTGCTGGTGCAAAGCTTCCACCAGTCGCTGGAACGCGAAGCCCTGCTTGGCCTGCACGCGACCATCAACCAGCACCTGGGCCTGGAGACGTTGCTGGTCTACAACGACCGCTCCCGGGGCAATTCGCGCATTGATCGCGAAGACACCGTCTACCGGGCCGACGAAGCAGCGCTGCAGGACCTGATCGGCCACGAGTGGGGCCTCAACTATCGAGTTCGCGGCCGTCATGCCGGACAGGATCCGCTGCTGTTCCTCGACCTGCGTAACACCCGCGGCTGGGTCAAGGCGCACAGCCAAGGCAAAAGCGTACTCAACCTGTTCGCCTACACCTGTGGCGTCGGCCTCTGCGCCGCAGCCGGCGGCGCGCGGGAGGTGTGCAACCTGGACTTCGCTGAGGGTAACCTGGCGGTCGGGCGCGAGAATGGTCTGCTTAACCCGCAACTGCCGACCATGGAATTCATCCAGTCCGATTATTTCCCGGCGATCCGCCAACTCGCCGGCCTGCCCATCAGCCAGCGTCGCGGCCACAAGCTTCCCGCTTACCTGCGCCTGGAGCAGCGTCAATACGACCTGGTGCTGCTCGACCCACCCGCTTGGGCCAAGAGCGTTTTCGGCACCGTCGACCTGCTGCGCGACTACCAGAGCCTGCTCAAGCCGGCGTTGCTGAGCACGGCTGATAACGGTGTGCTGATCTGCTGCAACAATCTGGCGAAAGTCAGCATGGAGGACTGGCGCGAACAGGTTTTGCGCTGCGCGCAGAAGGCCGGCCGACCGGTTCGCGAATGGACCGTAATGACCCCCGGGGCGGACTTTCCGTCGATGGATCAGCAGCCGCCGCTGAAGACCTTGATCCTGCAACTCTGAAATTCTTCGACACTTTCATAGAAATCTTGCAAAGCACGACCACTTCGGAACCAGAATCGCGTGCCATACTCCAAGGCACTCCGATTCAGACAGATGAAGCCGCACATGCCCAAAGGATTGATCCGCGCCATTGGCGCCTTGTTGACTGCTCTGGCTCTCTACAGCCTGCTGGGGTTTCTGATTTTGCCGGGCATCGCGTTGCGGGTCGCCAATCAACAATTGGCCAATTACGCAACGGTGCCTGCGCACATCCAGCGCATCGAACTCAATCCGTTCAGCCTGGAATTAACGCTGTGGGGACTGATCGTTGGCGAACCGGGCCAGGAGCAGGTCGGGTTCGAACGGCTCTACGCCAACCTGCAGATCGACAGCCTGTGGACCAAGGCGCTGCACCTGTCCGACATTGAGCTGAACAAACCCAAGAGCGAAATCCTGTTCGACAAGGAAGGCAAACTCAATCTGCTCGGTCTCTTCAAAATTCCCGCCAGCGAACCGGTCCCGTCGGATCCGGATGCAAAGCCGTTTCCGCTGCGAATTGAACGGATCAAACTGGCTGATGGCGTGGTGCATTTCAAAGATGCCCGACCCAGCGAACCTATCGAGTTTCTCTACGACAAACTCGACTTCGAACTGAAAAACCTCAGCACCCTGCCCGAAGACAGTGCCGACATGACGCTGGTGGCCGCCGGTCCCAACGGCGGGCAGATCGACTGGACAGGCAACTTCAGCCTCATCCCGATCGCCTCCGAAGGCAAACTGAAGATCACCGACGGCAGGATGAAGGCGTTCTGGCCTTATGTGCGCGATTCGGCACCCTTGGTGCTGGAAGACGGCGTCTACAGCCTGAGCACCGACTACAAGCTCAACCTGTCCAAGCAAACCGAGCTGCTGCTGAGTAACCTCGCGCTCAGTGTCTCGCCCTTCGCCATCAAGGCCCCGGACGGGCGGCAATTGGCAAAGCTGGAACGACTGGACGTCACTGAAACCACCATCGATCTGGCCAAACAACAGGTTGTCGTCGGCAAGATCCGCAGCAACAAACTGGAAACATGGGCCGCGCTGGAGTCCGATGGGCAACTCGACTGGCAAAAACTGTTCGCCAGCCAACCGTCCAAAGCGGCCGCCAAAGCCAAGGCCGAACCCGCCAGCACCCCGGCGGCCGCGGACTCGCCGAAACCCGAGCCGGCAGCGCCGGGCAAACCCTGGCAAGTGCTGCTCAAGGACGTGCAACTGCGCAATTACCAGGTGCATCTGGCGGACCGCAAGGCACAGCCCGCCGTAGAGCTGGACCTGAGCCCGCTGAACGTCGACCTGCAGAATTTCGACAGCCTCAATGGCTCGCCTTTCAACCTCAAGCTCGACACCGGCGTCGGCAAGCAAGGCAAGCTCACCGCAGACGGCGTGGTCAACCTGGCCCCGGTCACTGCCAACCTGAAGGTGCAGACCAAGGACATCGACCTGCGGGTCGCCCAGTCTTACATCAACCCGTTCATTCGCCTGGAACTGCGCAGCGGCATGCTGGGCAGTGATCTGGCGGTCGACCTGAAAAGCACCGAGCCGCTCGCTTTCAGCGTCACCGGCCGCGCCCAGGTCGATCAACTGCATACCCTCGACACCCTCAAGACCCGCGACTTCCTCAAGTGGCAACAGGTGGTGGTCGAAGGCCTGAACTACCAGCATGGCGACAGCCTGTCGATCGACAAGGTCAACCTGTTCCAGCCGTACGTGCGTTTCATGATCAATGATGACCGCACCACCAACGTCGATGACCTGCTGATCCCGCAACCGGCCGATGCGAGCACCAAGGGTGCAGCCGCCAAACCGGCCAGCAAGGACAAGCCGCTGGGCATCCATGTGGGCGGCATCGCCATCAATGATGGTTCGGCCAATTTCGCCGACTTCAGCCTGACCCCGAATTTCGCCACGGCCGTCCAGCAGCTCAACGGTTCCATCGGCACCATCGACAGCCGCCAGGCGAAACCCGCCAGCGTTGACGTCAAGGGCAAGGTCGATCGCTACGCGCCGGTGACCATCAAGGGTGCAGTCAACCCATTCGACCCGATGGCCAGCCTCGACATTGCCACCAGTTTCAAGCGGGTGGAACTGACCACGCTGACGCCCTACTCCGGCAAATTCGCCGGGTATCGCATTCGCAAGGGCCGGCTCAACCTCGACCTGCACTACATGATCACCAAAGGCCAGCTGAAGGCCGAAAACAAGGTGGTGGTCGAGCAACTGCAACTGGGCGAAAAAGTCGACAGCCCCGACGCCGTCAGTCTGCCCCTGAAACTGGCGATCGCCCTGCTCAAGGATGTCGACGGCAAGATTTCCATCGAGCTGCCGGTGACCGGCGATTTGAACAATCCGCAATTCAGCGTCATGCCTATTGTCTGGCAAACCCTGCGCAACCTGATCGTGAAAGCCGCTGCCGCGCCATTCAAGCTGATCGGCGGCCTGGTCAGCGGTGGCGGTTCCCAGGACCTGGGCACCGTCTCCTTTGCCCCAGGTTCCAGTGAGCTGAGCAAGGACGCCGAGGCCGCCCTGGTCAAGCTCTCGCAAGCCCTCAAGGAACGCCCGGCGCTACGTCTGGAAATTGAAGGCACTGCGGCCGCCAGCAGCGACGGCCCACTGATCGCCGAGCAACGGCTTGAGCGGGAATACCAGTACAACTACTACAAGATGCTCCAGCGTCGCGGCGACAAAGTACCGGCCAACGCCGGGTTGCTGCAGGTACCGGACAGCGAGAAAGGTCCGTTGCTGGAAGGCATCTACCGCACTCGCCTGAAGACCCAGCCGCCTGCCGAATGGAAAGACCTGGGCAAGGAAGAGCGCACTGCGAAGATGCGCGAGGCCGTGATCAGGTTCTGGAGTTCCAACGAAGTGCTGTTGCGTCAGCTTGGTCAGGATCGCGCCAGCAGCATCAAGGATTACCTGGTCGAAAAGTGCCAACTGGCCGACGACCGTGTGTACTTCATCGACGCCACGCTCGGCGAACCGCAGAGCGACGGCCGAGTCATTACACCCCTGCACCTGGATGCCGAATGATGATCCGAATACACGCCCTTGGCCTGGCTCTGCTGGCATTCGCCGGGCAGGCCTGGGCAGCCGACACCCTGCGCTGCGGCAGCCAACTGATCAGCGTCGGCGACCGCACTGCAGAGGTTCTGCAAAAATGCGGCGAGCCGGTCGCCCGGGACCCGCTGGGCTACAAACGCAGCGTGAACCGGCGCGAGGAGTACCAAGTAGAAGAATGGACCTACGGGCCGAACGGCGGGATGTATCAGTTCTTGCGATTTGAAGGTAATCGCCTGGTGCAGATCACAAGCAAACGCGGCCTGTAGAGGGCGCAGGACGTAGGGCGTAGGAAGCTGTGTAGGAGCTTTGTAGGAGCTGTCGAGTGAAACGAGGCTGCGATCTTTTCCTACCGACTCAATAGAAATCCTTTCCTCCCGACACAATAAAACAGGCCCCGACACGAATGCCGGGGCCTGTAATGGTCACATCCTTATGACCTTTCGCATGAACTCCAAAGCAGCAACAGACGTATAGCTCGGCCCGTCTGTCGCGCCTTCTCCCGGTCCAGGCGAGAAGCCTTGCCTTACTCGGCTTTCAGGCCATCAGCGGAGACCGCTTTGACGCCTTTGATTTTCTTGGCGATAGCTACGGCCATATCTTTCTGAGCGTCAGTCACAGCAACGGTGGACGACAGGGATACCACGCCTTTGTTGGTCTCGACTTTGATGTCGGTACCAGGAATGCCTTTTTCGGTAACCAGGTCAGCTTTGACTTTGGTGGTGATCCAGGTATCGGAAGTAGCTTCTTTGGCTTCGGTCATTTCACCAGCCGCCAGCACCATTGGTGCCTGGGTAGCCTGGGTAGTTTGCGCAAATGCGGAACCGGCCATGGTCAGGGTCAGCGCGGTAGCAGCAGCGGCAGTGATAGCGAACTTCTTCATACGAGTAACTCCTGTTTTTCTGGAAAGTCTGCTGCGTGTCTTGTCAGCAGGGTTACTGGGTATATTGCGAACGCTGTGCCAACTTTGAAACGAACAAAAAATCCTTATATATCAATGGCTTGGTATTTTGGACAATTTTCGAAATCATGCAAATTGCATGAGTTGGAATTTATCGACATGCAAGTTGCGGGTTTTGGCGTGGGCCTAAGGCCATGAATCGTGGGGTTTTTTTGAACTCACCAAGAGGACGCGCAAAAAAATACCCCGCCTCTGTTAAGAAGGCAGGGTATTCCCAGGTTTATGCAGCCAGCGAATTCAACGGCTTATGTATTGGCGACACCTGTGCAGCCTTTAGGCGCGTATTGCTGTTCTACCTCGGTACCGCAAGTCCAACCCGTTGTAGCCGAGCGGGTGAGCGTGATTTTTTTACCAACGACAGGCGCTGGAGCGTTGGCAATCGTGCAAACAATGCTACCCACACCTGAACTGCCTGTACCCGTAGACGCCGTCACGCAGTTTGAGGTCGTTGCGTTGAACGCAGTATCTGTTGCAGCGATGTTCGTACCTTGATTCATCAAATCTTCAAAAGGCACCTTCAACGCAGAAATCTCCGCCAGACCTGCCGTCACTTTCGCCTTGGCCTGATACTTCGAATAAGCCGGAATGGCAAACGTCGCCAGAATCCCGATGATCGCCACCACGATCAACAGCTCGATCAGGGTAAAACCTTTTTGGTCACTCATAGAAAACTCCATGCATGAGTCGGAATCTCATGATCTGGATTATCTCCAGCACAGCCCATGCCAATTGCCTGCTCCCCAGCCGGCTTGGGCGCCGGATTCTGTCAGGCCCTTCCTAGGCCCTGGAAAACCGCACTAACTGACATTTTTTGTCACTTCTACAGCCATAGTTTGGCTCCGTCCCTTGACTAGGCTATAAGTCATGAACTGTCTGCGTCCGGTATCCCAATGAATGACATCGCTCTTAGCGGCCTGGCCAAACAATTGGTCCTGGCCGAGCTGTTGACTGAAAAAAGCGCGCAACAGGCGTATCAGCAGTCCCAAAGAAACCGCACCTCGCTGGTCAACCACCTGGTGCAGAACAAGCTGGTAAAGAGTCGGCTGGTCGCCGAAATCGCTTCCGAGCATTTCGGCATGGCCCTGTTCGATCTCAATGCCCTCGACAAGGAAGTCCTGCCCAAAGGGCTGGTCAGCGAGAAACTGGTTCGTCAGCACCATGTGCTGCCTCTGTGGCGACGCGGCAACAAGCTGTTCATCGGCATGTCCGACCCCAGCAATCACCAGGTCATCAATGACATCCAGTTCAGTACCGGGCTGACCACCGAAGCCATCCTGGTCGAGGATGACAAGCTCAGCGATGCCATCGACAAGCTCTTCGACACCCAGTCCACCGGGCTGGAAGACATGGCCGACGTCGACCTCGACGGCCTGGATATCGAATCTGCCGACGACAGCCAGGACTCCGTTGGCGGTCAGGATGCCGATGACGCGCCCGTGGTGCGCTTCGTTCACAAGATGCTGCTCGACGCGATCAAAAGCGGTTCTTCCGACCTGCACTTTGAGCCCTACGAAAAGAGCTACCGCGTGCGCATGCGCACCGACGGCATGCTGCGCGAAGTCGCCAAGCCGCCGATTCAACTGTCAGGGCGGATCGCCGCACGCCTGAAGGTCATGGCCAGTCTCGACATCTCCGAGCGCCGCAAACCCCAGGACGGGCGGATCAAGATGCGCCTGTCCAAGAGCAAGTCCATCGACTTCCGGGTCAACACCCTGCCGACCCTGTGGGGCGAAAAGGTGGTGATCCGGATCCTTGATCCCTCCAGCGCCCAGATGGGCATCGACGCCCTGGGTTACGAGCCGGTACAAAAAGACCTGTACATGGCCGCGCTGAAGCAGCCACAGGGCATGATCCTGGTCACCGGGCCCACGGGCTCGGGCAAGACCGTGTCGCTCTACACCGGGCTGAACATCCTCAACACCGTGGACATCAATATCTCCACCGCCGAGGACCCGGTGGAGATCAACATGGAAGGTATCAACCAGGTGAACGTCAATCCCCGGCAAGGCCTGGATTTCGCCCAGGCCCTGCGCTCCTTTCTGCGCCAGGACCCGGACGTGATCATGGTCGGCGAGATTCGCGACCTCGAGACCGCAGAAATTGCCATCAAGGCGGCTCAGACCGGACACCTGGTGTTGTCGACCCTGCACACCAACAGCGCGGCAGAAACCCTTACCCGCCTGCAGAACATGGGCGTACAGGGTTTCAATATTGCGACCTCGGTCAGCCTGATCATCGCCCAACGCCTGGCACGCAAACTGTGCAGCCATTGCAAGAAACCCATTGATATTCCCCGCGAAGCCTTGATCAAGGAAGGCTTTCCCGAGGACCGCATCGGCTCCTTCACCATCTATGAGCCGGTTGGCTGCGATCTGTGCAATGGCGGCTACAAGGGCCGGGTGGGGATTTACGAAGTGGTCAAAAACACCCCGGCGCTGCAACACCTGATCATGGCCGAAGGCAACTCGCTGCAAATCGATAGCCAGATGCGCAAGGACGGTTTTGATGACCTGCGTACTTCCGGTCTGCACAAGGCCATGCAGGGTATTACCAGCCTTGAAGAAATCAACCGGGTCACCAAGGACTGAATATGGCGGTCAAAGCAGCGAAAGTCAGTGTCTACGCCTGGGAAGGCACGGACAGGAAAGGCACGAAGATGACCGGCGAACTGAACGGTCAGAGCCCGGCACTGGTCAAGGCGCAGTTGCGCAAGCAAGGTATCAACCCGGGCAAGGTACGCAAGAAGTCGGTGTCGATTCTTAACCTGGGTAAACGCATCACGGCCCAGGACATCGCCCTGTTCACCCGGCAGATGGCGACGATGATGAAAGCCGGCGTACCGCTGCTGCAATCGTTCGACATCATCGGCGAGGGCTTCGAGAATCCGGCCATGCGCAAGCTGGTGGACGAGGTCAAACAGGAGGTTGCGGCGGGTAACAGCTTTGCCGCGTCCCTGCGCAAAAAGCCGCAGTATTTTGACGAGCTCTACTGCAACCTGGTGGACGCGGGCGAACAGGCCGGCGCCCTGGACACCCTGCTGGAACGGGTGGCGACCTACAAGGAAAAAAGCGAAAGCCTCAAGGCCAAGATCAAGAAGGCCATGACCTATCCGCTGGCCGTGGTGTTCGTCGCCATCATCGTGACCGGGATTCTGCTGGTCAAGGTCGTGCCGCAGTTCGAATCCGTGTTCAAGGGCTTTGGCGCCGAGTTGCCGGCGTTTACCGTGATGGTCATCGGTCTCTCCGAATTCCTCCAGCAATGGTGGTGGCTGTTGCTCGGCGTCCTGATTGCGGGGTTTTTCGGAGTCCGCCGCGCCTTCAAGACGTCCGAGAAATTCCGTGATCGCACCGACGTCTGGCTGTTGAAGCTGCCCCTGGTCGGCAACCTGCTGTATAAATCGGCCGTGGCCCGCTACGCCCGCACCCTCTCCACCACCTTCGCCGCCGGTGTGCCGCTGGTGGAGGCCCTGGAATCGGTGGCCGGCGCCACCGGTAACATCGTGTTCAAGCGTGCGGTGCTGCGGATCAAGCAGGACGTATCGACCGGGATGCAGCTGAACTTCGCCATGCGTACTTCCGGGGTTTTCCCCAACATGGCCATCCAGATGGCAGCCATCGGCGAAGAGTCGGGCGCCCTCGACGACATGCTCGACAAAGTCGCGAGCTTCTACGAGGACGAGGTCGACAACATGGTCGATAACCTCACCAGCCTGATGGAGCCGTTTATCATGGTGGTGCTGGGGGTTGTCGTCGGCGGCCTGGTGGTTGCGATGTACCTGCCTATCTTCCAACTCGGCGCAGCGATCTGACATGCCCTTGAATGAAATTCTGCAGCACTCCCCACTGGGCTTCGTTGCTCTGGCCCTGGTGCTTGGCTTGCTGGTGGGCAGTTTTCTGAATGTGCTGGTCTGGCGGCTGCCCAAGATGCTCGAGCGTGAATGGCGCCTGCAAGCGCAAGACATGCTCGGCCATCCCGCTCCTGCACCACTGCCGACTTACAACCTGATGCTGCCTCACTCCCAGTGCCCCCACTGTGGCCATTCGATCCGGGCGTGGGAGAACATCCCGGTCTTCAGTTACGTGTTCTTGCGCGGCCGCTGCTCCGGCTGCGCTGCGCCGATCAGCAAGCGCTACCCGTTGACCGAGCTGGCCTGTGGCCTGCTGTCAGGGTTCATCGCCTGGCACTTTGGCTTCGGTTGGCCAGCCTGCCTGGTGCTGTTCCTGACCTGGGGCCTGCTGGCCATGAGCCTGATCGACGCCGAGCATCAATTGCTCCCGGATGTCCTGGTATTGCCACTGATGTGGCTGGGGTTGATCGCCAACAGTTTTACCCTGTTCGTGCCGCTCCACGAAGCGCTGTGGGGCGCGATCGCCGGTTACATGGTGCTGTGGTCGGTGTTCTGGGTGTTCAAGCTGGTGACCGGCAAGGACGGCATGGGGCACGGTGATTTCAAGCTGCTGGCGATGCTCGGCGCCTGGGGTGGCTGGCAGATCCTGCCCCTGACGCTCCTCCTGTCTTCCCTGGTCGGCGCCATCATTGGCGTGGCCATGCTGCGTATGCGCAACGCAAAAACCTCGACGCCGATGCCCTTTGGGCCGTATCTGGCAATTGCCGGCTGGATTGCCTTGCTCTGGGGTGGTCAAATAACCGACTTCTATTGGCAGTTTGTCGGTTTGAAATGAATACCCCTGTGGAAAAACCCTGGATTCTTGGCCTGACCGGCGGCATCGGCAGCGGCAAAAGCGCGGCCGCCCAGCACTTCATTGACCTGGGCGTGCACGTGATCGATGCCGACCATGCCGCGCGCTGGGTGGTTGAACCCGGTCGCCCGGCGCTGGCGCAGATCGCCGGGCACTTCGGTGCCGACGTGCTGCAAGCCGACGGCCAACTCGACCGCGCGGCGTTGCGCAAACTGATCTTCGAAGTTCCCGAAGAACGTCGCTGGCTCGAGGCGCTGCTGCATCCGCTGATCGCCAGGGAAATCAGCGATCACCTGGCCAAGGCACAATCGCGCTATGCGATTCTGGTTTCGCCATTGCTGATCGAGTCCGGCCAGTACGCCATGACCCAGCGGGTGCTGGTGATCGATGCACCCGAGCAGCTGCAGATAGAACGCACCTTGCAGCGCGACCAGACCAGCGAACAGCAAGTCCAGGCGATCCTCAAGGCACAGTCCAGTCGCCAGGACCGCTTGAGCCATGCCGACGATGTGGTGGTCAACGACCGCGACCTCGCCTGGCTGCACAGCGAGGTCGAGCGCCTGCACCACTTTTACCTAACATTGCGTGGAGGCCAGTCATGAGCCAAACCCCAACCGTCAACTGCCCCACCTGCGGCGCCCCGGTCGAATGGAGTGCTGACAACACCTTCCGGCCGTTCTGCTCGGACCGCTGCAAACTGATCGACCTGGGCGCCTGGGCGTCGGAAGAACACAAGATTCCGGTGAGCCCGGATGCCGAAGACGACCTGTTCAGCGAGGACTTTGAACCTCGTCATTGATGGCCGACCTGCACGACGTCGGCCGCCAGGTGAGGATCATGCCTTGGGGTCGTCGTCTTTCCACGGCGCGGACAGGTAGCGCGTGCGATTGAAGGTTTCGAGCCACTCGGGGCTGAACACCACCAGTGCGCTGACGATCATGCCGTTGATAAACGCTTCGGGGAAAATGATCAGCCACAGGTAACCGACGAAATCCTCCAGCCAGTAAGGCATCACGAAGCGCTCGTCGAACCACAGCAACCACAGCGCCAGCAGCAGGCACAGCAGGGCCGAAAGCGCTGCGGCGAAAAAACCGGATACGAAGATGTAGACGAAGGGATTACGCGGTTGTGCGCGCTCGACCAGGATGGCGCAGCACTCGGTGATCAACACCGGCAGCATGATCAGCAAAGCACCGTTCACCCCCATCGCCGCCAGGTCCTGGCGCCCGAGCATGACCAACCCCGCTTGCGCAACAAACCCGCCGACTATTGCCAGTGGCCAGTCGAGCAGCAGGGTCACCGCAGTCATGCCGAGAAAGTGATAGGACACGCCCGTATCAAAATCCCGCCTGACCAGCCAGAGCATGAACAGGGCGAACACGGTACCAAACAACAGGTGCTGGCGGCGGCGATCGCTGAACAGTTCGACCCAGGGCGAGCGTGCAATGGCCCAGAGCAGAATCGGAACGTAGATCACCCATCCGATGGTCAGGGTTTCAGCTGACAGTAGCTCGGCGCCGATCATGGCTGTGCTTGCTCCTTTTCCGTACCGGGAGGATTTTCAGTCTACACCGTGGTGGTTGCACCGCACCGATCGAAGTGGACACCATCGATTGTTACGTAGCCTGCAACGCTGAATCGGCCCCGCCCCCCTTTATCCAATGGAAGCAAAGACTAAAATTCAACCAACAGAATCAACCAGGAGAATCCAGATGAAAACCCTCACTGCCCTGCTTTTGGCCTTCGTCGCCACCTCGGCCATGGCCGCCACCAACGAACCCGCTGCCACTCCCTACGACCCGGCACATCCGCTGGACATCGCCAAGGTAGTGTCAGTCAGCGACACCCCGACCGGCTGCGATGTCGTACCGGCCACCATGGTCTACATCGATCATCAGGGCCAGACTCAGCGAGTCACCTATCAAGTCATGGGCAATTGCGACCTGTAATCAACGCATCACAGCAAGGTCCATGTGTAGCTGAGGATCAGGCGATTCTCGTCAATGTCACTGCGGTAGTTTGAGCGCGCCATTGCATTGCGCACACGAACCCCAACGCCTTTGAGGCTACCACTTTGCACGACATATCCAAGGTCAAGATCACGCTCGCGGTCCTTGCCCTCGAACCCTTTCCCGGTGTCGACGTTATTACCGGAAATGTAACGCACGGTACTGGTCAGACCCGGCACGCCTAAAGCGGCGAAGTCGTAGTCGTAACGCGCTTGCCACGAGCGCTCGTCGGTGGAGGCAAACTCATAGGTCGGCACCTCGTTGCCCAGTGGCGATATGTTGGCAAACACCCGTGGAAAGGCGCTGTCACCGAACATCCCCTGGTAACCGACATAGAACGTATGGCCGCCACGCTTGGCCGACAACAGCGAAAAGAACGCCTGGTTGTCGATATTACCTAGCAGTTTTTTGCCATCTTCGCGTGAATCGTAATAACCAATGTTGGCTCCCAGAATCCAGTCGCCCGTCGGCTGACTGTGTTTGAGGCCCAGAAAACGCTGGTTGTAGATATCTTCCAACTGCCCGTACCAGGCGCTGACGGAACTGCGTTTATCGTTGAAGGCGTAATCGCCACCGGCAAAATTGAAGCCGTCGCTGCTGACTTGACGCTGCGGCACGTGACCCAGCATGGCCTGCATTTTTTCGTCGCCCGCTTCGTTGCGCAGACTGGTGGAGTTCAAATGGCCGCCCTGCAATGTCAGGCCGTTGATCTCACTGGAACTGATGCTCGCACCCTGATAGCTCGGCGGCAGCAGGCGGATATCACTGAACGCCAGCACCGGCACATTTGGTTGCAACTCCCCCACCTTGATTTCGGTTTTCGAGTAGCGGACCTTCAAGGCTGCTTCGAGTCGGCTGTAATCGTTGGCCGCGCGCCCATCATCTTTCACCGGCAGCAAACCGGTATTGACCCGGTCGGGACCGCTGTCGAGCTTGAGGCCGAGCAGGCCGATCACGTCCACGCCAAATCCCACGGGCCCCTGGGTGTAGCCTGATTTGACGTTGAGAATGAAGCCCTGCGCCCACTCTTCAGCCTTCGACTGCCGGTTTGCCCCGACGATGTCGGAGAAGTCCCGGCTGAAGTAGTAATTGCGCGCTTGCAAGGTGGCCGTGGTGTCTTCGATAAAGCCAGCCTCTGCCGCCAGCGCACCGGCGGAGAAACTCGAGACGAGCGCCATGGACAACACCGAACCGGTTGTTGGAACAATCTGTTTCATCGTCTTTTCTCTTGTTTTTATTGATCGACAGTCGGGAGTGCATCAGCCGCTGCGTTTTCGCGGCGGGCGTTTAACAGAAGGTGGGTGGCCATGCCGAAAATCAGGCCCCAGAATGCCGCAGACAGTCCGAACAGCGACATGCCCGAAGCCGTAGCAAGAAAGGTGACCAACGCCGCCTCGCGATCACCCGGCACGGCCATTGCGCCGGCCAAAGCCCCGGCAATTGCAGCGAACAACGCCAGGCCTGCGAGCGTCGCAATCAGCTCCTTGGGAAACGCCGAGAACAACGAAACCAGGGTGGCACCGAAGATCCCCAGCACCAGGTAACACAGACCGCCGACAACGCCGGCCACATAGCGCTTGTGCGGATCTTCATGGGCGTCACGACCGGTGCAGATGGCCGCCGTAATCGCCGCCAGGTTCAGCCCATGGCAACCGAACGGTGCCAACAGCGCCGTGCCCAACGCGCTGCTGGCGATGATCGGCCCGGCAGGCGTGGAGTACCCACTGGCGCGCAAGACCGCCATGCCGGGCACAAATTGGCCGGTCAGTGCCACCATCACCAGGGGCAAGGCGATGTTCAGGGTCGCGCTCAAGGTAAACTCGGGCGTGACCCAGACCGGTGTCGCCAAGCCAATGACCAATGCTTCGCTGCGCAGATCGCCAGCGACAAAGGCTATCGAGCAGCCCACCAGCAGCACCATCAACACCGCATACCGCGGCAGCAGACGCTTGCAGACCAGATAAGTAACGAACATCGCCAGCACCAGCAGCGGCTTGCCCTGCAACGAGACGAACAAACCAGTGCCGAAGCTGAACAAAATTCCCGCCAGCATCGCTGCGGCAATCGCCGCAGGCAGTTTGCTGATGATCCGGTCAAACGCCCCAGACACCCCGACCAGAAATATAATCAGGCTGCTGACCAGATACGCGCCCACCGCCTCCGGCATGGAAATACCCGGCAGCAGCGCCACCAGCAACGCCGAACCCGGCGCCGACCACGCAATGATCACCGGCACGCGGTAACGCAGGCTCAAGCCGATCCCCAGCACCGCACTGCCGATGGAAATTGCCCAGACCCACGACGACAGCACTTCTCGCGAAAGCTGTGCGCTGTCGGCGGCCTGGAAAATAATCACCAGTGGGCCCGCGTAGGAAATAACCGTCGCGATAAAACCGGCGACGGCGGCCGACAGGGAGAAGTCCCGTAGCAATGATTTCATGACGCGTCGCCGACGGCCCCGGCCGGCGCAACGGCGCGCATGGACTGGGCGTGCCTGGCGCTGCGCTGACTGCTGATGGCAAACACGGTCATGGCAATCGCCGCCACCGCACCGGGCAAGGCAAACGCCATGAAGTTGAGCTGCAGTGGCAGGTTGATGCCAAGCAAGGCACCGCCCAGCAGTGGGCCCACGATCGCGCCATTGCGCCCGACACCCGAGGCCCAGCCCAGACCGGTGGAGCGAATCGTCATCGAATAGAATTGCGCCGCGCAGGCGTACAACAGAATCTGCGAGCCGATGGTGGTGGCGCCGGCGATGGCGATCAGCAGGTACAACAACGGCATCGGGCTGTTGAAGCCAAGCAAGGTGATTGATACGGCCGCCATGGCAAAGAACACCGCCAACACCCGTGGCAGGTTCAGTTTGTCACCCAGCACACCGCCTCCGACCGCGCCGAAAATCGCCCCGAAGTTGAGTACCAACAGGAAAGACAGGCTCGAGCCCAGGCTGTAACCGGCGTTGGCCATCAGCTTCGGCAGCCACGAACTCAAGGCGTACACCATCAGCAGGCAACAGAAGAATGCCAGCCACAGCATCAGCGTGCGCAGCGCCCGGCCCTCGCGAAACAATTGCAACACCGGAGTGCCGGTGCCCTTCACTTCGCTCATGTCGAGTTGATCGTCTATTTGCGCGACGTAGGCCGGATCGACCCGCTGAAGAATGTTGCGTGCTTCTTCATTGCGTCCCTGGCGCAGCATGAAACCCACCGATTCAGGCAGGAAGTACATGATCAGCGGCAACAGCAGTAACGGCAGTACCGCGACGTAGAACACTGACTGCCAACCGAAGCTGGGGATCAACACAATACCCAGCCCCGCCGAGAGCATGCCGCCCACGGAGTAACCGCTGAACATGATCGCCACCAGCGTGCTGCGGATTTTCTTCGGCGCGTACTCGTTCATCAGCGCCACGACGTTGGGCATGACCCCGCCAATGCCGAGGCCGGCGATGAAGCGGCACACACCGAACTCGGTGGGATTACGGGCAAACCCATTGAGTACGGTAAACCCGCTGAACAGCATCACGCAGATCGTGATGGCTTTCTTGCGGCCGATGCGGTCCGACAGCGGTCCGAAAAACAGCGCGCCGAACATCATTCCAAACAAAGCGTAACTGCCCAGCGCTCCAGCCTGCAGGGGAGTCAACCCCCACTCTTTCATCAGCATCGGCAGCACCACGCCGTATATCACCAAATCGTAACCGTCGAAGATGATGATCAGGGCACACCAGAACAGCACCATCCAGTGGAAGCGATTGAAGCGTGCGTTGTCGATAACCTCATGTACGTCAATTTTGCGCATGGCGTTTTTCTCTTGTTGTTTTTATTTCAGAGCGTCGCAAAAGCGGCTAACGTCCCGTAAAGCCGAGGGTAAAGCTGGCGGACGCGTGGAAATATCCGCTGCGCGCAGATCACTATCCGTTTTGTGCAGGGCCTTGGAGCGGGCGCGAAAAGAGGCTGTCTTGCCGATGGCCTTTGCCCCTGTACAACAAATTGTCTTCTTTGCCAGCGCATTTGAACGCTAAGCTTGGGCCTATGGATGACTCTGATTACTTACGCCTGCTGACCATTGCGGCCGAGCAAGCCAACGCGTTCCTGTCCAATGCCCGCAAATGGGAGCGCGAGCGTTGGGTGTGCCAGCGCCTGCTGCAAGGGCTGAACATTCCCTACCGAGTGGACGAGTTTGCGCCTGCCGGGGAGCCGCCTGATGTGCTGTTTCGCGACGCCAGTTTCGAGGTGTTCTTTGTGCTGGACGAAGGTCGGCGCCTCAACGATGAGTGGCGCGATGAATTGCAGCGTCGGCGCAGTGCGTTTTCCCTGAGCTCGCTGGTGCGTCGGGAGGCGAAGCCCAAGCGCATTCCCGCCAACGAGTTCCTGCTCAGGCTCGCACCGACCTTGCGCAAGAAAGCGCACAACTACAAAGAGCGGGGCATGGACCTTGGGGAGCTCGATATCATCGCCTTCGCCAGCCTCAAGCGCGAAGTGCTGGACCTCAACAGCCATTTTCCACCCCCCACCGAATACTTGCGCCAGGGCTGGCGCTCGTTATCACTGGTGGGGCCGACCTTCGCCAGGGTGCTGTTCGCCCATCCGGATGCTCCCGACTTCCTGCGCAGCAACCTGGGGCGCAGCATCGTCTTCGATGTCGGCATCAGCCTGTGAGTTGCAGGCCCCCATCGGCTATGCTGCGTACACCCTTTATTGAATCAGCTGTAGCTTTCATACATTCACCAACGTCTATCTGACGAGGGCTTTATGACCAGCCGCCTGAACCCCGACGACCAAAAGCATGTCGAAGAGTACCTGCACTTGTCCCAGCACCGAGTCGAGCGCCGGCCATTCCGGCCGTGGATGCTCCTGGTGATGGTATTGGCAGTGACCATTGGTTTGGGCCTGTTGAGCCGATTTATCAGTTACCTGGCGCTATGAGCCGCGTTGCGCTCGCGAGGGTGACTGCACCGATTTCTTTTAGCCTTGCGAGATATCCCCATGACTCATCGTATTGTCATCGTTGGCGGCGGCGCCGGCGGTCTGGAGTTGGCTACCCGTCTGGGTAAGACTCTGGGCAAGCGCGGCACGGCCAGTGTGATGCTGGTCGACGCGAACCTGACCCACATCTGGAAACCTTTGCTGCATGAAGTGGCAGCCGGCTCCCTGAACTCCTCCGAAGACGAACTCAACTATGTTGCCCAGGCGAAATGGAACCATTTCGAGTTTCAGCTGGGGCGCATGAGCGGGCTCGACCGCGCCCAGCAGAAAATCCAGCTGGCCGCCACTTACGACGAAGCCGGCATCGAACTGGTGCCCGCACGGGAAGTGGCGTACGACTCGCTGGTGATCGCGGTCGGCAGCACCACCAACGATTTCGGCACCCAGGGTGCGGCGCAACATTGCCTGTTCCTCGACACCCGCAAACAGGCGGAGCGCTTTCACCAGCAACTGCTCAATCACTACCTGCGAGCCCATGCCGGGCAGACTGACAAAGTCGAGCAGATCAGCGTGGCCATCGTCGGCGCCGGGGCCACCGGGGTCGAGCTGGCAGCAGAGCTGCACAACGCCGCGCATGAACTGGCGGCTTACGGCCTGGACCGGATCAAACCGGAAAACATGCACATCACCCTGATCGAAGCCGGGCCACGCGTCTTGCCAGCCCTGCCGGAGCGCATTGGCGGGCCTGTGCATAAAACCCTGGAGAAGCTTGGGGTCAACGTCATGACCAATGCCGCGGTGAGCGAAGTGACGGCCGACAGCCTGATCACCGCCGACGGCAAAGTCATTAACGCCAGCCTGAAAGTCTGGGCCGCCGGGATTCGCGCGCCGGGCTTCCTCAAGGACATCGACGGCCTGGAAACCAACCGCATCAATCAACTGCAAGTACTGCCGACGCTGCAGACCACCCGCGACGAAAATATCTTCGCCTTCGGTGACTGCGCCGCCTGCCCGCAACCGGGCACTGATCGCAACGTGCCGCCGCGGGCCCAGGCAGCGCACCAGCAGGCATCCTTGCTGGCAAAATCCCTGAAATTGCGCATCGAAGGCAAGGCCTTGCCGGAGTACAAGTACACCGACTATGGCTCACTGATTTCGCTGTCACGGTTTTCGGCTGTGGGTAACTTGATGGGCAACCTGACCGGTAGCGTGATGCTGGAAGGCTGGCTGGCGCGGATGTTCTATGTGTCGCTGTATCGCATGCACCAGATGGCGCTGTACGGCGCGTTTCGTACTGCGATGCTGATGCTGGGCAGCAAGATCGGCCGCGGCACCGAGCCACGCCTGAAACTGCATTAAGTATTCGGTGCCCGTCAGGGCCTGATCGCGGGTAAGCCCGCTCCCACTGGTTATTGTGTCGACCTTGAAATCCGGGTTCGACACTCAACTTGCGGGTGCGTGGCTTGCCCGCGATACAGGCGCCTCGGTATAACCTGCGAAAACATCCGTTTCACATTGTATCCCCCTCCCCGATTCAGCCCCTTCGCATACAAACTCCCCCTTGCACGACACAGTAGCGATACACCCAACCCGCTAAATGGCCACACCCGGGCAAGGCATCCTGCCTGCTCCGGTGATCAGACCCTTTATCGAGCGGTTGTGTCGTGCAACCCAGGAGAATTGAAATGTCCCGTACCTCTAACACCTTTGGCTTGCTCGGCGCGGTTCTGGCCGGTGGCATGATGCTGTCTGGCTCGGTGTTCGCCTCCCAGCCCCTGGCCCAGGGATATCTGCTGGCGTCGGCTGAGCAGGTGGTGAAAACCCCGGAAGGCAAATGTGGCGAAGGCAAATGCGGTGATGAGTCCATGGCCCAGACTGATACCGATGGGGACGGCAAAGTATCCCGTGCGGAATTCCTGAAAGTGGCCCCCAAGGCTGATTTCGACAAGATCGACACCAACCATGACGGCCAGATCGACGAGCAGGAAGCCTTTGATAACGTAAAGGCCAACTACGAAGCCAATGGCAAGAAAATGCCCAAAGGATTGTTCGAACATCTCAAGGACAACAGCTGAGTCCTGAAGCAGCGAACCTGCGCCCCGCTTCTCCCCAGCGCAAAAGCGGGGCCTTTTTTGCAGGCGCTTTTTGCCCGGCAATTATCAGCAGACAAAAAAAATCCCCGTATCTTTCGATACGAGGATTTTTAATATGGTCGGGGTAAGGGGATTCGAACTCCTGACATCCTGCTCCCAAAGCAGGCGCGCTACCGGACTGCGCTATACCCCGGTAAAAAAAAGGCGACCTTTCAAAGATCGCCTTCTTCGATCAGCGCTTTTGGCCTCTGATCTTAAGATTCGATCCCAGTTTTAACTGGTTTCAAAAATGGTGGGTCGTGTGGGATTCGAACCTACGACCAATTGGTTAAAAGCCAACTGCTCTACCAACTGAGCTAACGACCCAAAAATGGTCGGGGTAAGGGGATTCGAACTCCTGACATCCTGCTCCCAAAGCAGGCGCGCTACCGGACTGCGCTATACCCCGGTTTGAAATTGGCTCCGTGACCAGGACTCGAACCTGGGACCCAATGATTAACAGTCATTTGCTCTACCGACTGAGCTATCACGGAACTACATATTTCAATTACAACATTTGAAGCTTTTACTGCGTCTCTTCGACCCGTTCGCATCGCTGCGTTCGTGTGTCTGAGGCGCGCTATTCTACAATCTTAAGCACCTCTGTCAACCCCCTAATTTGCATTCAAGTTAATGATTTGCAACTTATTTCAGATTCCTGCTTGGGGAGCAGAAACCCTGGCGGGTGACTTGCTGCGGGGCGCACTTTACAAGCCTTTTCCTTTGAGTTCAACAGCCTAACGAAAAAAAGGCCTCGCAAAGCGAGGCCTCCCAGGTTTTGTTGCCATCGTGGCTCAGACAAACACGATTTCGTCGTTCTCCACGACACCTTTGGCAGTGTCACCAGCCATGAACCGACCCGACAGGATCAACTGTGCCAGCGGGTTCTCGATCCAGCGCTGGATGGCGCGTTTAAGCGGCCGCGCACCATATACCGGGTCGTAACCGACAGCGATCAGCTTGTCCATCGCCTCCGGGCTGAGTTCGAGCTTCAGCTCCCGTTCGGTCAGGCGGCTGCGCAGACGACTCAACTGGATCTCGGTAATACCGGCGATCTGATCGCGAGCCAATGGCTCGAAAATCACCACTTCGTCGACCCGGTTGATGAACTCAGGCCGGAAGTGCGTGGAAATCGCATCCATCACCGCCGCGCGCTGCGCCTCACGATCGCCCACCAGTTCCTGGATCTGCACCGACCCAAGGTTCGAGGTCATGACGATCACAGTGTTCTTGAAGTCCACCGTGCGCCCATGACTGTCGGTCAGGCGGCCGTCTTCCAGCACTTGCAGCAGGATGTTGAATACATCCGGGTGGGCCTTCTCGACCTCATCCAGGAGGATCACCGAATAAGGCTTGCGACGCACCGCCTCGGTCAGGTAACCGCCCTCTTCATAGCCTACGTACCCTGGTGGCGCACCAATCAGCCGGGCCACGGAATGTTTCTCCATGAATTCGGACATATCGATCCGCACCATCGCCTCTTCCGTATCGAAGAGAAACTCGGCCAGCGCCTTGCACAGCTCGGTTTTACCCACGCCGGTCGGGCCGAGGAACATGAACGAGCCGCTCGGACGGTTCGGATCGGACAAGCCGGCCCGCGAACGCCGCACTGCGTTGGATACGGCAATCACCGCTTCGTCCTGGCCGATGACACGCTGGTGCAACAGGCTTTCCATCTTCATCAGCTTGTCGCGCTCGCCTTCGAGCATCTTCGACACGGGGATGCCGGTCCACTTGGACACCACTTCGGCAATCTCCTCCTCAGTGACCTTGCTGCGCAGTAACTGATTTTCGGTTTTGCCGTGCTGGTCGACCATTTGCAGGCTGCGCTCCAGGTCCGGGATCACCCCATACTGCAACTCGGCCATGCGGTTCAGGTCGCCCTTGCGACGGGCTGCTTCCAGCTCCTGACGGGACTGCTCGATTTTCTGCTGGATCTGCGCAGACCCCTGGACTTCGGCTTTCTCCGCGTTCCAGATCTCCTCGAGGTCCGAATACTCACGCTCGAGACGGGCGATTTCTTCCTGGAGTTTTTGCAGGCGCTTCTTCGCCGCGTCGTCGCTCTCTTTCTTCAGCGCCTGGGATTCCACCTTCAGCTGAATCAGACGGCGCTCCAGACGGTCGAGCACTTCCGGCTTGGAGTCGATCTCCATGCGGATGCGGCTGGCGGCCTCGTCGATCAGGTCGATGGCCTTGTCCGGCAACTGACGGTCGGTAATGTAACGGTGACTGAGCTTGGCTGCCGCGATGATCGCGCCATCGGTGATCGCCACCCTGTGGTGAACTTCGTAACGCTCCTTGAGGCCACGCAGAATCGCGATGGTGTCTTCTTCGCTCGGCTCATCCACCAGTACTTTCTGGAAGCGTCGCTCGAGGGCCGCGTCCTTCTCTATATATTGACGGTACTCATTGAGCGTAGTGGCGCCCACGCAGTGCAGTTCACCGCGCGCCAGAGCCGGCTTGAGCATGTTGCCAGCATCCATCGAGCCTTCGCCCTTGCCGGCGCCGACCATGGTGTGCAGTTCGTCGATGAACAGAATGATCTGCCCTTCCTGCTTCGACAGCTCGTTCAGCAAAGACTTGAGGCGCTCTTCGAACTCACCGCGATACTTCGCACCCGCGATCAGCGCACCCATGTCCAGGGACAGCAGGCGCTTGCCCTTGAGGCCGTCCGGCACTTCACCATTGATGATGCGCTGGGCCAGACCCTCGGCGATCGCGGTTTTACCCACACCCGGCTCACCGATCAGTACCGGGTTGTTTTTTGTACGACGCTGCAGCACCTGGATCGTCCGGCGAATCTCGTCGTCACGGCCGATGACCGGGTCGAGCTTGCCGTCTTCGGCGCGCTTGGTCAGGTCGACGGTGTATTTATCCAGCGCCTGGCGCGACTCTTCGTGGTTGGCGTCATTGACGGCATCGCCCCCACGCAGGTTGTTGATGGCATTTTCCAGGGCCTTTTTGCTCACGCCCTGCCCCAGCAACAATTTGCCGAGCTTGTTGTTTTCGTCCATCGCGGCAAGCAGTACCAGCTCGCTGGAAATGAACTGGTCGCCCTTCTGCTGGGCCAGGCGATCGGCCTGGTTAAGCAGGCGCGCCAGGTCCTGCGACATGTTGACGTCGCCGGTTGGGTTCTGGATTTTCGGCAGCTGGTCGAGCTCTTTGGTCAGCTCTTTTCGCAGGCTGTTGACGTCAAAGCCCACCTGCATCAGCAGCGGCTTGATCGACCCACCCTGCTGTTCGAGCATGGCCTGCATGAGATGCGCAGGTTCAATGCCCGAATGATCAAGGCCGACGGCCAGGGATTGGGCGTCGGACAGGGCTAACTGTAATTTGCTGGTTAAACGGTCTATACGCATAAGTCACCTTCCTTTTGAGCAGGCCGGACCTATAAACATCCTGAATGAAGAAACCTGCCAGATACCCCATTAGATGTGGTCGATTCTGGGAGATTCAAGCGTCGTGAGGTTGACGCAGGTCAGGGAAGTCTAGCGGTTAAGCCAAATAAGGGAGGCAAATCTTCCCGTGCGCGGGTTGCGACGGTAGGAAAAGAAACGCGGATCGGTCACGGTACAGAAACCGCCACCGTAAACAGCCGTGACACCGTGAACGGCCAGGCGCAAACGCGCGAGCTGATAGATGTCGGCCATGAATTTGCCGGCACTGACGCCTGGCGTGAAGGCAACGGCTGCTTCAGGCAACTGCGCCACGAAGGTTTCGCGTACCTCCGTCCCCACTTCGAAGGCCTGTGGGCCTATCGCTGGGCCGAGCCAGACCAGCACTTCTGCTGCCGGCAGCGCCAGGGTATCAAGCGTGGCTTCCAGCACTCCCGCCGCCAACCCGCGCCAACCGGCGTGAGCCGCCGCCACGCGAGTGCCCGCACGGTCGCAGAACAGCACCGGCAGGCAATCGGCCGTCATCGCCGCGCAGGCAATGCCGGGGGTTGCCGTCCAGCTGGCATCGGCCGTAGCGACCGTGCCCGGGTCAGCGTGAGACACGGCAATGCCATGCACCTGCTGCAACCAGGCTGGCTGAATAGCGAAATGTTCAGTGAGACGTCGGCGATTCTCGGCAACAGCCAGGGGGCTGTCGTCGACATGATCGCCCAGGTTGAGGCTGTCGAACGGCGCCAGACTGACGCCGCCCGCTCGGGTGGTAACACAGGCTTTCACCCCGGCAGGCGCAGGCCAGTCGGGAATCAGCCAGTCACTCATCCGATGAACGCCTCGCGGTCTTGCTTGAGCAGGGTCAGCAACCAGACGAAATCGTCCGGCAGTGGCGATTCCCAGCTCATGCGCTTACCGGTCGTCGGATGATCCAGCTCCAGGAACCGCGCGTGCAGAGCCTGGCGCGGAAACGCCTTCAGCGACTCGACCATGGTCACACTGGCTGCCGGCGGGATACGGAAGCGTCCGCCGTAGGCGGGGTCTCCAACCAACGGGTAGTTGATGTGGGCCATGTGCACACGAATCTGGTGAGTACGCCCGGTTTCCAGCTTGACCCGCACATGCGTGTGGGAGCGGAAACGCTCAAGCACGCGGTAATGGCTGACGGCTTGCTTGCCCCCTTCCATCACGGCCATGCGCTGGCGTTGCTGGCCGTGACGACCGATCGGCGCGTTGATCTTGCCGCCGGCGGTGACCACACCAATCACGATGCACTCGTAGATCCGGCTGACGCTGCGGCTTTGCAGCTGGGTGACCAGCTGGGTCTGCGCCTGAATGGTCTTGGCCACCACCATCAGACCGGTGGTGTCCTTGTCCAGGCGATGCACGATACCGGCGCGGGGCACATTGATGATGTCCGGCACGTGGTGCAGCAAGGCGTTGAGCAAAGTGCCGTCAGCGTGACCGGCAGCCGGATGCACCACCAGGCCCGCAGGCTTGTTGATCACCAGGA
This sequence comes from Pseudomonas sp. ES3-33, assembly GCF_000952175.1. Classification (NCBI taxonomy): domain Bacteria; kingdom Pseudomonadati; phylum Pseudomonadota; class Gammaproteobacteria; order Pseudomonadales; family Pseudomonadaceae; genus Pseudomonas; species Pseudomonas sp. ES3-33. The sequence continues at coordinate 61,917 of NZ_JZRI01000062.1, read as the reverse complement.
TGTCGTCATCTTCATAGACGATGTCCAGCTCGATGTCCTGAGCGATCCATTCGCCCTGAGCTTCCTGCTCGGCAGTCAGTTCAAGAATGGCGCCACCGTGAACGATGTCTCGCGGGCGGATAACCGCCCCATCCACAGTCAGGCGGCCGTCTTTGATCCAGGCGGAAAGGCGCGAGCGCGAGTGCTCAGCGAATAATTGTGCGGCGACTTGATCGAGGCGTTGGCCGCCCAATTCGGACGGCACCTCTGCGCGAAGTTCAATTTTATCGGACATGCTCAGACTAGGCGTCGGCACAGCTTTTGGTTTCGGCTGCGCGCTTGTGGTTAAATACGGCGTCTTTTGCCCCGAGGCTATGCAACGGGGCGCTCATCATAACAGGACGGCCCCGCCCAAGACAGCGGCCGTCATAGGGACGCAAGCCGCCATGCAAGTGAAACACCTGCTGCTGATCGCCATCCTCGCATTGACCGCTGCTTGCTCATCGAAGGAAGTCGTAGACGAAAACCTGAGCGAGGCCGAGCTGTACCAGCAGGCTCAGCACGATCTGGACAACAATAGCTACACCGCCGCCACAGCCAAGCTGAAGGCGCTGGAGTCGCGTTATCCGTTCGGTCGCTACGCCGATCAGGCTCAACTCGAGCTCATCTACGCCAACTACAAGAACACCGAGCCTGAGGCTGCGAAATCCGCCGCCGAGCGCTTCATTCGCCTGCATCCGCAGCATCCGAATGTCGATTACGCCTATTACCTCAAGGGTCTGACGTCTTTCGATCAGGACGTCGGCCTGCTGTCGCGTTTCCTGCCGCTGGACATGACCAAGCGTGACCCGGGCGCTGCCCGCGACTCCTACAACGAGTTCGCCCAGCTGACCAGCCGCTTCCCGAACAGCCGTTATTCGCCTGACGCCAAGCAGCGCATGATCTACTTGCGCAACCTGCTGGCCGCTTACGAAATCCACGTGGCCGACTACTACCTGACGCGCCAGGCTTACGTAGCCGCTGCCAACCGTGGCCGCTATGTAGTGGAAAACTTCCAGGAAACCCCGTCGGTCGGCGACGGCCTGGCGGTAATGGTCGAATCCTACCAGCGCCTGCATCTGGACGAGTTGGCCAACACCAGCCTGGAAACCCTGAAGCTCAACTACCCGAACCACCCAAGCCTGGAAGACGGTCAGTTCAAGCCTTCGGTGGACGAAGCGGACAACCGCTCGTGGCTGAGCAAGGCAACTTTGGGCCTGATCGAATCCCGCCCGCCTCTGCCACCGGGTGAAACCCGCGCCAACCAGGACGTGCAGAAGCAGTTCCAGGATGCCAAGGATGCAATCCCGAGCGATCTCAAGCCCAGAGATGAAAACGGCGACGTGATCGAGGAAGAAGAACAGGAGTCGGAAGGCAACAATGACGACCGTTCCTGGTTCAGCTACATGACCCTCGGCGTGTTCGACTGACATCTGCAGGCTCTGCAGGAGCGAGCTTGCTCGCTCCTGCAATAGAGAAGCGTCTCGCAGCGTTATATCGCTGTGCGCTGATCAGCTCCTTGGCTAAACTGCTCCATCACTCGCCATAAAGCAGCTCAACATGCTTCGTTTATTGTTCTGGATCGCCCTGATTGCCGCCGCCATCTGGTTGTGGCGCAAGTTCAAGGGCCAGGCGGCAGCGCCTCGCTCGCCTGCCGAGCGGGAAGCGGCCCCCATGGTTTGTTGCGCTCATTGCGGCGTGCACCTGCCCCGGGAGCGAGCCCTGAGCCTTCAACAGCAATGGTATTGCAGCCAGGCTCACCTAGAGCAAGGCCCGGGTTCCAGTGACCGCTGAGACCACCCGTCCCGGCCACAAACAAGCCCAGCGACTGCTGCGTCTCTATCATCTCTACCGCCTGAGCGTCGGCATCACCCTGGTGCTGCTGATTTCCAGCAACATGGACAGCCAGCTGCTTTCGCTCGCCAATGGCGAGCTGCTGCGCAGTGGCAGCTGGCTGTACCTGGTATTGAACATTCTGCTGGTAGTGTTCCTGGAGAACACCCGGCGCCCTGGCCAGCTTCTCACCCTGGCACTGGTCGACGTGCTGCTGTTGTGCGCGCTGTTCTACGCCGCCGGTGGCGTGCACAGTGCGATCGGCAACCTGCTGATTGTCTCTGTGGCCATCAGCAATACCCTGTTGCGACGACGCATCGGCCTGCTGATCGCCGCCATCGGCGCGCTCGGCATCGTAGGGTCCGGCTTCCTGCTGAGTTTCAGCCAAACCACCAGCCCCAACGATAACTTGCAGGTCGGCACGCTGGGGGCGCTTTGCTTTGCGGCAGCATTGCTGGTGCAAGGCCTGATCCGTCGCCTGGAGGTCAGCGAAACCCTGGCCGAACAGCGTGCCAGCGAAGTGGTGGGGCTTGAGGCTCTCAACTCGCTGATTCTGCAGCGCATGCGTACCGGTATTCTGGTGGTCGACGATTTACGGCGCATTCAACTGGCCAACCACAGCGCGCTGAAACTTCTGGACCATGGCGCGCTTGAAGGGCGCTCGCTCGACCAGGACTTTCCAGAACTGGTCGAACGCCTGCAACTATGGCTAAACAACCCGACATTGCGTCCCCAGAGCCTGAGAATCGACAGCAATGGCCTGGAGCTGCAGCCCAGTTTCATTGCCCTTGAACGAAGTCCAAGGCAGCAAACCCTTATATTCCTTGAAGACCTGGCGCAGATCGCCCAACAGGCCCAGCAACTCAAACTTGTCGCGCTGGGGCGTCTTACCGCGAGCATCTCCCATGAAATTCGCAATCCACTGGGCGCCATCAGTCACGCCGCCCAGCTATTACAGGAATCCGAGGAACTGAACAGCGCCGATCGGCGTCTGACGCAGATCATTCAAGATCACTCCCAGCGGATGAACCGGGTCATCGAAAACGTCCTGCAATTGTCCCGGCGCCAACAAACAGTACCCCAGCGGCTCGATCTGAAGCCTTGGCTTGAGCAGTTTGTCGCTGAAGCCCGCGAGGCCGCGACAGAAACCCGGCAGCTTCATCTGAGCATTGCACCGGGAGACTTCAGGACCTTGATGGATCCCAATCAGCTGACCCAGATTCTCGACAATTTGTTGCGCAATGCCTGGCGCCACAGCGCCCAGATAAATGCCCAGGCGCAGGTCTGGCTGGAGTTGTTCCTGGACCCGCACAGTCAGCTGCCGACCCTGGAGGTCCGCGACAACGGCCCCGGGGTCCCGGCACCAGCCCAGGCTCATCTGTTCGAACCTTTCTTCACAACGAGCCCCCAAGGCACAGGCCTGGGGCTTTATCTGTCCCGTGAGCTATGCGAAAGCAACCAGGCCCGCCTAGACTTCAAACCACGCCAAGGCGGCGGCTGCTTTCGCATCACCTTTGCTCACGGACGGAAACAAAGTTGAACATGAGCCCACTGCAAAAAATTCTGATCGTCGACGATGAACCGGATATCCGCGAACTCCTGGAAATCACCCTGGGCAGGATGAAGCTCGACACCTTCAGTGCCCGCGACCTTGGCGAAGCCCAGGCCTTGCTGGCGCGGGAAACCTTCGACCTGTGCCTGACCGACATGCGCCTGCCGGACGGCACGGGGCTGGAGCTGGTGCAATACATCCAGCAACGTTATCCACAGCTGCCAGTGGCCATGATCACGGCGTATGGCAGCCTGGAAACGGCCATCAACGCGCTCAAGGCCGGTGCTTTCGACTTCCTGACCAAGCCGGTCGACCTGACCCGTCTGCGTGAGCTGGTCACCACCGCGCTGCGCCTGTCACCCGTGGGTGGCACCGCGATTTCAATCGAACGCCGGTTGCTGGGTGAGTCCCTGCCCATGCGCAACCTGCGCAAACACATCGACAAACTGGCACGCAGCCAGGCCCCGGTGTACATCAGCGGTGAATCCGGCAGTGGCAAGGAACTGGTCGCTCGACTGATCCACGAACAAGGCCCGCGCGCCAACCAGCCATTCGTTCCGGTGAACTGCGGGGCGATTCCGTCCGAGTTGATGGAAAGCGAGTTTTTCGGGCATCGCAAAGGCAGCTTCAGTGGCGCCATCGACGACAAACCCGGACTGTTCCAGGCCGCCAATGGCGGCACCCTGTTTCTCGACGAAGTGGCTGACTTGCCGTTAGCCATGCAGGTCAAGCTGCTGCGGGCGATTCAGGAGAAAGCCGTGCGCAGCGTCGGCGGACAACAGGAAACCGTGGTGGATGTGCGAATTCTCTGCGCCACCCACAAGGACCTCGACGCCGAAGTTGCCGCTGAACGCTTTCGCCAGGACCTGTATTACCGCCTCAACGTGATCGAATTGCGGGTGCCAGCGCTGCGCGAACGTCGTGACGACATCGAATCCCTGGCGAGCCATATGCTCAAGCGACTGGCCAGCAACAGCGGCGAGCCAGCGGTGAAACTCCACCCCCACGCGCTGGAAGCCTTGAAGAACTATCGCTTTCCGGGCAACGTCAGGGAACTGGAGAATGTTCTTGAGCGCGCTTACACCTTATGCGAAAACCAGCAGATTGAGTCCAGCGACCTTCGGCTCATGGAGGGCAATTGCACAGCGGATGGAGACTTACCGGACCTGACGCAGATCGACAATCTGGAAGATTACCTGGAAAACGTGGAACGCAAACTCATCCTCCAGGCGCTGGAGGAAACCCGCTGGAACCGCACGGCAGCGGCTCAGCGGCTGAATCTGTCATTCCGCTCGATGCGCTACAGGCTCAAGAAATTGGGGCTGGATTAAAGCAGGAAGATCGCACTCCCCGTAGGAGCTGCCGCAGGCTGCGATCTTTTGATCGTCTGTCAGAGCCGCCCAGTTGGCGCATAGGGCGCCGGATCAATGATCGGCTCGCGCCCCAGCATCACATCCGCAAACAACTGACACGACGCCGGCGCCAGTACCAGGCCGTTGCGATAATGTCCGCAATTGAGCCACAGCCCCTCGAACCCGGGCACCTGGCCAATGTACGGAATACCCTCCGGTGAACCCGGACGCAATCCAGCCCAATGCCCGACGACTTCAGCGTCCGCCAATGCCGGAATCAACTCCACCGCTGAAGCTTTCAGGCTCTGCAGCGCGGTCTCGGTCGGCGTCTTGTCGAAGCCCTCGTGCTCCAGGGTACTGCCGATCAGAATATGCCCATCGCGGCGAGGAATCGCGTATCGCCCTTTGGCCAGCACCATGCTCGGCAAAAAATCGGCAGCGCATTTGTACAAAATCATCTGGCCTTTCACCGGCTCCACCGGCAGCTCAAGCCCGAGGGTCTTGAGCAGATCCCCGCTCCACGCCCCCGCAGTCAGTACCACCTGGTCAGCCGCAATCGCGCCCGCCGAAGTCCGCACGCCCACCACCTGCTCGCCTTCACGAATGAACTCGCGCACCTCGCACTGCTCATGAACAGTCACATTCGGCAATGCCAGCAACGCAGCCTTGAGGGACTTCACCAGCCGCGGATTGCGCACGTTGGCGACATCAGCCATGTAGATCGCCCGGGAAAACCCCGGCCCGAGCACAGGCACGGCATCATGAACCGCCGAGAGGTCCACCGCCCGCAGCGGCCGGTGTTCGCGTAGCGCCCAGGCCAGCGCTTCGGCTTCATCGTCCAGGTCCAGCCAGTACAGGCCGGTGGTGTGCACTTCGGGGTCCACACCAGTGGCCGCGAACAGGCGCGCGCCAAGTTGTGGATAAAAATCCTGTGACCAGTGCGCCAGCGCGGTAACCGCCGGGCTATAACGCCACGGGTACAGCGGCGAAACGATACCGCCACCGGCCCAGGACGCTTCCTGGCCGACATTTGATCGATCCAGCAGTACAACGCTTTGTACTTCAGAGGCGAGATTGAATGCCGTCAGCAGGCCAATCACTCCGCCGCCGACGATCACCACGTGCTGTTGCCTGGTCATGTTCTGATCCAACCATTAGATAGACAGGGGCACAAAACGCACCCGAAAAAAACTCAGCGCCCCCAGCAATCCTTGGTGGTCAGCCCGGCTGCGGCATTTTCCATGCCTCTGGCGCCGGTGTTGGTAATCGTGAAATCCCCACACTTGTCAGTGGCCATCGCCGAACCGACTTTCCGGGTGGCCGTCAGTTTGAAAGTCTGATCGGCCAGGGTGGGCACGATGGTGTAGTAGTCGTTGCCCGCGCTCAAGGTCGCGCCGGTGTACACACTGGTTTTCGAGTTGGAATAGAACCGCTCGAGTATCTGCGCCTGCTCGGAGAGCAAACCTGCCACTTCAGCCCGGCGGCCCTTTTTTACATATTCGGTCAGGCTCGGATAGCCAATGGTGATGACGATACCGATGATCGCAATCACGATCATGATCTCGATCAGGGTAAAACCGCGGTTCGATCTACGCATGCCTGCACTCTCGCTTACTGAATTTGTCGCCACATGATGCGCCGGCTGCCTCCGCCGGCCTTTTCAACCAACGAGGTTGGCGTTCCGCTGGAGTCGTTGACGATCTTGCGGGCGCCCCCGTTGACGATAGCGTTGAGCACCGGTATTCCGCCCGTGAACACCACGCCGCTGGAAATCGCATCCGTGCCGTCCACCAGCCCGTCACCGTTGGTGTCGAGCACAGCATAATTAAGCATCTTACCGTTGAACGCATCCAGTTCGACCAGTTTGCCGGTACCAAAACTGGCACAGGGGTCGGTGGTATCGACGCTGGCGGTGGTGAAGACGATCCGCCCCAGCACCAGGGCCGCCTGGTTGATCACTCGTTCACCGGTCAGCGCGCTGTTGTAGACCAGTGGCAGGTACCAGCCCTTCTCTGCCGGGTAGGTCACTTCCTCCTGGCTGGTGGTGATGAATTGTCCGGCGCTGCCCGAGAATACACTCTGCACCGATTGCTGCTGCAGATTGGCCGGGGTGAACTGTCCTGAACCACCGTCGGCGTCCCATACGGCGTAAAAGGCCTGCAGATCCTTGTTGGTCTTGTCTGCGGTCTCATTGAACTTGCCCGTGCCGAAAAATACCACTTTACCGCCCAGGGCATTGTCGGCCAGCAAGGGTTGCGCAGTGATGGGCTGCAACGTGCCGCCGGCGGTGGTAGCGGTAAACAAAGGCTTGCCGGCAAACGCCACGTTCCACGCATCGCTGCTGGTACTGCTGAGGTCAAACTTCCACAGCCGCCCCTTGAGGTCACCGCCATAAGCGGCCTGTACCACATTCTGCGAGTTGACCTTGAGCTTCACCGAGGACAGCCCGTTGTCATTTCCGGTGCTGTCGGCCACGATTTTCCTGATCAGCGAGCCGTTGCTGAGGTCGATGACGTACAACGCCGCAACCCCTGAGTTGCTCCCGTAACCGTTGGAGATAAACGCCGCCCAGCGGCCATCGTCCAGGCGCGCGACTTCAGGACGAGCGTAGGCATAACCCAGGTCATTAAAAGCATTTGCAGGGGTCGGCGTGGCCGGCGCACTGATCTCCCAGGCCGCCTTGGTCACGTTGCCCGCCGTAGCGTCGAACAGCTGCAGCCCGTAAAACGTCCTGCCGCCCGCCCCGGTTCCGCCCACGGCCATGGTTTTCCAGCCGGAGCCGATTTTGGCGTCGAACACGCCGACCTGGCCGTCTACCAGAAACTTGTGGCTGGTGCCGTTGATGTAGGTGGGATCGGCGATATACCGCAGCGACGGCAGGACGCTGGAGGGCATGTAGGCGTAACGCCGGCTGCCATTGCTGGCGTTACTCGTGGGGCTGGCGTTGATGACGCTGACAAAACCGTCGTTGCCGTTGACCACCAGGCTGGCAGTCATATTGGCAGCCTTATTGGCCAGGTAGGTGCTGTAGCTGCTATCACCGGCCAGGTCGGAAGCCGTTTTCTCCGTAGGCGAGGCCAGCACCAGCGGCGAGTTGATGATGTCGCCGAGCAAAGCGCTGCGTACCTTCAACCCGGCCTTGTTGATGCCTTTGCTCCACTCCACCAGATCGGTGCCCTTGATGGTGGTGGGCAGCCCCTGGTTCAGGACCGCCTGTTGCGCCGTCGAGAAGTTGTTGAACCCCAGGGTCACCGGCACATTGTCCTGGGTATTCCAGGACTGGTAAGTCGGTGCAGTCGCGCCGGGAACTATCGTCTTGTCCGTGCTCCACAGCAACGAGCCAGTATCCACCGCACCCGTGGCAGTGAAGCCAAAGGATTTGATAGTGCCGCGCCAGTCCTTGGGGTCGTAGCTGGTCTGGTAGTACGAAGAACCGATCCCGACCACCGCGCTGCTGGTGGTGCCGCTGCCACCCGAACCGGCCTTGGAGGTGATTTCGCTCAAGGCCGACGACAGCGCAGTGGTCAGGTCGGTGCTATCGGTGGCGAGGTAGTACTTGCCCTGGCCGTACCTTGCCGCGTCTTCCAGCATCTGGTTGGCCGTGGTAAATCCTACGGTGTAGGTGTTCATGTTCTGCCTGGGAAAATCTGCCGAATCCCAGGCTTTTTTCGCCAGATCAACCCCGGTGGAACGCATGTCGATATCAAAGGCGAACTTGGCGATGTCATCCAGAAACAGCGAATCACCCTCGTCGTCACCACCCAGCGGATTGTCACCATCATTGTTGATGCCGTCCCAGTTGGGCAGTCTTGGGCCGCCCTTGGCCGTGGCCTGGGGGTCGTCAGTGGGAAAGGTTCGGTCGAAGGTTGGCAAACCATCGGTGATCACCACACCGTAGTTTTTCTGGCACCGGTACTGGATCGGGCTGGTATAGGTCCTGGAGCCGTTGTAGTACGAACCCAGGCCGCGCATGTAGCGGGTGACTTCGTAGTAGGTTTCCGCCAATGGCGTGTTGGCGACAGCCCGCAAGGCGTCGATGGAATCGGTCAGCGCGTTGAATTTGGCATCCGTGGTCAGATCGTCGATGGGGACGGCGATGTAGCCGCCGTTACCCCGGTTGTTGCTGGTTACGGCGTTGAACGTCGCGAGGCCGATGCGTAGCGTGCGGTTGGCGGTAACCAGCGAAGTCGATACGCTGCGCGCCACGCTGATCCGTGATTCGATGGGAATGGGCGAGCTGGACGTGGAAAAATCCGTTCTCTGGCCGTTGGCCAGGCCTACAACGTAGGCGATGTAATTCGCCGAGTAGCGGGTATCGCCGTTGCCTGCGGGGTCTGGCAGTTTGATGCACAGTGGTGAAACGCTGTTGTTGTAAAACGAGGAGTAGCCGTTCGAACAGCCTGACGTGGATAGGCTCGACAGGAATATCGAATCCCCGGTGATGGCCGTCGAGGCGTAACACACCCCCAGGAACGTGTTGCACTCACGGGCCGGTGTGCGATTGATGTTCGGATCGAAAGCGGCGGCATAGATGATGTTGTTCATGCTCCCCGAGTTATCGATCAGCAACATCACGTTCGGCGCCACCGCGGCCGCACTCAGCAGGGGCGAGTCGGACGGGGTGAAGGCATAGGCCGGAGCCGCCAGGTAAAAACTCACCAGCATGCCGCAGAGTATCTGCCACCAGCCGGCGCGCCGCTCAGTACTTCGCATAGATGCTCTCCACCACACTGCGAATGTTGTCACCGACCACGGCCACGGCCGTGACGCGGTAAAGCGTTGCCGAGGTATTGCTCGGCACATTCACCGCATTCACTGTGGTTCCGATGTTCTGTACTCCGTAGAAGCCACTGCCGGCGGCGATCCAGGTCACTCCTGACGTCGTATTGAACCCGGCGCCAGTCATCAAGGTGGACTCTGCGGGCGGCGCACACTGGATGGTCCCACTGCACACGGCCAAGGTATAGGTGGACAGTTGCACCGCATTTTCGCCCATGCGTAATGCCGCTTCTGCATTCTGGAACGACTGATTGCGCAACGACACGCTGGTGGCCATTTTTTCCTGCAGGGTGGCGCTCTGCATCGAGGAAAGACCAATCAGCGTCAGCAGTAGCAGAAATACCAGGCTGACCAACAGCGCCATACCGCGCTGGGAGCGAGGAACCGCATCGGGAATACTCATCGGCCCCTCTCTCATTGCAGGCGATTGCGCAAGGCGGCAACCACGTTGAAGGTTTGATCACGTACCCTTTTTTCAGGGTCGGTAAGGGTCAACGTCAGGCGCACGCTGCGAATACGCGCCGGGTCAGAGGGGTTACTGCTGTAGCTGGAAGCGGCCACTTCGCTGGCAGAGCTGGCGAGGCCGAAGCTGACGTCGAAGGCACTGACATTGTCCACCAGTACGAATTGGGTGGGCGTACCACCATGTACGCCCATCGTCAGCTGTCCGTTTTTCAGGCTGTAGACAAGTCGCCGGATCGGAAACGCCAACTGCCCCGCTACCGGGGCCTTCGCCTGACTGTAGGCCGTGGCGCTGTTTCGACAATCGGAAATCACTGTCCAGGTGGGCGCTCCACCATTTACGCCGACATCGCCAGTCACCAGCGTGAGCTTGAGGTTGGTGCTGTCCCAGCTGATGGGCGTGATCTGGCTGGCACTGAAGTCGCTCGAAGAACTGGAATCCGTGATGATCCCGAGGCAACCGAACATGCCGACCATGCGAATTTCCTGAATCATTTTGCCCAGCACGAACCGGGCGTCTTCCTGCATGTTGGAGGCGTTGTTCTGACTGACGTAAGTGTTCTTGGCGGCGATAAAAATCTGCGCCACGCCCAGGACAACCACCAGGCTCAACGCGAGGGCGATCAATAGCTCGATCAGGCCAAAACCTTTTTGAGCGCGATTCATGGCGTTGATACCGGGTCGACGGTGGCGCGACTGGTTAATACAAAACTGCGGCGAGTGTTGGTATTGGCGGCGCGTGAGTCATCCCAGGTGATCGTGATGGTGTACACCCGTTGGCTCAAGGCAATGGTACCCGTGGCAGTGGCACCCAAGGCGCTGGCGATGTTGCCGGTGAAGTCGAAAAGGTCCTGATCCCGGGCCACGCTCAGGTTGCCCGAGGTCGGGGGCGTGATCGTATAATCGGCGCCGGAGTTGGCGCGAATGCGGTCCATCATGTCGTAGGCAATGAAGCTCGCCTGGCTGGTCATCCGCGAACTGTCGGTGTACTTCAGGGCATTGAGCTGAATCGCCGCTGCGCCCAATAGCCCCACGGTCAGAATCAACACTGCAACCAGCACCTCGATCAGCGTCATGCCCTCCTGGGCACGCTTGCTCCCTTGCCTCATCCGCAGTTTCCACCCAATAGAATACGTCCGTTCAAACACACATTCAGCGTTCGGCTCTGTGCCCCCAGCACATAAGTGATCGCCACTGCAGTAGCAGGTGCCGCCAGCCCGCCCAGGTTATTGAAACTGATGGCGGTCACTCCTGAGGTTAGCGCCAGACTCGCCCCGCTGCTCATTGCAGGAACAACCCGCAATACATTGGCTGGCGAGCTGGAAATGTCGGAAACCGTCAATTCGCCGGTCCATGCGCCGCCTTTCGGAAGAACCTGAGTGGTAATGCCTCGGTCAATCGCCTCCAGCCTCGCGTAACTCAGGGCCCGTCGCAGGTCCCCAACCTCGGTGTCGGCCTTGGTACGTTGCACTGAACTGGTAAACGCCGGAACGGCCATGGTGATCAGGATCAGAAAAATGGCCAGTGCAACCAGCAACTCGATCAGCGTGAAACCTTTTGTACCACGATCCATCAGTGCCCTCCGTTGCCGTCGGCTATACCTGCTGCTACACGCTAGAACATTCAGCCGCAAGATGTTCGGTTGTTTTGCCTTCACTCGCGCAGGGAATGCGCATGATCACACTCCAGGGACGCAATGACATGCATCAGCGAGGCTTCAGCCTGGTCGAATTGCTTATGGGACTGACGATCGCCGGGATTGTTCTGGCGTTGGTCACCCCGGTGTACGCGACGCTCACCGAGTCAATTTATCGCGAAGAGGCGGCGAAGTCGCTGGTCGGTGGCTTGCGCAGCGCGCGAAGCGAGGCAATCACCCGCAGCCAGACCATCATGATCCACGGTATTAACGGCGATTGGAGCCAGGGATGGCGAATCATTGTCGATGCCAGCAGCCAGGGCTATGAAGACAGCAGCAATCCACTGCTGGTCGAACGTCAGGGTAGCGCAGGTACAAAGGTGGTCGGCAACAAGAATGTCAAAAGCGCGATACGGTTCAGCCATCTTGGCGAACCGCTGCAAGGCGGCTTTCAAGCGGGGACGTTGCATGTGTGCGCGTCACGCGAGCCGGTCAGCCAGTATCAGGTGGTACTGGCCTCAACCGGTCGAGTCAGCCTTCGCAGCAACAAGCTGCAACAGGCCCTCTGCGTCGGCGCAGAAGATTCAGAGCAGGGAGCGGACGCGTAATTCCTTGGGCATGGAGAACGTCACATTCTCCTCACGACCTGCCAATTCGTCGGCACCGGTAGCGCCCCACGCCTCCAACTGCTGGATCACACCGCGCACCAGCACTTCCGGTGCCGAAGCGCCTGCGGTGATGCCTATCCGCTGAACGCCGTCGAACCAGCTTTTTTGCAGGTCCTCGGCGCCGTCGATCAGATAGGCCGGAGTGGCCATGCGTTCAGCCAGTTCACGCAAGCGATTGGAGTTGGAGCTGTTCGGGCTGCCCACGACCAACACCACGTCGCACTCATCGGCCAGTTGTTTGACCGCATCCTGGCGGTTTTGCGTCGCGTAGCAGATATCGTCCTTGCGCGGACCACCGATCGCCGGGAAACGCGCTCGCAGGGCATCGATGACCCGGCTGGTATCGTCCATGGACAAGGTGGTCTGGGTCACGAATGCAAGCTTCCCGGGATCACGCACCTGCAAGTTCGCGACGTCTTCTTCGTCTTCGACCAGGTAGATCGCGCCCCCATTCGTGCCGTCATACTGGCCCATGGTGCCTTCGACTTCCGGGTGCCCGGCGTGGCCAATCAGAATGCACTCACGACCGTCGCGGCTATAACGCGCCACTTCGATGTGAACCTTGGTCACCAGCGGACAAGTGGCATCGAACACTTTCAGGCCACGGCCGGCGGCTTCGGTACGCACAGCCTGGGATACGCCGTGGGCACTGAAGATCACGATGACGTCGTCGGGCACCTGTTCGAGTTCCTCGACGAAAATGGCTCCGCGGGCGCGCAGGTCTTCGACCACGAATTTGTTGTGGACAACTTCGTGGCGCACGTAGATCGGTGGCCCGAAGACTTCCAGGGCGCGATTGACGATTTCAATCGCACGGTCCACACCGGCGCAGAAGCCACGGGGGTTGGCGAGTTTGATTTGCATGCTGTGCCTCGTGTCTTGCCCTGTAGGAGCGAGCTTGCTCGCGAAAAACGAGCAGGCACCGCGTACATCCAGGATGTAAGCGTTATCGTTGACGACCATCGCGAGCAAGCTCGCTCCTACAGAAAGCCGATTTGTTAGTTACAGCGATACGACGCTGATGATCTCGACGTCAAAGGTCAAGGTCTTGCCCGACAGCGGGTGATTGAAGTCGATGGTCACCTGCTCGTCATCGAACTCTTTTACCACGCCTGGCAGTTCGGTATTGGCCGCATCGTTGAAGATCACCAGCAAACCTAGCGACAGGTCCATGTCCTGGAACTGCGAGCGCGGGATGACCTGCACATTCTGCGGGTTTGGCTGGCCAAACGCGTTTTCCGGTGCAATCGCCAGCGTGCGCTTGTCACCAGCCTTGAAGCCGAACAGCGCCGCTTCAAAACCCGGCAACAAATTGCCATCGCCCACCTTGAAGGTCGCCGGGGCTTTGTCGAAGGTGCTGTCGACGGTGTCGCCGTTCTCCAGGCGCAGGGCGAAGTGCAAAGTGACTTCGGTGTTCTGGCGGATGCGTTGCTCAGCCAATACGTGCTCAGTCATGAACGGCTTCTCCGGTCTTTTTACTTTTGAACATATCCAGCGCCAGCATCACGGCACCGACAGTGATGGCACTGTCGGCGAAATTGAATGCAGGGAAGTACCAGCGGTTCTGCCAGTGCACCAGGATGAAATCGATCACATGGCCATAAGCAATGCGGTCATACAAATTGCCCAACGCGCCACCCAGCACCAGTGCCAGGGCGACTGCCAGCCAGGTCTCGTTGCGTCCCAGACGCTTGAGCCACACGACCAGCACTGCACTGACCACGATAGCGATCAGGGCAAACAACCAGCGCTGCCAGCCGGAGCTATCAGCCAGGAAGCTGAACGCCGCGCCAGTGTTGTAGGCCAGGGTCCAGCTGAAGTAATCAGGGATCACCACGATTTGCTGGTACATGCTCAGGGAGCCTTCGAAGTAGAACTTGCTGGCCTGGTCAATCACCAGGACCAGCAAGCTCAACCACAGCCAGCCCAGCCGTCCGAAACGGCCAACGGCGTTAGGCATAGTGACGAACCTCGCCAGCGCCGCTGATGTTATCAACGCAACGGCCACAGATTTCCGGATGCTCCGGGTTCACGCCGACGTCTTCGCGGCAGTGCCAGCAACGGGCGCACTTGGCGAAGGCGGACTTGACGATCTTCAGTTTCAGGCCACTGACTTCGGTGACTACCGCGTCCGCCGGGGCCTGGACAAAAGGCGCCACGCTGGCGGTCGAGGTGATCAGGACGAAGCGCAGTTCGTTGCTCAGTTGGGCCAGGTCTGCGCTCAGCGCGTCTTCGGCAAACAGGGTCACTTCGGCCTGCAGGTTGCCACCGACGGCCTTGGCCGCACGCTGGATTTCCATTTCCTTGTTGACCGCCACCTTCACCGCCATGATCCGCTCCCAGTAGGCGCGACCCAGTTCGACGTTGTCCGGCAGCTCGGTCAGGCCTTCGTACCAGGTGTTGAGCATCACCGATTCGTTGCGCTCGCCCGGCAGGTATTCCCACAGTTCGTCGGCGGTAAACGCGAGAATCGGCGCGATCCAGCGCACCAGCGCTTCGGAGATGTGGTACAGCGCGGTTTGCGCCGAACGACGGGCCTTGCTGTTGGCGCCAGTGGTGTACTGGCGGTCCTTGATGATGTCGAGGTAGAAACCGCCCAGCTCCTGCACGCAGAAGTTGTGGATCTTGGAGTAGACGTTCCAGAAACGGTATTCGCCGTAATGCTCTTGCAGCTCGCGTTGCAGCAGCAAGGTACGGTCCACGGCCCAACGGTCCAGCGCCAGCATGTCTTCGGCCGGGAGGATGTCGGTGGCCGGGTTGAAACCGGTCAGGTTGGAAAGCAGGAAGCGCGCGGTGTTACGGATGCGCCGGTAGGCGTCCGCACTGCGTTGCAGGATCTGCTCGGAAACCGCCATTTCACCCGAGTAATCGGTGGAAGCCACCCACAGGCGCATGATGTCGGCGCCCAGGGTGTCGTTGACCTTTTGCGGCGCGATCACGTTGCCCAGGGATTTGGACATCTTGCGACCGGACTCGTCGACGGTGAAGCCATGGGTCAGCAGCTCGCGGTACGGCGCGTGATTGTCGATGGCGCAACCGGTCAGCAGCGACGAGTGGAACCAGCCACGGTGTTGGTCCGAGCCTTCCAGATACAGGTCGGCACGCGGGCCGCTCTCGTGGCCCATCGGGTGCGAACCGCGCAGGACGTGCCAGTGCGTGGTGCCCGAATCGAACCAGACGTCGAGGGTGTCGCTGATCTTGTCGTACTGCGGCGCTTCATCACCGAGCAACTCGGCAGCGTCCATCTTGAACCAGGCTTCGATACCTTCGACTTCGACGCGCTTGGCGACTTCTTCCATGAGCTCGGAAGTCCGTGGGTGCAGCTCGCCGCTTTCCTTGTTCAGGAAGAACGGGATCGGCACGCCCCAGTTGCGCTGGCGGGAGATGCACCAGTCCGGACGGTTGGCGATCATCGAGTGAAGGCGCGCCTGGCCCCAGGCCGGAACGAACTTTGTTTCCTCGATGGCCTTGATTGCCCGCTTGCGCAGGGTGTCGCCGGTCACTGGCTCTTTGTCCATGCCGATGAACCACTGCGCGGTAGCGCGGTAGATCAGCGGGGTCTTGTGCCGCCAGCAGTGCATGTAGCTGTGTTCGATGATGGTGGTGTGCAGCAGCGCACCGACTTCGGTCAGCTTGTCGACGATTGCCGGGTTGGCCTTCCAGATGAACTGGCCGCCGAAGAATTCCAGCGCCGGAACGTACACGCCGTTGCTCTGAACCGGGTTGAGGATGTCGTCGTTGACCATGCCGTATTTCTTGCAGGTCACGAAGTCGTCCACGCCGTAGGCCGGGGCGGAGTGAACCACGCCGGTGCCAGCGCCCAGTTCCACGTACTCGGCCAGGTAAACGGGCGACAGACGATCGTAGAACGGGTGACGGAAGTTGATCAGTTCCAGTTCTTTACCGGTGGTGGTCGCAATGACCGAACCTTCCAGGCTGTAGCGGGCCAGGCACGACTCGACCAGCTCTTCAGCCAGCACCAGCAGCTTGTCGCCGACGTCGACCAGGGCGTAGTTGAATTCCGGGTGAACGTTAAGCGCCTGGTTGGCCGGGATGGTCCACGGGGTGGTGGTCCAGATCACGATCGAAGCCGGCTTGCCCAACGATGGCAGACCGAAAGCGGCAGCCAACCTGGCTTCATCGGCAATCGGGAACGCCACATCGATGGTCGACGACTTTTTGTTCTCGTACTCGACTTCCGCTTCGGCCAGGGCCGAACCACAGTCGAAGCACCAGTTCACAGGCTTCAAGCCCTTGAACACGAAGCCGCCCTTGACGATTTCAGCGAGGGCGCGGATTTCACCGGCCTCGTTCTTGAAATCCATGGTCTTGTACGGGTTGGCGAAGTCGCCCAGCACGCCCAGACGGATGAATTCGGACTTCTGGCCTTCGATCTGCTCGGTGGCGTAGGCACGGCACAGTTCGCGGGTCTTGTCCGCGCCCAGGTTCTTGCCGTGGGTCACTTCGACTTTGTGCTCGATCGGCAGGCCATGGCAGTCCCAGCCCGGAACGTAAGGCGCGTCGAAGCCCGACAGGGTCTTCGAGCGGATGATCATGTCCTTGAGAATCTTGTTCAGCGCATGACCGATGTGAATCGTGCCGTTGGCGTACGGAGGACCGTCGTGAAGCACGAACTTCGGACGATCCTTGCCAATCTCGCGCAACTTACCGTACAGGCCAATGCTGTCCCAGCGCTGCAGAATTTGCGGTTCGCGCTGAGGCAGGCCGGCCTTCATTGGGAAGGCGGTGTCCGGAAGGTTTAGCGTGGCTTTATAGTCGGTCATTTAAGGCTCTTCATTAGCGATTGGCGCTAGGTGCGACAGGGCACGGGCGGCGGCAACATCCGCATTGATTGCCGTCTTAAGCGCCTCCAGAGAGGCGAAACGCTGCTCTTCACGCAGCTTGTGGTGGAAGACCACCGTCAAACGCCGGTCATACAGATCGCCGGCAAAATCTAAAAGATGAACCTCGAGATGGGCTTTGCCATCCCCCTGGACCGTGGGGCGCACACCGATATTGGCGACGCCGGGCCAGGTTTTGCCGTCGATATCGACATTGACCAGGTACACCCCGGTCAATGGAACACGACGACGCTTGAGCTGAATGTTGGCCGTGGGCGTACCCAGTTGGCGCGCCAGCTTCTGGCCGTGCAAGACCCGCCCGGCGATACGGAACGGCCGGCCGAGCAGCCGTTCAGCCAGGGCGAAATCGGCGGCGGCCAGCGCATTGCGAACCTGGGTGCTGCTGACGCGAATACCTTCAAGCTCCACGGTTTGTGCCGCCTCGACGGTAAAACCGTGAACCAGCCCGGCTTGCTGCAGGAATTCGAAATCGCCGATGCGATCACAGCCAAACCGGAAATCATCGCCGACCTCCAGGTGCTGCACGCCAAGCCCGTCCACCAGGATGGTTTCGACGAACTCGCTGGCGCTGAGCTTGCTCAGCCGCTGGTTAAAGGCCAGGCACAGGACCCGGTCGACGCCTTCGTCGGCCAACAGCTGCAGTTTGTCCCGCAGCCGGGCCAGACGGGCCGGGGCCGTGTCCGGGGCGAAAAACTCCCTGGGCTGCGGCTCGAAAATCACCACGCAGCTGGGCACGCCCAACTCGAGCGCACGCTCACGCAGCCTCGCCAGGATTGCCTGGTGGCCACGGTGAACACCGTCAAAGTTGCCAATAGTGGCGACACAGCCCCGATGCCGGGGGCGCAGGTTGTGGAGGCCTCGAACCAGCTGCATAACGCGCTTCTTGCTCATAAAGTGGTCGATTATAACCACACCCGGCGGCCGACGACAGGCAACACCGTAACCAAAGTCATCAAGCCGACCAAAACACCGGCTCGCCCCTGTTCTTGCGTCCTCAGCTGAGCGCCCTGCGGTTGAAGTCACGCAAACGGAAGCCCAGCACAAACAACATGCCGAAATAAGCGATCACACCGGCGGCGACCAACGCCCCCAGGCGCAGGAAGCGTTCCAGCATATGCCCCTGATCCCAGACCGGCATGAAATGCATGCCCGCCAGCAACACGGCGGACATGACCAGCACGGCCACTACCAGCTTCAGGGCGAACGCCCCCCAACCAGGTTGCGGCTGATACATCTGCTGCTTGCGCAGCTGGTAAAACAGCAGGCCGGCGTTGATGCAGGCGCCGGCGCTGATGGCCAGGGCCAGTCCGGCATGCGCCAACGGCCCGATCAGCACCAAGTTGAACAACTGCGTGATGATCAGGGTAAAAATCGCGATTTTCACCGGGGTACGGATGTTTTGTTGCGCATAAAAGCCCGGCGCCAGCACCTTGATCACAATAATGCCCATTAGACCGACGGAATAGGCGATCAGGGCGCGCTGGGTCATGGACGCATCAAACGCCGTGAACTGGCCATATTGGAACAACGACACGGTCAACGGCTCGGCGAGGATACCCAGCGCCAGGGAGCACGGCAGCACCAGCACGAAGCACAGGCGCAGGCCCCAATCGAGAATCCGCGAATACTCCTGGCGGTCCTTGCTGGCGTATGTCTTGGCCAGGGTTGGCAGCAAAATCGTGCCCAGCGCCACGCCCAGCACACCGGATGGCAACTCCATCAAGCGGTCGGCGTAATACATCCAGGACACCGAACCGGCCACCAGGAACGAGGCGAAGATGGTGTTGATGATCAGCGAGATCTGGCTCACCGACACCCCCAGGATTGCCGGCAACATCTGCTTCATCACCCGCCACACGCCGGTATCGCGCAGGCTCAGGCGCGGCAGCACGAGCATGCCGATCTTTTTCAGGTGCGGCAGTTGATACAGCAACTGCGCCAGGCCACCGACCAGCACTGCCCAGCCGAGCGCCATGACCGGCGGATCGAAGTACGGCGTGAGGAACACCGCAAAGATGATCATGCTGACATTGAGCAGCGTCGGTACGAAAGCCGGCACCGAGAAACGGTTGTAGGTATTGAGAATCGCGCCGGCCAGCGAAGACAACGAGATGAGCAGAATATAGGGGAACGTCACCCGCAAAAGGCTGGTGGTGAGCTCGAATTTTTCCGGGGTGTCGGTGAAACCGGGGGCCGTCGCCCAGATAACCCAGGGCGCGGCGAGCATACCCAAGGCCGTAACCAGCGCCAGCACCAGGGTCAGCAGGCCCGAAACGTAGGCAATGAACGTGCGGGTCGCCTCCTCGCCCTTCTGGCTTTTGTATTCGGCAAGAATTGGCACGAAAGCCTGGGAAAACGCGCCCTCGGCGAAGATCCGGCGCAGCAGATTGGGCAGCTTGAACGCGATAAAGAAGGCATCAGTCGCCATTCCGGCGCCGAATGTGCGTGCGATAAGCGTGTCACGAACGAATCCCAGAACCCGGGAAACCATTGTGATAGAGCTGACGGCGGCCAACGATTTGAGCAGATTCATTGAAAGAGTTTGTGCCTGTCGATAAACAGCAGGCGAACAAAGCGCCTACTTATGCGATACTCCGCGCCGCAGCAGCACAGAGCCAAAGCTCGCGAGTTTACAGGTCAAGCGCCGGAAATAAATATCCCGCCTCTTTATACCTACCACTTAGCGGAACGTTTCAACCGCCCTTGACAAGACATCAACTCATCGGCATGATTCGCGGCCTATTTTGTTTGCTATTTCCTAAAAAGTCTTTCGAGGAGCTCGACGGTGGCCAACACACCTTCCGCCAAAAAACGTGCAAAACAGGCTGAGAAGCGTCGCAGCCACAACGCCAGCCTGCGTTCCATGGTTCGTACCTACATCAAGAATGTAGTTAAGGCCATCGACGCAAAAGACGCTGAAAAAGCTCAAGCTGCTTACGTTCTGGCCGTGCCAGTTATCGACCGTATGGCCGATAAAGGCATCATCCACAAGAACAAGGCTGCTCGTCATAAGAGCCGCCTGAACGGTCACGTCAAGGCTCTGAACCTTGCTGTTGCCGCTTAAGCGATAAGCTTGTTGAAAAACCGACCTCAGGGTCGGTTTTTTATTGCCTGCGATTTGATGGGAGCGCAAAAAAAACTGCAGCAGCGAGCTTGCTCGCGAAGGTCGTCAACTATTACGTGTGCCGCCTGAATGTACGCGGCGCACTCTGGTTTTTCGCGAGCAAGCTCGCTCCTACTGGGCCCACGGCAGGATCGGGATAGCCGTCACCGCATTCTGCGGACTGCCTTCGATCAGGCGATCGCTGTAGACCAGATACACCAGGGTATTGCGCTTCTTGTCGAGGAAACGCACCACCTGCATGGTCTTGAATACCAGCGAGGTGCGCTCCTTGAACACCTCATCGCCATCCTTCAACTCACCCTTGAAGCTGATCGGCCCGACCTGGCGGCAGGCGATAGACGCCTCAGCGCGATCCTCCGCCAATCCCAGCCCACCCTTCACTCCGCCAGTCTTGGCGCGCGACAGGTAGCAAGTCACGCCCTCAACCTTCGGATCATCAAACGCCTCGACGACGATGCGGTCGTTCGGGCCGACGATCTTGAACACCGTCGACACCTGGCCAATCTCTTCGGCCGAGGCCAGCAGCGGCATCGCCAACAGCAGACCCAACAATCCTTTTGCCACACGCATTCGAATATTCCCTCAGACCAGAATCAGGTTATCGCGGTGAACCAGCTCCGGCTCCGCCATGTAACCCAATAGACCGACAATCGCCTCAGACGACTGACCAATGATTTTTTGTGCCTCCAGCGCGCTGTAGTTGGCCAGGCCGCGGGCGATCTCACGACCATCCGGCGCTACGCACACCACCATTTCGCCGCGCCGGAAACTGCCCTGCACCCGCTTGACACCCACCGGCAGCAAACTCTTGTTGCCCTGGGACAAAGCGGTCACCGCACCCGCGTCCAGCACCAGGGTGCCACGGGTTTGCAGATGCCCGGCCAGCCACTGCTTGCGCGCCGCCAGCATGCCGCGCTCAGGTGACAACAACGTGCCAATGCGCTCGCCCGCCTTCAGACGATCCAGCACGCGCTCGATACGCCCGCCAACAATAATGGTGTGAGCACCAGAGCGCGCGGCCAGTCGTGCGGCACGCAACTTGGTTTGCATGCCGCCACGACCCAGGGCACCACCCGTGCCGCCAGCAACCGCATCCAGCGCCGGATCATCGGCCCGCGCCTCGTAGATAAGGTTGGCATCGGGGTTGTTGCGCGGATCAGCGTCGAACATACCGTCGCGATCAGTCAGGATCACCAGCAGATCAGCCTCGACCAGATTGGCCACCAGCGCCGCCAGGGTGTCGTTGTCGCCGAAACGGATTTCATCAGTGACCACGGTGTCGTTTTCATTGATCACCGGGATGACTTTCAGCTCGACCAATGCACGCAAGGTACTGCGGGCGTTGAGGTAGCGCTTGCGGTCGGACAGGTCGTCGTGGGTCAGGAGGATCTGCGCGGTGTGCCTGCCATGCTCGGCGAAGCTCGACTCCCACGCCTGCACCAGGCCCATCTGGCCGATGGCAGCCGCCGCCTGGAGCTCGTGCATGGCACTGGGTCGTACGTTCCAGCCCAGGCGACTCATCCCCGCTGCTACCGCCCCTGAGGACACCAGCACCAGCTCAACGCCAGCCTCATGCAAAGCCACCATCTGCTCGACCCAGACACCCATTGCCGCGCGATCCAGGCCCTTGCCATCCGCCGTCAGCAAAGCGCTGCCGATCTTCACGACCCAACGCTGCGCACCTGTCACCTTGCTCCGCATCATCTTCAACCTTAGCTTGAGGACAGCGCGACCTGGCACTGCCCGTGACGTTATTCGTGGTTATTCGTGACCAACAATCGATTTCCAGATACTAAAACGCCGCTCGATTGAGCGGCGTTCAAGTTTATAGCAACAGATCAGTCGCGCACGTAAATGATTTCCGGACCGTCTTCATCATCCACGTCTTCTTCGTCCCAATCATCGTCACCGATATCATGGACCGACTTCACGCCGCTGCGACGCAGGGCGCGCTGGTCATCCAGAGCCTGCAGCTGGGCACGGGCTTCGTCTTCGATGCGCTGATCGAGCTCGGCCAGCTCTTCCTTGTAGGCTGGATCATTGGCCAGACGATCTGCACGATCTTCCATGTAACGCATGATGTCATGGCAAAGGCGCTCGGTGCCCAGCTTGGAAATGGCGGAAATCACGTAAACCGGACCCGTCCACTCCAGGCGATCAACGATCTCCTTGACGCGCTCATCATGCTCCTCTTCAAGAATCTGGTCGCACTTGTTCAGCACCAGCCAGCGATCACGCTCCGCCAGGGACGGGCTGAATTTGGTCAGCTCGCTGACGATCACTTCAGCAGCATCCGGAGCACTGGCGTCATCCAGCGGCGCCATGTCCACGAGATGCAGCAGCAGACGGGTACGCGACAAGTGCTTGAGGAAGCGAATCCCCAGGCCAGCACCGTCGGAAGCACCTTCGATCAGACCCGGAATGTCCGCAACCACAAAACTTTTCCAGCGATCGACACTGACCACACCCAGGTTCGGTACCAGCGTGGTGAACGGGTAGTCGGCGACTTTCGGCTTGGCGGCCGAAACCGAGCGGATGAAAGTACTTTTGCCAGCATTCGGCAGACCCAGCAGGCCCACGTCAGCCAACACCTTCATCTCCAGCTTCAGGTCACGCGCCTCACCCGGCTTGCCCGGAGTGGTCTGGCGCGGAGCACGGTTGGTACTGGATTTGAAACGGGTGTTACCCAGACCGTGCCAGCCACCATGAGCCACCAGCAGTTTCTGGCCAGCCTTGGTCAGGTCGCCAATGACTTCCTGGGTCGCCGAATCGATAACCGTCGTGCCTACCGGAACGCGCAGCACCAGCTCTTCACCTTTCTTGCCGGTGCAGTCGGTGCTGCCACCATTGGAGCCACGCTCAGCATCGAAGTGGCGGGTGTAGCGGTAGTCCACCAGGGTGTTGAGGTTTTCGTCGGCGACCATGTAGACCGAGCCGCCATCACCACCGTCACCGCCGTTAGGACCACCATTCTCAATGAATTTTTCGCGACGGAAGCTCATGCAACCGTTGCCGCCGTCACCGGCCTTTACTCGAATCGATACTTCATCAACAAACTTCATAACAAAACGCCTCTCGTCATGCGGACGAGCCGAAAAAATCCAGACATAAGACTCTTGCAAAAATGAGCGCAGCGACCTCAATCAACGACCGCAAATCCAGCGCTGGAGCTCATTACAAACAGCTTTGCAAGAGACTCACCCCACAAACGAAAAAGCCCCGTCGCGAGACAGGGCTTTTCCAGCGATCGCGCAATTAAGCGGCGACAACGCTCACGTAACGGCGGTTGAAAGCGCCCTTTACTTCAAACTTGATCACGCCTTCGATTTTCGCGAAGAGGGTGTGATCCTTACCCATGCCAACGCCATAACCGGCGTGGAATTGGGTGCCGCGCTGACGCACGATGATGTTGCCCGGAATGATCTTCTGGCCGCCATACATCTTCACGCCAAGGCGTTTGGCTTCTGAGTCGCGACCGTTACGGGTACTACCACCAGCTTTTTTGTGTGCCATGAGTCAATTCTCCTAGTGAGGAATTAGGCTGAAATTAAGCCTGAATACCGGTGATTTTGATCTCGGTGTACCACTGGCGGTGGCCCATACGCTTCATGTGGTGCTTACGACGACGGAACTTGATGATACGGACTTTATCGTGACGACCTTGGGAGATCACTTCAGCCACAACGGTAGCGCCAGCAACAACTGGAGCGCCGATATTCACGTCGTCGCCATTGGCAACCAACAGAACGCGATCAAAAGTAACGGATTCGCCGGTAGCGATTTCCAGTTTTTCGATCTTCAGGTATTCACCTGGAGCAACTTTGTACTGCTTGCCACCAGTAACGATTACTGCATAAGACATGGTATTTCTCCGATAATCCTGCTCACCCAGCTCTTTATAAGAAGAGGTATTGGCTGGCATGGCTGCATTGGGCTGGAAGGCCCGATTGCAATTGCGTAAGGCAGGTGCTGCCCAGGAAGTTCAGGGTGCGCGATTGTACGCAAGCTGCCGGGCTGATGCAAGAGGCCGTCCATCGTGCCTTGACACCCGCCGACGTGGGTCCTAGCATGCCGCGCAACCCTTCTGGAGCAACTGTCGCTGATGCAACCCCAAGCTTTCTACCGCGCGGTGGCGGACGATTTTAGCGCCGTCGACGGCATCATCAAGAAGCAGCTGACTTCCCGAGTGCCGCTGGTATCGAAAATCGGCGATTACATTACCTCGGCTGGAGGCAAACGCCTGCGGCCTTTATTGGTGTTGCTGTGTGGCAAGGCCCTCGGTCGCGAAGGCGATGACATGCGTCTGCTGGCCGCGACCATCGAGTTCCTGCACACCGCCACACTGCTGCACGACGACGTGGTCGACATGTCCGGCATGCGCCGTGGCCGCTCGACCGCCAACGCCATGTGGGGCAACGCCCCGAGTGTTCTGGTGGGCGACTTCCTGTATTCGCGCTCCTTCGAAATGATGGTCGAACTGGGCTCCATGCCGGTGATGAAAATCCTTTCGCAAGCGACCCGCATCATCGCCGAAGGCGAAGTGTTGCAGCTGTCGAAGGTCCGCGACGCCAGCACCACCGAAGAAACCTACATGGAAGTCATCCGCGGCAAGACCGCCATGCTCTTCGAGGCCTCGACCCACAGCGCTGCGGCCCTGGCAGGTGCGACACCGGAGCAGAGCGAAGCCCTGCGCACTTTCGGTGATCACCTGGGGGTTGCCTTCCAGCTGGTCGACGACCTGCTCGACTACAAGGGCGATGCCGAGACCCTGGGCAAGAACGTCGGCGACGACCTCGCTGAAGGCAAGCCGACCCTGCCGCTGATCTACACCATGCGCGAAGGTACGCCGGAACAGGCGGCCCTGGTACGCAAGGCGATCCAGAAAGGCGGTATCGAAGACCTGGAAAGCATCCGAGAAGCAGTGGAGGCGTCGGGCTCGCTGGAATACACAGCGCAACTCGCACGGGACTACGTAGCCCGCGCGATCAAATGCCTCGAGGCGCTGCCAGCCAGCGAATACCGCGATGCATTGGTTGAGCTGAGCGAGTTTGCGGTAGCCCGCACGCATTAAAGGCAAACGCAAAATCAAAAGATCGCAGCCTTCGGCAGCTCCTACAGGTGTACACAAAACCCTGTAGGAGCTGCCGAAGGTTGCGATCTTTTGCCGTGACACCTCTTCGAACAAAACCCTATATAATGTGCGACTTTTAGCGATCCTCAATCCAAGGAGCCCTAGTGAGCACGTTGCCACCCTGCCCGAAATGCAATTCCGAATACACCTACGAAGACGGCGCGCAGCTGATCTGCCCTGAGTGTGCCCACGAGTGGTCGACTGGCGGCGAAATCGAAGTGGCGGCCGATGACACCGTGAAGAAAGATTCGGTCGGCAACGTCCTGCAGGACGGCGATACCATCACCGTGATCAAGGACCTCAAGGTGAAGGGCACTTCGCTGGTGGTCAAGGTCGGCACCAAGGTCAAGAACATCCGCCTGTGCGATGGCGACCACGATATCGATTGCAAGATCGACGGCATTGGCCCGATGAAACTCAAATCCGAGTTCGTCAGAAAAGTCTGATCCTGCTGTAGCCCATCCTGCGCTCTGCGCCGGATGGCGCCCCCCCCCCCGCGATGGCCAGGCGCCAGCCGTATTGACCTTACGCAATCTTTACCCGAAAAAAAGCGCAAACCGCCAATAGGTCCTTGCTATTTAATGAATAAGAATTATTCTCATTGAATCCCAAATCAATGGAGATGAGACTGATGACTTATTTGATCGATGCCTGGCTTGACCGTCCACACCCTTACCTCAGGATCCTGCATCGGGAAACCGGTGAAGTCTGTGCGGTGCTTGAAGAAGAAGCCCTGAACGAACTGCAGGACCAGGGGGATCTGGACGTCAACGGCCTGAGTTCCAGCGAACCGGTCGTACTCAAGGAGCTGGTGCGTAACCTGTTTCTGTTCTGCTACGCCCGGGCATTGCGCCCTGCGCATGAGCTGCAACACAAGATCGAAATATGACCTGTACGATAAAAACTGTGGAAGCCAGCCTGCTGGCGATGGTGTCAACTCGGTCTTGAACAAAACCCGGTCGCCCCATCGCCAGCAGGCTGGCTCCCACATTAGCCTGTCACAGGGACAGGCATAGGCTTACAGAACGTCGAGCAGCTCGACGTCGAACACCAGAACGCTGTGCGGCGCAATGCTGCCAACGCCTTGAGCGCCGTAAGCCAATTCGCTCGGCACGTACAGACGCCATTTGCTGCCAGCGTTCATCAGTTGCAGGGCTTCGGTCCAGCCAGCGATCACGCCGCCAACCGGGAATTCTGCAGGCTGGCCGCGCTCGTAGGAGCTGTCGAACACAGTGCCGTCGATCAAGGTGCCGTGGTAGTGAGTACGAACCTGATCTTCACGGGTTGGCTTGGCGCCTTCGCCCTGGGTCAGCACTTCGAATTGCAGGCCCGAAGCCAGGGTGGTGATGCCGTCACGCTTGGCGTTTTCAGCCAGGAAGGCCAGGCCTTCGCCTGCTGCAGCTTCAGCCTTGGCAGCGGCTTCAGCTTGCATGATTTCGCGAATGACCTTGAAGCTGGCGGACATTTCTTCCTGGCCTACACGGCTTTCCTTGCCAGAAAAGGCGTCGGTCAGACCTGCCAGGATCGCGTCCAGGTTAACGCCCGGTGGCGGGTTGTCGCGCAGCTGGTCGCCCAGCTGACGGCCGATACCGTAGCTGACGCGGGTTTCGTCGGTGGACAGATTTACTTCGGACATGACACTGCTCCGCTGTGCGGACGGCCCCGGAACATGCCGTGCGTACACAGCGCGTCCCGGAGCGCCCGGAACCAAAAGGGCCAGCAGACTAGCACAGTTGCCAATCGGTTGATTAGAGCCCTCAGCCCTGCCAGGCAGAACGGAAAGCGATCGGCACCTTCAGGCTCTCCTCGGCACTGGCGCCCAGGCCGCACATTTCGTCATGTACCGAGGTGTGCACCAGGTTGAATGGCAAGGTGGGAAAAGCATGCAGCACTTCACGGGCATGCTCCACCGAGCGCAGATGAAGCACTTTGCCGTGGGCATCACTCAAGGGATAGGCTGCGCCGTGCATGCGCGCCTCCAACAGGTAGATGCCGCCTTCAAGGGAAATCAGGTTCAGCTCATCGACCTTGTGGGCGATGGCAAAGGCATTAAGCTCTTGCAGGTTCATTGATGCACCTCGAACGGTGGCGGGCCAGGACCTTTACAGGGATAGGCTTCGTCGCTTCAAAGCACAAGCCAAAAACCACACCGCTCGTCCGGTTCACTGCCTGAGACTGCAGGAGCGAGCTCGCTCCGGGCGGCGTTCCGACGGAGAACTCAAGGCCCGCGCTCATTCAGAACTCCCGCGTTATCGTTGAAGTCCATCGCGAGCAAGCTCGCTCCCACAGTGGCCGTGATCAGTGCTTGGTGAGCTTGTCGAGGTAACCCATGGCGAAGGCCGACACCACGAAAGTCATGTGAATGATCACGTACCACTTCAGGTGCTCGGGATCGACGTTCTTGGCGTCCATGAAGATCCGCAGCAGGTGGATCGAGGAAATCGCCACGATCGACGCTGCCACTTTCATCTTCAGCGAAGACGAGTCCATGGTGCCCAGCCAGTTGAGCTTCTCTTTGTGGTCGTCGATGTCCAGTTGGGAAACGAAGTTCTCGTACCCGGAAATCATCACCATCACCAGCAGGCCACCCACCAGCGCCATGTCGATCAGCGACAGCAGCACCAGGATCACATCCGATTCGGCCATTGAGAACACGCTGGGAATGACGTGGAAGACCTCCTGAAAGAATTTCAACCCCAAAGCCAGCAATCCCAACGACAAGCCAAAATAGATCGGCGCCAGCAGCCAGCGCGAGGCGTACATTGCATTTTCGATAAAGCGTTCCATTAAATCTCACACCTGGGCTGAAATGGTCGCGAGTATAACAGTCCGCTGTTACACCCAGAAACAGGCGGAAAATCCACAACCTGCACATATGTGACAAGTTTTTTCTGCTAGTGTCGAAACAATTGACAGCTCAGCGACATCGGACAGGAAGACGGGAAAATGGATGTGCGATTGCCTTTGACGGGCGCCGGAATGTGCCTGGCTTTACTGATGAGCGCCTGCTCGCCCAGCGATGAAAAAGCCCAGGTCAGCCTCGAAGAGAAAACGGCCCGGTTCGAAAAGTCCCTGGACGCCATCGAAGATCCCAAACTCAAGGATGCCGTCGCCGAATTGGGTGGCTCGCTGTTATTGCTCGAACGTGCGCAACTCAAGCTCGACAGCAAGCCGCTGGAAACCGAATACAGCGACGATGCGCTCGCCGTGCTCAAGCACTACCCCACGCCTCAGGCGCTGGTCGACACCTACATCAACGGCCTGTTCGTGCTGCACAAGGATTCCAGCTCCGACTACCTGACCGACCTGCAGCCGGTGTTCCCCTTCAATTTCAACATTCCGGATACCTTTGTGTTCCCCCATGGCGTGGAATGGCTGTCGGTGACACTGAGCAACAAACGCGTCATCGGGTTCCAGCCGGAGTGGTCGGAGACCGATCCCGGCATCCAGTTGAGCCCCTCGAGCTCCAACCTGACCAATCCCGATGACCTGACCGTCACCTACCCCTTCATCGATGGCCTTGACGTCGACAACAAACACCAGCCTCAGCCCGTCAGCCTGCAGGGCAAAGTGGAAGTTATCGCGCCGCGTCGTTTGTACAGCTTCAATCTGACCAAAAAGGACGTCGGCCAGACTCGCAGTAACGACAACCTCAGCGTCAAACTGTTGAAGCTTGAAAAAAATTACGCCGAAATCGAGTTCAGCAATAGCGCCCCAATGGCTGCCGAGGTAGCTGACACGCCCCTGAATCCATTGATCGTCCAGGCCAGGGACAGCACCGGGCAGTTTCTCTCGCGTTCGGGCTCGATCAACGAAACGGCCGAGCAAATTGCGTTTTATCAAAAGCAATTGGCGTTATTGCAGCAGCAGAAAACCTGGAGCGAGGCCTTCGAGAAACAACTCGAATCGCAGCAGCGGGCCTTTGAGAAGCAGCAAACCAGGCATTACTCGAAGGTCTATTTCAACGGGCCGATCGACGCCCTGGAAGTTAGCGTACTGGATTTCTCCACCGCCACAGTGACCCGCAAGGACCTCGATTTGCCGGTACGCCGGTTCGATCCTCGCACCACGGAAAAAACCATCCAGACCCTTGAGCTACCAGTGGTGGTGTACGACGACCAGGCTGCGAACTGGCTCAAAGGCGCGACCCTCAGTGAAGACCAACTGAAAAAAGGCGTGAGCATTCGTCAGTCGGTCGATGACCCGAGCGCCGCGCAGATCGAGTTCGATCACAGGAGAAGTTTTAACGACGAACTGCTGGGCAGCTCCTTCAACCCCGGTGACAGCCCGGTCAGCTTCTTCACCGAAGACGCCAGTGGCAAACGTGACGAGCCGATCGAATTGCCACCCGAAGCGTTCCAGGTCGATCCTCTGCGCGGCACCATCACCTATGACCTGAACCTGTTCCCGCAGACGCCTGCCTATGCCGTAGGCTCGATCCCGCTGTTCCTGGCCAGCATCGAGAAGAAAACCCTGGACGCTGGTCAACTGCCCAAGGGCCTGGAGCTCAAAGGCAATGCCCTGCTGGTCGACCTGAAGGCATTCCCGGAGCAGGACTGGCGTTTCTACGCCCGGGACGACAGTGGTAATTACCTGAAGGAAATACTTGCGGTGAGTCACGATGCGAGCCCGGAGGGCCCGGCTTTGACGGGCGTGCACTACTTCTATGGCCGGCCTGCCCGCCTGGAAACCTATCAGCGGATCGACCTCACCACCGTGCAATATGGGTTTGAGGTCAAGCTCGACAAGGCTGATACCGCCAGCCCTGATCAATAGCCCACTCAGTGATCCGGGCGGAACTCGAAACCGGCCAGGTTGCGCGTGCGTCCGCCATTGATTTCCCGCAGTTGGGCTTGCAAGTGCAGGCACCAGATTTGCGGGTCGTCGGCCAGTTGATAACCATGCAAGGTCAGGCTTTCAACGATAGTGTCGAGGATTGATTCAGCCACAAATGGGCCATGGAAAGGTCCCTGTGCCTTGATGGCAGAAGGTTGTTCGCCCGCCATTCCGGCAGCAAACAGCAAGGTCCACATGCCCTTGTCTCCCGCCAGGGGGCGCACGGCGCATTCGATACGGGTCACAAGGCCCAGGCATTGTCGGGTGAGGCAGAGGTTGCGCGACATGGCGGCGACCCTCGGTAGATCCGGTATTCAGCCTCCATCAGAAGACTGTTTCGATCCAGTGATACTGTCGATATCCTTGACCTGAGAATAGAAGAAAAGTCTGGAAAGCATGCCAGGTAGAACCACAAGGCGCCGAATGGTCATTGTGTGAATATTGGCGCCAGAGTGATGGCACTTTGCACAGTTTAATCGGATGCACAGGTGGGAGCGAGGCTGCTCGCGATGGCGGTGTGTCATCCAAAATATCAGCTGGTTGACACTCCGTCATCGCGAGCAGGCTCGCTCCCACAGGTAAGTGGTGAAACCTCAGGGGCCTATCAGGCCGGCTTGGCCTCCACCAAGGCTTCCTGCGCCGCTTCTTTCTCCGCCTCCCTCATGTCCTCTTCGCTGATCATTTCCGCAATCACCCGCAGGCGCTCCACTACCCGGGCGTTGACGCTGCCCTCCGGGAACTCGCCATTCTCGTCCGGTGCACCGGCTGGCTCGCCGACCAGCAGGCTCAGGGCCTCATCGGCCTGGCGCACTGCGTACACATGGAACTGCCCGGCGCGCACCGCCGCCAGGACCTTCTCATCGAGCATCAGCGTGGCCACGTTGGCCTGCGGAATGATCGCACCTTGTTCACCCGTCAGGCCGCGGGCCTCGCAGAGTCGGAAAAAGCCCTCGATCTTCTCGTTGACCCCGCCTACCGCCTGCACTTCACCGAACTGGTTGATCGAGCCGGTGATCGCAAAGCACTGCTTGAGCGGTGTTTTCGACAACGCCGAAATCAGCGTGCAAGCCTCGCCCAACGACGCGCTGTCACCGTCCACATAACCGTAGGACTGCTCCAGCGCGATGCTCGCGGAAATCGCCAGCGGAAATTCCTGGGCGTAGCGGCTGCCGAGGTAACCGGTCAGGATCATCACGCCCTTGGAGTGAATCGGCTGGCCCAGATTGACCTCACGCTCGATGTCGACGATGCCGCTGCCACCCGGGTAAACCGTGGCAGAAATACGCGCTGGCACACCGAAGGCCGAATCGCCGACTTCCAGCACCGTCAGGCCGTTGCACTTGCCCACGGCCGCGCCATCGGTGTCGATCAGGATGATTCCGGCCAGCATGTCATCGAGGATTCGCGCCGAGACCCGCCCGGTTCGGGTGGCCTTGGCCTTGAGGGCTCGTTCGATATGCCCGGCGTCGGTCATTTCATCCGCCGCCAGGTGACGAATGAAATCCGCCTCGCTGACCAGCTGGAACAGGTCGCCGATGCGCGCCGACAAGCGCCCCTGGTGTTCAGCCAGACGCGCGCTGTAGGTCGCCAGGCGCGCCACCGCATCGGCAGTCAAGGGCGCCATGCCCTCTTCCGAGGTGCGGGTTTTCAGCAGTTGGGCAAACTGTTCCAGGCTTTCGTCGACCATCGGAATGTCTTCGTCGAAATCCACCAGCACGCGGAACATCTCCTGGAAGTCTGGATCGAGGTCCTGCAGCGTGTAGTACAGCTGCCGAGCCCCGATGATGACGACCTTGACCTGCAGCGGGATGTTTTGCGGGGTCAGCGTCACGGTGGCCAGGCGGCCCAGCTCACCCAGTGGCGATTCCATCTTCAGCTTGCGCGACTGCAGGGCACGCTTGAGCGCATCCCATACGAATGGCTCGCTAAGCATTTTCTCCGCTTCCAGGATGAGAAAACCGCCGTTCGCGCGGTGCAGTGCACCCGGACGCAGCTGCCGATAGGTGGTGTAGAGCGCGCCCTGGTCAGTGCTGTACTCGATGCGCCCGAACAGGTTTTCATAAGTCGGGTGCGGCTCGAACACCACCGGTGCGCCGCCGCTGGCCGAATGACCGACCACCAGGCTCGGGGCGTATTGTTCTTCCAGCATCTTGCGGGCGACAGCGTCGATCTTGCTGTCGTCGACCAATTGCTCGACAACCGTTTTCAGCAGGTAGACCTGCATCGCCTGCAGGTAACCGCAGACCGCCGCGTTCTCGGCATACTTCTCCGACAACGGTGACAGCAATGGCTGCAAGGCCAGGGTGATGGTTTCTTCATTAAGGTGGCGCAGTTGATTGCTCGACTCACGCTTCCATTGCGGCAGGCTGGCGAGCTCTTCGTTGAGCCGTTCCTCTAGGCCGGAAATGTCATCGTGAAAACGCTCGCGATCGGCTTCGGGCAGTTGGGCGAACTCTGCTTCGTCCAGGGCCTTACCATCCCCCATCGGGGTGAACGCAATGTTGCTGGCGTCGCGGTACAGCGCGACGTCCTTCTCCAGCGCCAGGCGCTCAATGATATCCAGCGCCTTGTCGTAGCGCTGGTTGAATGCACGGTCGATGGCACTTTTCTTTTGCTGATAGGACGGGTGTTCAAACACCGCAGGGAACGTCGCCACCAGATTGTCGATCAAGGTGTTGATATCGCCGATAAACGCGCCGGCGGTGCCTGAAGGCAGTTCCAGGGCCCGGGGTTCGCGCGGCTCGTCGAAATTATTGACATAGACCCAGTCTGCCGGGGTCTGCAGGCGTTTGCCTTCGGCTTTCAGGTAGCGTTTGACGAACGAGAACCGGCCAGTGCCGGGCTCACCCATGACAAATACGTTGTAGCCGGGGCGTGGCATGGCCACGCCGAACTGCAATGCTTCGACCGCACGTTCCTGGCCAAGCACACCGCGAAAGGGCTCCAGATCATTGGTGGTAGAGAAGCTGAACTGTTCAGCGGAAAACGGACGGGTCAGCGCTTCGGGCGCTAGACGCAAGCTGGCAGCAACAGGATCAGGCATCGGGCTTCCTTACATCAGGCGGGGCAGATAGCGGCATTCTGGCGCTGCCTCCACCCCACTTGCAAGGCGCGCCTTCAGTCAAAGCATAGCCAAACCGCCATCGTCAGGCTGGCCGGGGCTAAATCGATGTTTTGACGAATATTTAGCAAAAAGTAACGGAACCCTTGGAACGTGCCTAAACTCCAAATTGCGCGGCTGGAACAATAACCGGCCCACTGGCGCCAGATCGGGCCAGACCCTGTCCATTGGTATGCACATAAAGAGAACAAAGCTATGAAACGGATTCTTCTCGGTACTCTCTTCACCGCTGTATCCATCAACGCCATGGCTCAGGCGCCAGGCGGTCCGGATTGCGGTTGGGGCAACATGCTGTTCGAAGGTCAGCGTGGCACCCCGGCTCACTTCCTGGCATCCACCACCAACGGCACTTCCGGTAACGCAACGTTCGGTATGACATCGGGTACCAACGGTTGCTCGACTAACGCGTCGCTGACCTATGGCGGCAAATCCTGGCTGGCCATGAATGGCATGATGAATGAGTTGTCCGAAGACATGGCTAAAGGCAACGGCGAAGCGCTGACGACCTATGCCGTGGTACTGGGCGTGGCGCCGGAAGATCGTGAGCATTTCGCAGCAGTTACCCACGAGCACTTCCAGCAGATCTTCAGCAAGGCTGATGTAACCGCTGAAGACGTGCATACCAACACCCTGTCCGTTATCAAGAACGATGCTCGCCTGGCCAAATACGCCACTCAAGCATAAGCTCGACCCACCCGCTCCTCTTGGGGGGCGGGTTTTATTTTTTGGACCTGCGCCCCCTTGGGTCTTTGTTTCTTTCCATTAAGTTGCCCACTATGCTCAAACGCCTTGCCTGGTTGGCGCTCTGTGCCTGCGCCCCGCTGTCCGCCGCGCCAAACATCGACTCTGAACGTTTGCAGCAACTGGCTAACGACCCATTCTGGATCTCCCTGGGCCACTACGAAACTGCCAAGCTCGGTGGCTGGCGCAGCTATGTCAGTGACCGGAAGTTTTTCCTCGCGCCGGACGGCAACGAACATCCGGACCGCGAACTGGCCGCCACTGTGCAGGCCTTGTACGCCCCGGCAAGCAAAGGCGAACAACACGCACAATGCATCTACCCGGCACGCACCCGCTGGCTCAAGGCGCAACTGAACCTGACGGACTTGCCGGCCCCGCAATGTGCTGAATTCAAGCAATGGTTCAAGGACGTTTCCCCCGACAGTGCGGTGATGATCTTTCCAGCGGCCTACCTGAACAGCCCGTCGTCGATGTTTGGTCACACCCTGCTGCGCATTGACCAGGCTGGCGTGCAGAGCGACAAGACTTCACTACTCAGTTATGCGATCAACTTCGGCGCCTACATCGAAGGTTCCGACAACAGCATCCTTTACGCCTGGAAAGGCCTTATGGGGGGCTACCCGGGGCTGTTTGCGCTGGTGCCCTACCAGGAAAAGCTCTCGGAATACCGCAGCCTGGAGAACCGCGACCTGTGGGAATACCGGCTGAACCTGACCCAGGCAGAAACAGCGCGCATGGTCGAGCACGTCTGGGAACTGAAACAGATCCAGTTCGACTATTTTTTCTTCGACGAAAACTGCTCCTATCGCTTGCTTGAGCTGCTGCAAGTGGCGCGACCGAGCCTGCGCCTGACCGAACAATTCCCCCTCACGGCCATCCCTACCGACACCGTCAAGGCCGTGAAAGAGGCCGGCCTGGTCGAGTCCATCCAGTATCGTCCGTCCAGGGAGCGTGAGCTGCTGAGCCGTGCCGAGCCGCTGACTGATGAAGAGCAACAATGGGTACTGAAAGTCAGCGCCGATCAGAAGCAGCTTCAGAGCGCAGATTTCAAGGCACTGCCGCGCGATCGCCAGGCGCTGGTCATCGACGCCGCGTATCGCCTGGAACGTTACCGCGCCAACGGCCAGGAACGTGACCCTGAGCGCTCCCAGCGCAGTTTCGAACTGCTGCGGGCGATCAATCAGAACCCGGCGCCGGCGCTTGATATTGCGCGACCGGGCCTGCCCGAGGACGGTCATGAATCGCGCACCTGGCAGGCCGGCATCGGCACTCGGGGCGATGAAGCCTTCGCCGAGTACGGCTTGCGCATGGCCTACCATGACCTCAACGACAACGCCGAAAGCTTCCCCCTGGGCGCGCAGATCGAAATTCTGCAGATGAAATTGCGCCAGTACGAAGGCAACCGCTGGCAGTTCCAGCAGTTGGACCTGGCGACGATTCGCTCGCTGACCCCGCGCAACGAGCTGCTGCAACCATTGTCCTGGCAAGTCACCGGCGGCCTGGAACGCGTTCCGGGCAAGCACGATGACGAGAACCTGGTCAGTCACGTCAACGGTGGCGGCGGCGGGACATGGCAATTGAGCGAAGACATGCTCGGGTTTGTCATGGGTACCGTGCGGGTTGAGCACAACAATGACTTCGCCGAATTCATCGCCCCCGCCGCCGGATTTAATACCGGGGTGCTGTGGAAAAACCCGCTGGGTAATTTCAGCCTGGAAACCAAAGGCGATTTTTTCACCAATGGCGAGGTGCGGCGCAGTGTGAGCTTGAATCAGCAGTGGGAGCTGTCGCGAAACCTGGGGCTGCGCCTGAGTGCGCAGCGCGAGTTCAGCCACATGGCATCGCCTGAGAATGAGGTGATGCTTGAAGTGAAGTGGTATCACTACTAGATCAAAAGATCGCAGCCTTCGGCAGCTCCTACATTCGATCGCGCACACCTGTAGGTGCTGCCGAAGGCTCGAGCCGCGTTCGGACGATCTTTTGATCTTCCTTTCACATCCCGACAACGAATCGATTTCTAGACTGACTGCATAGGCCGTCGAACGGTCAGGAGTCTGAGATGTGGCGTTGCGCAGGTATGTTGGGATTGCTGCTGTTGTGCGCGGGTTGCCAGTCGACCCACGAAGACCTGATCGCCAAGGGCTATCCGCCGGCCTTCGCCGACGGTTTCGATGACGGTTGCGTCAGTGGTCGCCAGGCGGCCGGGGCGATGACCGGTGAATTTCGCAAAAACGTCCCGCGCTATCTCAAGGACCCGCACTATGCCGAAGGCTGGAGCGATGGCTTTCGCCAGTGCCAGGCGATGCTGGAAAATCAGGATCGCGCAGACTATCGCAGCCACCATTGGGATGACCGCGATAAGGCCTGGCAACAGCAGAAGGACCAGGATGCAGCGCGCGCCTATCGCTCGCAATGAGTCGCTCACGGGCATCCGTCGAAACTAAATGCCTGAGACCATGGCCCAAACCCTATTACGGGAGAAAACCATGAGTCGCGCCTTCGTCAATGAAGATAACGCCGCTGCGCAAGCCGATCAGCCTGTCGAACGGCAGGTCAGCGCGCAGCCCAACTACGTCACACCCACTGGACTGATCCAGTTGCAGGCCAAGGTTGCCGAACTGCAGCAGCAGCTAAGCGCTGAGTCGGCCAAGGGAGAACAGCCGGACAAGCAGCGCCAGGCGGATCTGCAACGGGATTTACGCTATTTCAACCAGCGCGTGCTCAGCGCGCAAGTGATCACACCCGCGAGCTCGACGCAAAAGGTGCAGATTGGCAGTCGAGTGACGTTTGCCGACGAGCACAACGCCGAACAGACCGTCCAGCTGGTGGGCGAGGATCAGGCGGACGCATCGGCGGGCCTGATCAACTGGGGCTCGCCGCTGGGCCGGGCGCTGCTTGGGGCGCAACTCGGGGATGAGGTGCTGTGGCAACGCCCGGCCGGCGATCAACTGATCGAGATCATCCGCATCGAACCGGCTTAGACCACACCTTGGGCGAGCATGGCATCGGCGACTTTGACGAAGCCGGCGATGTTTGCCCCTTTGACGTAGTTGATCCGACCATCCTCTTCGCCGTAGTGCACGCAAGCGTGGTGAATCGACTGCATGATGGCGTGCAGTTTGCTGTCCACCTCGCCGCCGGTCCACAGCAGGCGCATGGCGTTCTGCGACATTTCCAGGCCACTTACGGCGACGCCGCCTGCGTTGGACGCCTTGCCTGGCGCAAACAGAATCCCTGCCTCGATGAACAGGTCCACAGCTTCCAGCGTGGTCGGCATGTTGGCGCCTTCGGCCACGCAGATGCAGCCGTTGCGCAGCAATGCGCGGGCGGCCTCGGCATCGAGTTCATTCTGCGTTGCGCATGGCAGCGCGATGTCGCAGGCCAGATCCCATGGGCTCTGACCGGCGCGGAACTCCAGGCCAAAGCGCGCAGCCAACTCAGTGATTCGCCCGCGCTGGACGTTTTTCAGTTCCAGTACCGCCAGCCATTGCTCTTCAGTCAAACCGGCTTCGCAGTACAGCGTGCCCTCGGAGTCCGACAGCGAAATGACCTGGCCGCCCAGGTCCATGACCTTGCGGGCCGCGTACTGCGCGACGTTGCCAGAACCCGAGATCGCCACGCGCTTGCCTTCGACGGTTGCGCCTTGGCGCTTGAGCATTTCCTCGGCGAAATAGACACAGCCGAAACCGGTGGCTTCGGGCCGAATCAGGCTGCCGCCGTAGCTCGGGCCCTTGCCTGTGAGCACGCTGGTGAACTGGTTGCTCAGGCGCTTGTATTGACCGAACAAAAAGCCAATCTCCCGGGCACCGACGCCGATATCGCCCGCCGGCACGTCAACGTCTGCACCGATGTGCCGGTACAGTTCGCTCATGAAGGACTGGCAGAAGCGCATGACTTCAGCATCGCTTTTGCCTTTGGGGTCGAAGTCCGAGCCGCCCTTGCCGCCCCCCATGGGCAACGAGGTCAGAGAGTTCTTGAATGTCTGTTCGAACGCGAGGAATTTCAGCACGCCCAGGTTCACTGACGGATGGAAGCGCAGACCGCCCTTGTACGGACCGATGGCACTGTTCATCTGGATGCGGAAGCCCCGATTGACCTGCACCTTGCCGTGATCGTCGACCCATGACACACGAAACACCACCGCCCGCTCCGGCTCACAGATACGCTCCAGGATGCCGGAAGTCAGGTAGCGCGGATTGGCTTCCAGAAACGGCCAGAGGCTGCGCAAGACTTCTTCCACAGCCTGATGAAACTCGGGCTGGTCGGGGTCACGTTTTTTCAGGCGGGCAAGGAAGGATTCAACGGATTCGATCATGGAAAGTCTCGGCAAATTTATTGTCGTTGGAGAGATTGAGCCGGACTTTAACAAACGAATCGCGCACAGGAACAGCGCAACATGTCGCCTTTATGAAATTAAATGGTGCACAGGATATAAATAAGCCTGTTTTTCGGCCGATTTTGCACCTGAATAGGGAGATCGACTCGACGCAATGCACCAACAGTTATACCGCCATCGCTAGCAGGCTAGCTCCCACAGGGGATGGGTGGTGAATCGAGATTTATTGCCTGCACAAGACTTTGTGGGAGCTGGCCTGCCGGCGATGAATTCCACTCGGGACCCCTGAAAAACAGAGCAAAAAAAACGGAGCCTGAAGGCTCCGTTGTTTCATGCAACCAACCCAGAATCAGGCCAGTTTCTTGTGCCGTACACGATGCGGCTGGGCAGCTGCTTCGCCGAGACGCTTTTTACGATCGGCTTCGTACTCGGTGTAGTTACCTTCGAAGAACACTGCTTGCGAGTCATCTTCGTACGCCAGGATGTGCGTCGCCACGCGGTCCAGGAACCACCGATCGTGAGAGATCACAATGGCGGCGCCCGGGAAGTCCAGCAGGGCCTCTTCCAGGGAGCGCAGGGTTTCAACGTCGAGGTCGTTGGACGGTTCGTCGAGCAGCAGGACGTTGCCGCCCTCCTTCAGGGTCAGGGCCAGGTGCAGGCGACCGCGCTCACCACCGGACAGGTCCTTGACGAACTTCTGCTGATCGCCACCCTTGAAGTTGAAGCGACCCACGTAGGTACGCGACGGGATCTCGTAGTTGCCGATGCGGATCTGGTCGGAACCGTCGGAGATTTGCTGGAATACCGTCTTGCTGCCATCCAGGTCCTCACGGCTCTGGTCAACGCAAGCCAGTTGCACGGTTTCGCCGACTTCGATGGTGCCCGAATCCGGAGTCTCCTTGCCCATCAACATGCGGAACAGCGTGGATTTACCCGCGCCGTTACCGCCGATCACACCCACGATGGCGCCTTTGGGCATGGAGAACGACAGGTTGTCGATCAGCACGCGATCGCCGTAACCCTTGGAGACGTTCTTGAACTCGATGACCTTGTCACCCAGGCGCGGACCGGCCGGGATGTAGATCTCGTTGGTTTCGCTACGCTTCTGGAATTCCTGCGACTGCATTTCTTCGAAGCGTTGCAGACGAGCCTTGGACTTGGACTGGCGGGCCTTGGCGCCTTTGCGCACCCACTCCAGTTCTTCCTTCATGGCTTTTTCATGGGCCGACTGCTGCTTGGATTCTGCAGCCAGACGATTGGACTTGGCTTCAAGCCAGCCCGAATAGTTGCCCTCGTACGGGATACCGGCGCCGCGGTCGAGTTCGAGAATCCAGCCGGCAACGTTGTCCAGGAAGTACCGGTCGTGCGTGATCGCTACCACGGTGCCCGGGAAGTCATGGAGGAAGTGCTCCAGCCAGGCGACGGAATCGGCGTCCAGGTGGTTGGTCGGTTCGTCCAGCAGCAACATGTCCGGAGCCGACAACAGCAGACGGCACAGCGCCACACGACGTTTTTCACCACCGGAGAGGAATTCGACCTTGGCGTCCCAGGCGGGCAAACGCAGTGCATCGGCCGCCACTTCCAGCTGACGATCCAGGTTGTGACCATCGCTGGCCTGCAGAATCGCCTCGAGCTTGGCCTGTTCAGCAGCCAGCTTGTCAAAGTCGGCATCTTCCTCGGCGTAAGCGGCGTAGACCTCGTCCAGGCGAGCCTGGGCGTTCTTGATCACGCTGACCGCTTCCTCGACCACTTCGCGCACAGTCTTGGTCGGATCCAGGATCGGTTCCTGCGGCAGGTAGCCGATGTTCAGTTCCGGCATCGGTCGGGCTTCGCCCTCGAATTCGGTGTCGACGCCCGCCATGATTTTCAGCAGCGTGGACTTACCCGAACCGTTGAGGCCGAGCACGCCGATCTTGGCGCCAGGGAAGAAAGACAGCGAAATGTTTTTCAGGATTTCCCGCTTCGGCGGAACAACTTTTCCCAGCCGATGCATGGTGAAGACGTATTGAGCCATGGAGAACCTTGGGTCAGTGACAGATGAATGATTGGAGCGCGGGCGAGGCCCGGCCAGACCGTGCGCGCTGACCGCTTGATAGGGACCAATGCGTGCGCGCTGAAGAAAGTCTGATTCTAGGAGCTGGAACGCTCCCACGTAACCGGCAAAGCTACCTTAATGATGGATGGCAGTCCAGCCGAGCGGGACTGGCACTTTGCCACAACTCAAGGCATGCTAGCCGCCCTTCGGGCGTCCGGCTTATAGTGCGCGTCGCGCCAGCCCAGCCCTTGCGCAGGATTACACAGCTTGACTAACGTGCCTCCACCGTCTTCTGTGAACGATGCCCGTTCTGCGGCCGGCTCTCCCCTGCGCGGG
Source organism: Pseudomonas sp. ES3-33 (assembly GCF_000952175.1). Classification (NCBI taxonomy): domain Bacteria; kingdom Pseudomonadati; phylum Pseudomonadota; class Gammaproteobacteria; order Pseudomonadales; family Pseudomonadaceae; genus Pseudomonas; species Pseudomonas sp. ES3-33. The sequence goes on along the minus strand of NZ_JZRI01000062.1, from coordinate 21,095 downwards.
ACGTTAAAAGGTGGGCTGGCCACACTCGTACTACTGCTGCTGGCCCTTCTCTTCTGGCAACTGCTCGACCAACTGCGCGAAACCCAGAAGAACCAGCGCCAGTACACCATCGACTTCACCGCCGACCTGGCTTCTCAAATCAGCCTGAATATGGCGCTGAACGCGCAGATCGCCCTGAACCTGCTGCCGATCGTCGAGCAGCCACAGACTCACGAAGAACAGCAGGCGCTGCTGCGCAAAATCCAGCAATCACTGCCCGATGTACGCAGCCTGGCACTGCTCAGTCCGTCTGGAAAAGTGCTCAGCGACAGCGCCGTGGACAGTAACGATGCCGACTACCTGAGCCAGCTGGTTCAGCGCAGCCGCGCCCAGGCGCATTATTTCAGCAATGCCGACGACGGCTCGGTGGTCCATTTGCTGCTGCACCAGCCCAGCGGCAGCACTCGCGGTTACTGGGCGCTGCGCCTGTCTCCGGCCTTCTTCGCATCGCTGGCCAAGCAGAATGAGGCCGGCATCCGCCCACTGTGGCTGGTGGAAAACCGCATCAATCGGCAAATTGTCAGCCGCGATAACGCCGTGCCGGTGTCGGAGCCAAGTGAACTGACGGCAGAAGACCTGGCCAACAGCGTATTGACGGTGCCTCTGAGCAGCAGCGACTGGCAACTGCGCGGGCTGTTCGACCGTCAGCGCGTGATCGAGCATCTGTTGCCCGCATTCATCGGCAAATGCCTGCTCGGGCTGGCCTTTTCCCTGCTGCCCTTCATCGCGCTGCTGAACATGCGCCGCCGCCAGCGCCAGTTGCATGAGGGTCGTCGACGCTATCAGGACATCTTCGAAGGCACCGGGGTCGCCCTGTGCGTACTGGATCTGTCCGGGCTCAAGAGTGCATTCGACAAGGCCCGCATCCTTGACACCGAACAGTTGCAAAGCTGGCTGGCAGTGCCAACGCAATGTGAACAGCTGCTGCGCGAAATGCGCATCACCGAAGTCAACGAGGTAGCCCTGCTGCTACTGGACGTCAATGCCCCGGAGGAGGCCTGGAAACGCCTGATCGACGGTAATCCACTGACCAGCTCGGCCATCGGCCTGCCGATACTCGAAGCCGTGTTGCAGCGGCACAAACAGCTCGAACTGGAGATCCGCCTGCAGGACGCCAGCGGCCGTGATCAGCACTTGTGGCTGGTGCTGCGCCTGCCCGAGGACCAGAGCGACTATAAGGCAGTGATCCTGAGCATCACCGACGTTACCAGCCGCAAGCTTATCGAGCTGTCACTGCTGGAACGTGAAGGATTCTGGTCCGATGTGGTACGCACGGTTCCGGATCACCTGTATGTGCAAGACGTCATCAGCCAGCGAATGATCTTCAGCAACCACCATCTGGGCCAGACCCTCGGCTACAACCGTACCGAGCTGCACCAGATGGGCGATTACTTCTGGGAAGTCCTGCTGCACGCCGATGATGCCGACTTGTATCATCGATCGCGCCAGACCCAGCGCCACGGCGGTTACAGCCAGCTGATGCAATGCCAGTTGCGCTTTCGCCACCGGGACGGCAAATGGCGCCGGTTCGAAGTGCGCGAACAAGCCCTGGCGCGGGACAAACATGACCAGGTCACGCGCATCATCGGCGTGGCCAAGGACATCACCGAGCAGATCGAAGCCAGCGAATCCCTGCGCGACAGCGAGCAGCGTTATCGCATGCTCGCCGAAAGCATCAGCGACGTGATTTTTTCCACCGACAGCGCAATGGCACTCAATTACGTCAGCCCCTCGGTGCATGCCGTGCTGGGCTATGACGTCGAATGGATCTTCCAGAACGGCTGGCAATCGACCATTGCCAACCCGCAGCAACTGACCGGTATCTACAGCCTGATGGACCGGATCAGCAAGGCGCTGAACAAACCTGACAGACTGGCGCTGTTGCGCGACCAGGTGCAAACCCAACTGTTCCTGTTCGACTGCCTGCGCGCCGACGGTCGCAAGGTCCCCATCGAGCTGCGCCTGGTGCTGGTCTGGGACGACCAGGGAGCCTTCGAAGGCGTGCTGGGGGTCGGTCGCGACATCAGTCAGCAACGCCGCGCCGAGAAAGATCTGCGCATGGCGGCGACGGTGTTCGAGCACTCGACCTCGGCAATACTGATCACCGACCCAGCCGGTTACATCGTGCAGGCCAACGAAGCCTTCAGCCGCGTCAGCGGTTACGCGGTCGAACAAGTGCTCGACCAGTTGCCGAACATGCTGACCGTGGACGAGCAACAGGACGCGCACCTGCGCTACGTGCTCAAACAGCTTAACGAGCACAGCACCTGGGAAGGCGAAGTGTGGCTCAAGCGGCGTAACGGCGAGCATTACCCGGCCTGGGTCGGCATCACCGCCGTGCTGGATGACGAAGGCGACCTGGCCAGCTATGTGTGCTTCTTCAGCGACATCAGCGAGCGCAAGGCCAGCGAACAGCGAATCCATCGCCTCGCCTACTACGACGCCCTGACTCACCTGCCCAACCGCACGCTGTTCCAGGATCGCCTGCACACCGCTCTGCAATCGGCGGAACGGCAGAAAGGCTGGGTGGTGCTGATGTTCCTCGACCTCGACCGGTTCAAGCCGATCAACGACTCCCTGGGCCATGCGGCCGGCGATCGCATGCTCAAGGAAATGGCCACGCGCCTGCTCGGCTGCGTCGACGATGATGACACTGTGGCCCGCATGGGCGGCGACGAGTTCACCTTGCTCCTGCAACCGCGGGCCAACCGCGAGATGGCGTTGAACCGGGCGATTCATGTGGCCGAACAGATTCTTGGCAGCCTGGTGAAACCCTTCGTGCTTGAAGGCCGGGAGTTTTTCGTCACCGCCAGTATCGGCATCGCCCTGAGCCCGCAAGACGGCAACGAGCTCAGTCAGCTGATGAAAAACGCCGACACCGCGATGTACCACGCCAAGGAGCGCGGCAAGAACAACTTCCAGTTCTATCAGGCCGACATGAACGCCAGTGCCCTGGAGCGCCTGGAGCTCGAGAGCGATTTGCGCCATGCCCTGGAGCAAGACGAATTCGTGTTGTATTACCAGCCGCAGTTCAGCGGCGACGGCAAGCGCCTGACGGGCGCCGAAGCCTTGCTGCGCTGGCGCCACCCTCGACGCGGGCTGGTACCGCCGGGAGATTTCATTCCGGTGCTCGAGGAGCTTGGCCTGGTGGTTGATGTCGGCGACTGGGTCATCAGCGAAGCCTGCCGCCAGCTCAAGTCCTGGCACCTGGCCAAGGTTCGCGTGCCAAAAGTGTCGGTGAATATCTCGGCGCGGCAGTTCTCCGACGGCCAACTGGGCACGCGCATCGCCAACATCCTCAAGGAAACCGGCCTGCCCCCGGCGTGCCTGGAGCTGGAACTGACCGAGAGTATTCTGATGCGCGAAGTCAGCGAGGCGATGCAGATCCTCGACGGCTTGAAAAATCTCGGCCTGAGCATTGCGGTCGACGACTTCGGCACTGGCTATTCATCGCTTAACTACCTCAAGCAATTCCCGATCGACGTGCTGAAAATTGACCGCACGTTTGTCGATGGCCTGCCCTCCGGCGAACAGGACGCCCAGATTGCCCGGGCAATCATCGCCATGGCCCACAGCCTCAACCTGGCGGTGATCGCCGAAGGCGTGGAAACCCAGGAGCAGCTGGATTTCCTGCGTGAGCATGGGTGCGATGAAGTTCAAGGGTATTTGTTCGGGAGGCCGATGCCGGCCAGCGGGTTTGAGGCGCAGTTCGGGCGCGAGGCGTTGTTCGAGTTCGACTGAGATTTTTGCAGGGAGGCCATCGCCAGCAGGCTGGCTCCCACAAGAATTTGTGGTCGGTCAGGAAGTTTGCAGGCTATCGCAATTACTGTGGGAGCCAGCCTGCTGGCGATGGGGGCCGCACGATCACCGCTGATCCCGTCATGAAGCCCACTTGTCTGCGACATGATGTCCTTTCATATGCCATCTAAAACTCGTTAGGTTAGAATGCCCCCCTTTTCTGCCCCGATCCTTGAGGACCGCCATGTTCAGCCGTGATTTGACTATTGCCAAGTACGACGCCGATCTCTTTGCCGCCATGGAGCAAGAAGCTCAGCGCCAGGAAGAGCACATTGAGCTGATCGCTTCGGAAAACTACACCAGCCCTGCGGTGATGGAAGCTCAAGGCTCGGTACTGACCAACAAGTACGCCGAAGGCTACCCGGGCAAGCGCTACTACGGTGGCTGCGAGTTCGTCGACGTGGTCGAGCAGCTTGCTATCGATCGCGCCAAGGAACTGTTCGGCGCTGATTACGCCAACGTTCAGCCACACGCCGGTTCGCAAGCCAACAGCGCCGTTTACCTGGCTCTGCTGCAAGCGGGCGATACCATCCTGGGCATGAGCCTGGCACACGGTGGTCACCTGACCCACGGCGCCAGCGTTTCTTCCTCCGGCAAGCTGTACAACGCCGTTCAGTACGGCATCGACGCCAATGGCCTGATCGACTACGACGAAGTCGAGCGCCTGGCCGTTGAACACAAGCCGAAAATGATCGTGGCCGGTTTCTCCGCCTACTCGCAGATCCTCGACTTCCCGCGTTTCCGCGAGATCGCCGACAAGGTTGGCGCCTACCTGTTCGTTGACATGGCTCACGTGGCCGGTCTGGTCGCCGCTGGCGTCTACCCGAACCCGGTGCCATTCGCCGACGTGGTGACCACCACCACGCACAAGACCCTGCGTGGTCCACGTGGCGGCCTGATCCTGGCTCGCGCCAACGCCGACATCGAGAAGAAGCTCAACTCCGCGGTGTTCCCGGGCGCCCAGGGTGGCCCGCTGGAGCACGTGATCGCCGCTAAGGCGATTTGCTTCAAGGAAGCGTTGCAGCCTGAGTTCAAGACCTACCAGCAACAAGTGGTGAAGAACGCCAAGGCCATGGCCGGCGTTTTCATCGAGCGCGGTTTTGACGTGGTATCGGGCGGTACTGAAAACCACCTGTTCCTGCTGTCGCTGATCAAGCAGGAAATCTCCGGTAAAGATGCCGACGCCGCTTTGGGCAAGGCTTTCATCACCGTGAACAAGAACTCCGTGCCTAACGATCCACGCTCCCCGTTCGTCACTTCCGGCCTGCGCTTCGGCACTCCGGCCGTGACCACTCGCGGCTTCAAGGAAGCTGAGTGCAAGGAACTGGCCGGCTGGATCTGCGACATCCTGGCAGACCTGAACAACGAAGCGGTGATCGACTCCGTTCGTGAGAAGGTCAAGGCCATCTGCAAGAAGCTGCCGGTGTACGGCGCTTAATTGCGACGTTAAACCCGCAGGATGAAAAACCGGCCAAGTGATTGGCCGGTTTTTTTTCGCCCCCGATATGCCACCGTAGCGCGGCTTACGCCGCTGGTCAGACCGGTCATGCCAATTCTAGTCAGCACACTTGAAATTCAGGAAAAACCCAGCGTAGACTGCGCCTGCACTGGACATACCGGTAAGACCACAATAATTAAGTCCTGAATCTGAGCGCCCAAGCGCCGGCAGCCAGGACACCGACCAGGATTCCTCCCATGCTCAGATGGTGCTCGCGTTCAATCTTCCTCCAAGTGGTTCTCGGACTGGTGCTCGGCATCGTCTGCGGGCTGACCCTCCCTGAATACTCTGCACAGCTCAAACCGCTGGGCGATGGTTTCATCAAACTGATCAAGATGCTCATCGGCCTGATCGTGTTCTGCGTGGTGGTCAGTGGCATCAGCGGTGCCGGCGACCTGAAGAAGGTCGGGCGCATTGGCCTCAAATCGGTGATCTACTTCGAAATCCTGACCACCATCGCCTTGGTCATCGGCCTGGTATTCGCCTTCAGCACCGGCATTGGCAGCGGCGCCAACATTCACCTGGATCAGCTTTCCGCCGCCGACATGGGTGACATCGCCCAGCGCGGCGAGCATATGCACACCACCACGCAGTTCCTGATGGACCTGATTCCCACGTCGGTGGTAGGTGCCTTTGCCGACAACAACATCCTGCAAGTGCTGCTGTTCTCGGTTCTGTTTGGCAGCGCACTCAACCTGGTGGGTGAAGCGGCGTCGGGCATCTCCCGGCTGATCAACGAGCTGAGCCATGTGATCTTTCGCATCATGGGCATGATCGTGCGCCTGGCGCCGATCGGCGTGTTCGGCGCCATCGCGTTCACCACCAGCAAATACGGCCTGGACTCCCTGCAGCATCTGGGCAGCCTGGTGGGTTTGTTCTACCTGACCTGCGTGGCCTTCGTCTCGCTGATCCTCGGCCTGGTGATGCGCGTGTCCGGCCTGCGGATGTGGCCTCTGCTCAAGTACCTGCGTGAAGAACTGCTGATCGTCATGGGCACCGCATCCTCCGACGCCGTACTGCCGCAGATCATGCGCAAGCTCGAGCACCTGGGCATCGGCAGCTCGACGGTAGGGCTGGTGATCCCTACGGGTTACTCGTTCAACCTCGACGGTTTCTCGATCTACCTGACCCTCGCCATCGTCTTTATTGCCAACGCGACCGGCACGCCACTGGCAATGACCGATCTGCTGACGATTCTGCTGGTCTCGCTGATCACCTCCAAAGGTGCCCACGGGATACCCGGCTCGGCGCTGGTGATCCTGGCGGCGACACTCACGGCGATCCCGGCGATTCCGGTGGTGGGTCTGGTGCTCGTCCTCGCGGTCGACTGGTTCATGGGGATCGGCCGAGCGCTGACCAACCTGATCGGCAATTGTGTGGCAACAGTGGCCATTGCCCGCTGGGAAAAAGACATCGATATCCAGCGCGCAAACAAGGTGCTTTCCGGCCAGGTGGGTTATACCTTCCAGCCGAGAAAACCAGTCGGTCCCGCGCACCAGCAGGAATTTTGAATCACTGCCGTGCCCGCCCAGGGGCGGGCACGGTCATCAAACGTTTTGAATGCTCATGGAGCGAACAGTGATTACCTCGTCGACCGTTGTGAACTCAGTCGTGGAAAAACTTCGGGCCGCTCTGGCCCGCGGCCAGTGGCGCTCCGGCGAAATGCTCCCGGGGCAACGGGAACTGGCAGAACAATTGGGCATCAGCCGCCCGAGTTTGCGTGAGGCCGTCATCGTCCTGGAAACGCTAGGTCTGGTGCGGTCCATGCCGGGCAAGGGTGTTGTGGTCCTGGAGGCTAATCTCAGCGACAGCCAGTCCCATGACAGTGCGGTGGCGGGGGCGAGCCTGGAAGACGTGCTGCAACTGCGCTACACCCTTGAGCCGTTCATTGTCGGGCTGGTCGCGCAGTCCATCAGCAGCAAGGAAGTCGGGCAGTTGCGTCTCACGCTGATGGACATGCGCGAAGCCCTGGAAGCCAACGACAGCGAAGCCGGGGTGAATGCCTACATCGCGTTCCATGAAGAGCTGTTCACCCTGACGTCGAATCCGATTTTCCAGAGTGTGGTGCAGCAAACCAGCAACGCCCTCAAGCAAAGCGCCGAGGTGCTGCGCAATTCCCCGGAACACCTGGCCGAACGTCTCGAAGAGAACGAAGCCGTGGTGCGGGCGATCCGCAGCAAGAACAGCGCCCAGGCCAGTGCCGAGATGCGTCGTCACATTCTTCGGGAAGGTCAGCGCATGGGCATCGAATTGAATATTCCAGACGACAACCTTCGCAGTTGAACACGCCTGGAACTGGAGACCGGCCATGAACAGCTTCGCTTCACCTCAGAATCTCGGCGCCCTGCCCTGCGCCCTGCCGCTCAATGATCTTTATGCGCGGGTGTTCGATGCCATTCTCGACCAGCGCATCAATGCGGGCAGTCGGTTTACTGAAGACAGCCTGGCGCAAATGTTCAGCGCCCGTCGCAGCGACATTCGTGGTGTGCTGAGCGGCCTTTCGCATCAGCAGATCATTATTCTGCGGCCCAATCATCGGCCTCGGGTCGCTTTGCTCGATCGCGAACAGATCCGCCAGACTTTGCATGCACGGCGGTTGACGGAAACCACGCTGGTGCAACTCGCCTGTCGGAACAGTGGCCTCCAGGATTTCAAACGGTTGCACGCGCTGCTCGAACAGGAGCACAGCTGTACCGAACAGGCTCCAGCTATTCGGCTGTCAGGAGAGTTTCATTTGCTGTTGGCAGAGATGGCGGGGAATGCACCTTTGGCGCATTTCCTGGGCAGTCTGGTGCCCTTGACCTCGCTGGCGATTGCACAGGCTGATGCACACCCAGCGAATTGTTGCGATTGGCAGGCACATCAGGGAATCCTGGACGCGGTGGAGTGCGGGAATGAAACGATGGCGACGACACTGCTGAACCGACACCTGGATCAACTGGAGGAGCTTTTGATGAACATGCCCTCCATGACCGGCCGCAATCGCGCTGCCGGTTAGGCCGCCTTCGCGAGCGAGCCCGCTCCTGCAGGGGATGCGTGCATGACCCAAAGCTTGTGGCAGACACAGGTCAGAACGTGGGAGCGGGCTTGCTCGCGAACAGGCCCGCAAACACGCTGAAGATCACTGTGTTTACTCCGCCGCCACCCGCGCAAATCCTTCCCGAATCTTCTCTTCCGGCAGATCATCCGCAATAAAGACGATCACGCTTTCGCGCGGCTCACCAGGCGCCCACTCGGTGTCCCAGTCGAAGCCATACAACTTCAGCACCCCTTGAAACACCATCCGCCGCGGTTCGCCGGCGATGCTCAAAACGCCTTTGTAACGCAGCAATTGCTTGCCATGCGCTTCCAGCAGTTCATTCATGAACTCGCTGAGCTTGTCGATATCCAGCGGCTTGTCGGTCCGCAGGACCAGGCTGGAAATGCGGTCGATGGAGGGGGCCTTGCTCACCGGGCGCAGGCTCAAGCCACTGCCGAGGTCGGCATTGAGATTGAAGCCCCGGACGTCGAGCAGTTCAGCCAGGTCGATCTTGCCGTGGTCGACCAGGCGAATGGGTGCACGACGATTGATGCGGGTCAGGCGCTCGCTCAACGCGGTGAAAGTTGCCTCGTCCACGAGGTCTCGCTTGCTCACCAGCAGACGGTCGGCAAACCCGATTTGCGCCTGGGCGATAGTCTGGGCCAGGTGCGTATCGGCGTGGGCTGCATCCACCAGGGTGATAATGCCGTCGAGAATGTAGCGCTCGCGCAGCTCTTCATCGATGAAGAAAGTTTGCGCCACAGGTGCCGGGTCGGCGAGCCCGGTGCATTCGATCACCAGGCGGTCGAAGGCGATCTCGCCACTGTCCAGGCGTTCAAGCAGCAGGAACAGGGCTTTGGTCAGATCGGTGTGGATAGTGCAGCAGACGCAGCCGTTGGACAGCGTCATCACTTGCACCGGCTCCTCGCCCAGCAGCTGGGTGTCGATGCCGGCATCGCTGAATTCGTTCTCGATCACGGCGATTTTCAGACCGTGCTCGGTTTTGAGCAGGTGGCGCAAAAGTGTGGTCTTCCCGGCGCCGAGGAAGCCGCTGAGGATGGTGACTGGGATAGGGGCTGACAAAATAAGGTCTCCCGGACTCGAAAAAAACTGTAGGAGCAAGGCCTGCCCGCGATGGCGTCCGAAAGATCGCCATCGCGGGCAGGCCTTGCTCCCACAGTGTGTGTGTGTGTGTGTGTGTTGCCTAGACCCTGTGCATCAACAGCACTTCGGCCCACCCTTGCCGCCGTAACGCGCTTCCTGACGTTCCCTGAAGAACATCTCGTAGCTCATCACCGGCTTGTCCGGGTGATTGGTTTGCATATGCTCGACGTAGTTGTCGTAGTCGGGCATGCCGACCATCAGGCGCGCGGCCTGACCGAGGTATTTACCGAGGCGACTCAGGTCATTGAACATGTTTGCAATCCTCGATTACGCATCCGGCAGGGCCTGGAATGGCGCTTCTTTATCCGTACGTTCCTTTTTACCCCAGGCGGCAATACCGACCTTGATGGCATAGAACAGGATGCTGAATACCACGAACAGGAACAATGCCGTCAGCGTTGCGTTGGTGTATGCGTTGTAGATCACGTGCTGCATCTGGTTGATGTCCTTGGCTGGTGCGAGGATCTGGCCGTTGGCCAACGCATCGCTGTATTTTTTCGCCAGGGACAGGAAACCGATCGCCGGGTTGGCATCGAACAGCTTGATGAAACCTGCGGTCACGGTGCAGATCAGCAGCCAGACCGCTGGCAGCATGGTCACCCAGATGTAGCGTTGACGTTTCATTTTAATCAACACGACCGTCGCCAGCATCAGCGCGATACCCGCCAGCATCTGGTTGGAGATACCGAACAGCGGCCACAGGGTGTTGATGCCGCCCAGTGGATCGATCACGCCCTGGTACAGCAGATACCCCCACATCGCCACACAGCCGGCGGTGGCAATCAGATTGGCGGTCCAGGACTCGGTGCGCTTCAGTGCCGGCACGAATGAGCCGAGCAGATCCTGCAGCATGAAGCGTCCGGCACGGGTACCGGCATCCACGGCCGTCAGGATGAACAGCGCCTCGAAGAGGATCGCGAAGTGGTACCAGAACGCCATGGTGTTTTCACCTGGCAGCACACTGTGCAGGATTTGCGCGATACCCACCGCGAGGGTCGGCGCACCACCGGCACGTGCCAGGATGGTGGTTTCACCAATGTCCTTGGCTACCGCCTGCAAGGCTTCCGGCGTGATCGCAAAACCCCAGCTGCTGACGGTTTGCGCGACGGTGACCACATCCGAACCGACGATGGCCGCCGGGCTGTTCATGGCGAAGTACACACCCGGTTCGATCACCGACGCGGCAACCATCGCCATGATTGCCACGAAGGATTCCATCAGCATGCCGCCGTAACCGATGTAGCGGGCATGGCTTTCATTCGCCAACAGCTTCGGCGTGGTGCCGGAAGAGATCAGCGCGTGGAAACCCGAGACCGCGCCACAGGCAATGGTGATGAACAGGAACGGGAACAGACCGCCCTTCCACACCGGGCCGGTGCCATCGATGAACTGGGTCAATGCCGGCATTTTCAGATCCGGCATGGTGACCAGGATGCCGATTGCCAAGGCAATGATGGTGCCGATCTTCAGGAAGGTCGACAGGTAGTCACGGGGTGCCAGGATCAGCCACACCGGCAGCACCGCAGCGACAAAACCGTAACCAATCAGCATCCAGGTAATCTGGATCCCGGTGAAGGTAAACGCCTTGGCCCAGAACGGATCGGCAGCAATCTGCCCGCCGAGCCAGATCGACCCCAGCAGCAACAGCACGCCGATGATGGAAATTTCACCGATGCGACCGGGGCGGATGTAGCGCATGTAGATGCCCATGAACATCGCAATCGGGATGGTCGCCATCACCGTGAAGATGCCCCAAGGGCTCTCGGCCAGGGCCTTGACCACGATCAGCGCCAGCACCGCGAGGATGATGATCATGATCAGGAAGCAGCCGAACAGTGCGATGGTTCCCGGTATGCGGCCCATCTCTTCACGGACCATATCCCCCAGGGAGCGGCCGTTACGACGGGTGGACAGGAACAGGATCATGAAGTCCTGCACCGCACCGGCCAGCACCACCCCGGCGATCAGCCACAGGGTACCGGGCAAATAGCCCATCTGCGCCGCCAGGACTGGACCGACCAAAGGCCCCGCGCCGGCGATGGCCGCGAAGTGGTGACCAAACAGGATGTGTTTGTTGGTAGGGACGTAGTCCAGACCGTCATTGTTGAGTACGGCGGGGGTGGCCCGTCGCGGGTCAAGCTGCATCACATTGTTAGCGATGAACAGGCTGTAGTAACGGTACGCGACCAGATAGATGGCCACTGCCGCGACCACAATCCACAAGGCGTTGATCGCCTCACCTCGACGCAATGCCACTACGCCCAGGGCGCACGCTCCTACGATCGCCAGCAGCAGCCAGGGTATGTGGCGTAGCAGGCTATTATTATTTTTCATTTTATGATTCCAGCCAGGGTGGACAAGAAAGACAGCCACCCCGAGTTTAGCTGGCCTGACGGCAAAGGCCATACCCCGACATTGGTCTAGAGCCATGTCCCTGCTGGCGGCCGCGCACCCTGCGGGTCTATAGTCAGCAAACATTTCGAGGAACGCGCCATGAGCCAGCAACCCGCCGAACGCCGCCGCTTCACACGTATTGCGTTCGATGCCAGAACCGAGCTGGGCCAAGGGCAGTCCATATGGCCAGTAAAGCTGATCGATCTTTCACTCAAGGGGCTGCTGATCGAGCGTCCGGAGCCATGGCTGGGTGATGCGCAGCAGGATTTTTCCGTCGAAATTCACCTGACCGATGAGGTCGAGATCAAGATGGATGTGCAGCTCACCCATCAGGAGCGCGGCCAACTGGGGTTTGTCTGCCGCCACATCAGCCTGGAATCCATCGAGCGCCTGCGGCGGTTGATCGAGTTCAACCTGGGAGACCCGCAGGAGCTGGAGCGGGAGCTGGGCGCACTGATCGAAGTCTGACGCTCCCACAGGGAAGACCCAACTGCCAAAAATCACTCGAACAACGCATCCAACGCCTGCTCCAGCCGCGTCACTGCAATAATCTGCAACCCTGCCGGTGCTTCCTTGGGCGCATTCCCCTTGGGCACGATGGCGCGTTTGAAGCCATGCTTGGCCGCTTCCTTCAAGCGTTCCTGACCGCTGGGCACCGGACGTACTTCACCGGACAACCCAACTTCACCGAACACCAGCAGGTCATGGGGCAAGGGACGATTGCGCAAGCTGGACATCACCGCCGCCATCAGCGCCAGGTCCGACGCGGTTTCCAGCACTTTCACGCCGCCTACCACGTTGAGGAACACATCCTGGTCGTGGGTTGGAATACCACCATGGCGGTGCAGCACGGCGAGCAACATTGCGAGCCTATTCTGATCCAGGCCCAGGGTTACCCGGCGCGGGTTAGCCAGATGGCTGTCGTCTACCAGCGCCTGGACTTCCACCAGCATCGGCCGGGTGCCTTCCCACGTCGCCATGACCACGCTGCCCGGTACTTCTTCCTGGGCACGCGTGAGAAAAATCGCCGAAGGGTTGGAGACTTCCTTGAGCCCTTTGTCCGTCATACCGAACACGCCCAGTTCATTGACCGCGCCAAAGCGGTTCTTCACTGCACGCAACAGCCGCAGGCGGCCATCGGATTCGCCCTCGAAATACAGCACGGTGTCGACCATGTGCTCGAGCACCCGCGGCCCCGCCAGCGCGCCTTCCTTGGTGACGTGGCCGACCAGGAAGATCGCCGTGCCGCTCTGCTTGGCATAACGCACCAGCAACGCCGCGCTCTCCCGGACCTGGGACACACCACCCGGGGCCGACTGCAGCTGCTCGGTGAAAATCGTCTGGATCGAGTCGATTACCATGACCTTGGGCTTTTCCACCCGCGCCGTGGCGATGATGGTTTCGATGCAGGTCTCGGTCATCACGCGTAGCTGGTCCTGGGGTAATCCCAGGCGCCGGGCACGCATGGCCACTTGCTGCTGCGATTCCTCACCGGTGACATACAGCGCCGGCATGCTCTTGGCCAGATTGCACAGGGTCTGCAGGAGGATGGTCGACTTGCCGATCCCCGGGTCACCGCCGATCAGCACCACCGAACCGTCGACCAGACCACCGCCCAGGACTCGATCGAGTTCACTGGAGGCAGTGGAGAACCGCGGGATTTCTTCAACGCTGACTTCGGCCAGCGTCTTGATTTGCGCTTGCTGGCCAGTCCAGCCGGTGCGACCGCTGGGAGGTGCCGCCCCACCGCTCTCGACCATGGTTTCAGTCAAGGTGTTCCAAGCGCCGCACTCGCCGCACTGTCCGGCCCACTTGGGGAAAGTTGAGCCGCACTCGGTGCAGCCGTACATGCGTTTGGCCTTGGCCATCTTGACTCCCGGCAAAAACCGGGATGATAGCGCAGCTGGAACGGATACGCGCGCAGCAATACGGAACAGTCGAGAGCCTTAGTTGCCTTTGGACAAGTTACCCGACTGCCATCCAACTGCGATCTATTAACTTGTACCAGACCTCCTGATCAGTATCCGCCGCGTCCTAATTAATACTCGAAACATCAGCACCATCGCCAACAAGGAAAATCACCATCTACTAACCCAACATGCACTTTCAGAAGTAACTCACTGAAACAGTAGTTCGCTAAAACACGCCGAGCGCCCAACAATCATGAGGTTTTTGTAAACTTTTCGCCGGCAGCCGGGTCGACTGCTGGCAAGCTCTAAAGCAGCCGTTTCGAGCAAAAACCGAATTGCTGAATTACACTGCGGCTACCAACCAATCCGTACAAGGAATCAACCAATGGGCGTGATCAGTGAGTTCAAGGCCTTCGCGGTCAAGGGAAATGTGGTCGACATGGCGGTCGGCATCATCATCGGTGCGGCCTTTGGCAAGATCGTTTCGTCGTTCGTCGGCGACGTGATCATGCCGCCGCTCGGCCTGTTGATCGGGGGTGTTGATTTCAGTGACCTGGCCGTCACCCTGAAGGCTGGAGAGGGAACCACCCCGGCCGTGATGCTGGCCTACGGCAAGTTCATTCAGAGCGTGATCGACTTCATCATCGTCGCCTTCGCGATCTTCATGGGTGTGAAAGCCATCAACCGCCTCAAGCGCGAAGAAGCCGTTGCCCCGACCGTGCCGCCTGTTCCGACCAAGGAAGAAGTGTTGCTGGGGGAAATTCGCGACCTCCTGAAGGTGCAGAACGAGCGGCCGCGGAACCTGGAATAACCAGAAAAACGGCGCCTTTTCGGCGCCGTTTTCTCACCAGTAGGTTTCCACCGCCACTTGCCCGGGGCGGCGGCTGAGACTCAGGTGCATGCCCCTGCGCTTCAGCAGTTGACGCGTGTCATCGATCATTTGCGGGTTGCCGCACAGCATCACCCTCGAATGTTCCGGCGTGAGAGTCAGCCCCGCCGCGCCCTCCAGGTCGCCGTTTTCTATCAGTGTGGTGATTCGTCCATTCATGGCACCCGCGTGAGACTCGCGCGTGACAATGGGGATGAACTGCAGCTTGTGCGCATGCTCGGCCAGGTAGTCGCGCTGCGCCAGCCCGGCGATCAGCTCCTGATACGCCAACTCTGCAGCTTCTCGCACGCTGTAGACCAGGATGATGCGTTCGAACCGCTCCCACACCTCAAAGTCCTGCAGGATCGACAGGAACGGCGCGACGCCGGTACCGGTGGCCAGTAACCAAAGGTCACGGCCGTCCACAAAACGATCGAGTGTGAGGTAACCGAATGCCTGGCGATCTATCAGCAGCGAGTCTCCTTTGACCAGCCGGCTCAGCTCGCTGGTGAATTCGCCATTGGGCACCACGATGGAAAAGAATTCGAGAAACTCGTCATGGGGCGAGGAGACCATCGAATACGCACGCCACACCGTGCTGCCGTCGGCTTTGGTAACGCCCAGGCGCGCAAACTGGCCCGCGCGAAAGCGGAACCCGGGATCCCTTGTAGTGCGCAAGGTGAACAGGTTCGGCGTCAGGGGCTGAACGTCGAGCAAGGTCTGGCGGGTAAATTTTTCTGCACTGGCAGTCATGGGTCGCTCCATTAAACAGAGGCTTGCAGTTTCCCGCAAAAACGCAAAATTAAACACCGACGATGGGTAATGGCTTTAAACGGAGCACCAACAGAATGTTTAACCGGTTCGTTAGTCACGCCTCGTATTAAACGCAGCATCTAAACCTCCTTTGCACAATCCAAATTGTCTTAGAACCAACCGTTTGAAATATGTGTAATTGCGCCGACATAATAGTGAAACTTCTGAGGTAATAATCCTACACCCTACACCCTGCAACGTGCTGGACCTCGGCTACCCCACAAGCTGGGACTAGATGCGATAAGGAAAGAGCAGAAGACCGTGACCCAATAGTGGCATATTGAAATTGCGCAATGTTACCCATGGCAAGAACCGTGGAGCTTTTTTCCCGCAGTCCATGGTCATGGGACACTGATTGCAGGGAGTACTGCGGGGTTTCTCGCGCCTTCCGCTGTTCGTTGAAAAATGCCGCGAGTAATCCTTAAGAAAAAAAAGTACCATTTGCGGTCCTTCCTGAGTGATGACATGCCCTCCCGCATGACGCAGTGCACTCGGCCGGATCAGCCCGCAACAGGCCCTTGGCGGCGGGAACCCCGTTGATTACCAAGAGCCACACTCCATGCCTTTGCTCGAAACACCCTTCGCCCGCCTCGACCTGATCCGCCAACCCGAACAGTCGAATGAACCGCTGCAGGCATTTGATGCCGCCGACGAGTACTTGCTCAATCACCTGGCGCAGCTGCAACCGGCCGCTCAGACGCGGGTTCTGGTGCTTAATGACAGCTTTGGGGCACTGGCTGCGAGCCTGGCCGGTAAAGTTCAGGTCACCAGCAGTGGCGACTCGTTCCTGGCATTCCAGGGCTTGGAAAAAAATCTGGTCCGCAATGGCCATGCCTTCGATGCAGTGCCGACAGTACCCGCTCATCAGTCTTTTGCCGGCCCGTTCGATCAGGTGTTGATCCGGGTCCCGAAAACCCTGGCCCTGCTGGAAGAGCAACTGATCCGCCTGCAAGGGCAACTGGCGCCCGGCGCCCAGGTGGTGGCCGCCGCCATGATCAAGCATCTGCCCCGCGCTGCGGGTGATCTGCTCGAACGTTACATTGGCCCGGTACAGGCCTCGCTGGCGGTCAAGAAGGCCCGGTTGTTGATCGCCACTGCCGAACCCAAGCCTGCGGCGGTGTCGCCCTACCCGACCCGTTATCAGCTGGATGCACCGGCCATCGAGTTGCTCAATCACGCCAACGTGTTCTGCCGCGAAGGCCTCGACATCGGCACCCGGGCTTTTCTTGCGCACTTGCCGAACAATCTCGGCACAGCGCGGGTCGCAGACCTGGGCTGTGGCAATGGCGTGCTGGCGATCGCCAGCGCGCTGCAGAACCCTGAGGCGCACTACACGCTGGTCGACGAGTCGTTCATGGCGGTGCAATCGGCGAGCGAAAACTGGCGCGCAGCGCTAGGTGACCGGGAAGTCCTGGTGCGCGCCGGTGATGGCCTGGCCGAACAGGTCGCGCAGTCGCTGGATGTAGTGCTGTGCAACCCACCGTTCCACCAGCAGCAAGTCGTCGGCGACTTCCTCGCCTGGCGCATGTTCCAACAGGCCCGTGAAGCGCTGGTGGTCGGTGGTGCGCTGTACATCGTGGGCAACCGTCACCTGGGCTATCACAGCAAACTCGCGCGGCTGTTTCGCGGCGTCGAACAGGTGGCGGCGACGCCGAAGTTCGTGATTCTCAAAGCTCGAAAATAATCCAGACGAAAAAAACCTCCCTTTCAGGAGGTTTTTTTATGCGCCCATCTCAATGCGTGCTCAGGCCTGCTGCGTTCATGAACATGCGCATCAGGCTGGCGACGATGAACAATGCGCCGACGCTGCCGACCCAGATCATTGCCAGCCAGCCAAGGCGTTGCCATAGCGGCTTCTTCTCTGCGGCTTCGATTTCATGTAGCGAATGTTTACCGGCCATGACTTTCTACCCTCCTATTAAGGTTGATGGCGCCTGTATCGACGCCATCGCGAGCAAGCTTTGCTCCCACAGGCTTTTCACACGCGCGCAGCCCTAGTGATAGCCATCTTCGTGGGTGACCTTGCCGCGGAACACGTAATAGCTCCAGAACGTGTACCCCAGGATGAAAGGAATAATGAACAGCGTACCCACCAGCATGAAGCCCTGGCTCTGCGGCGGTGCGGCAGCGTCCCAGATCGAGATCGACGGTGGCACGATGTTCGGCCACAGGCTGATTCCAAGACCGCTGTAGCCCAGGAAAATCAGGACCAGCGTCAGCAGGAAGGGCATGTAGTTGGCATTGCGCGCCACGGCACGAATCAGTCCGTACATCGTTACCAGCACCAGGATCGGCACCGGCAGGAACCAGAACAGGTTTGGCAACGTGAACCAGCGCGAGGCAATTTCCGGATGCGCCAGCGGCGTCCAGATACTGACGATACCGATCACCGCCAGCAGCACGAAAGCCAAGGGACGCGCGAGGTTATGCATCTGCTCCTGCAACTTGCCCTCGGTCTTCATGATCAGCCAGGTGCAACCGAGCAACGCATAGGCCACGACCAGTGCGGCGCCACAGAACAGGGTGAACGGAGTCAGCCAGTCCAGCGAGCCACCGGCGAATTGCCGGTTAACCACCGGTAACCCATCGATGAACGCGCCGAGTGCCCCCCCCGGGAAGAAGGTGGCCGCCCCCGAACCGCCGATGAACGCCTTGTCCCAGAGGTGGCGCTTGTCATCCTTGGCCTTGAAGCGAAACTCGAACGCCACGCCGCGGAAGATCAGGCCGATCAACATGAATATCAGCGGCAGGTACAGCGCCGACAACACCACTGAGTACGCCAGGGGAAAGGCGCCGAACAAGGCGGCCCCGCCCAGGACCAGCCATGTTTCGTTGCCGTCCCAGACCGGTGCAACGGTGTTCATCATGACATCGCGGTCGGTCTTGCCCGGGATAAAGGGGAAGAGAATGCCGATTCCCAGGTCGAACCCGTCCATGACCACATACATCATGATGCCGAAGATGATGATCACGGCCCAGATCAGCGGAAGATCAATACCCATGACTCAAATCTCCTTGGTCAGGCTGTGGTCGTTGTCGGCACTGTCGTCAGCTGCCGACAGCGGACGCGCCGGGGTGCGCTGCTTGCCAGGACCACCGTCGTTGGTTTCCTTGCCTTCGTCGATCTTCGGCCCTTTGCGCACCAGGCGCATCATGTAGCCAAGGCCGGCACCGAACAGGGCGAAATACACCACGACGAACATGATCAGGGTAATGCTCATCTGCATGAAGCTGTGGTTTGAGGAAGCATCCGCCGTGCGCATCAATCCGTAGACCACCCAAGGCTGGCGGCCGATTTCCGTGGTAAACCAACCCGCAAGGATCGCGACCAGACCCGAAGGCCCCATCCACAGTGCCAGATAGAGGAACGGACGCGAGGTGTACAGCCTGTCGCGCTTGCGCAGCCACAGGCTCCACAAGCCGGTGAAGATCATCAGGAAACCCAGGCCGACCATGATCCGGAACGACCAGAACACGATGGTTGAATTGGGCCGATCTTCAGGCGGAAAATCCTTGAGCGCCGGGACCTGTTTGTCCAGCGAATGGGTGAGAATCAGGCTGCCCAGATAGGGAATTTCGACCGCATATTTGGTTTTTTCAGCTTTCATGTCCGGCCAGCCGAACAGGATCAGCGGGGTCGGTTCATCGCCATGGTTTTCCCAGTGACCTTCAATTGCCGCAATTTTCGCCGGCTGGTGCTTGAGCGTATTCAGGCCATGGAAATCGCCGATCACGGCCTGGATGGGCGCAACGATCAACGCCATCCACATGGCCATCGACAGCATGGTGCGAATGGCCGGGTTGTCCTTGCCCCGCAGCAAGTGCCAGGCAGCCGAGGAACCGACGAAAAACGCCGTCGCGACGAACGCTGCCGTTGCCATGTGCGCCAGGCGGTACGGGAATGACGGGTTGAAGATGACCGCAAACCAGTCAGTGGGAATCACCTGGCCGTTGATGATTTCAAAGCCCTGGGGAGTCTGCATCCAGCTGTTGGATGCAAGGATCCAGAACGTTGAGATCAGCGTGCCAATGGCCACCATCACCGTTGAAAAGAAGTGCAGGTTGCGTCCGACCTTGTTCCAGCCGAACAGCATGACCCCGAGGAAGCCGGCTTCCAGAAAGAAGGCGGTGAGCACTTCGTACGTCAGCAACGGGCCCGTCACGGCACCGGCGAAGTCCGAGAAACGACTCCAGTTGGTGCCGAACTGATAAGCCATGACCAGCCCGGAGACCACGCCCATACCGAAGTTGACGGCAAAGATCTTCGACCAGAAGTGGTACAGATCGCGGTAAGTGTCGTTTTTGGTTTTCAGCCACAAGCCTTCAAGCACCGCCAGGTAACTCGCCAGGCCGATGGTGATGGCCGGGAACAGAATGTGGAATGAAATGGTGAACGCGAACTGAATTCGGGCGAGATCAAGCGCCTCCAAACCGAACATAAGTCTTCCTCTGTCAGGTAATTCCGGCTGAAGGCCTGCGGCCTGCACCCACTGCCCCCACGGATATGGAGTGTGGCGAATTCAAATTCGTTCTTTTTTTACCTGCATCACACGTAGGGAGTCTGGCCAATTGGCCGCCGGATCATCTCCACGAAAGGTTTTGATCTGGATCAAGCATGATTGAAAGAGTAGTCCCATTTTTGCAGGTAACCGGTGTGGTCTTTTGCCGCGTGACAGGTTGCCTCACAGGCATGGCAATCAGCCGTAACACATTCGTGGCGGGAGTGAGCCTGCTCGCGATAGCGGTTAGCCCCTTCACTTTGTCTTCTACTGACACACAGTCATCGCGAGCAGGCTCGCTCCCACATGAATTTGACCGCCTGAGCGATCGGTGTCTAGCTAACTAATTTTTCCGGACCTGCAACTTCTGGTTACAGGTTGGTGATAGTCTCGACGTTATCCCCGTTCAAGATCCGCCGCCAGATGCCCAGCCAACCGCCCTTGCTGTTACGTCACCATCGCCCGTTCATCGCGTTCTGGCTGGCCCGGATCTTTACCGCCAGCGGCTTCCAGATGCTGACCGTGGCCATCGGCTGGAATCTTTACCAGCTCACCGGCAACGTACTTGACCTCGGCCTCGTGGGCCTGGTGGAGTTTGCCCCGCGGGTGCTGTTCATGTTGCACACCGGGCACGTCGCCGATCGCTACGACCGGCGCAAGGTGGCCGCACTCTGTCAGTCGTTGCAGGCATTGATCGCCCTGGCGCTGGCGATCAGCAGTGCGACCGGGCATGTCACCCGGGAAATGATCTTCATCCTGGCGTTCCTGCTGGGCGCCGCCCGCTCCTTCGAGATGCCCACGACCCAGGCGCTGCTGCCAAGCATCGTGCCCAGCGCGCTGTTTCCCCGCGCGGTGGCCGCAGCCCAGTCGGCGCAGCAATCGGCAACCATCGTCGCTCCCGCGCTGGGCGGCTTGCTGTATGCGTTCGGCAGCGTCTGGGTCTATGGCCCAACAGTCATCCTGTACATCATTGCCTGCGCCCTGATGCTCAACCTGCCGGCCCGGCAGACTCCACTGAACAAGGGCAAGGCGACACTCGACTCGTTATTGGCGGGGATTTGTTCTGTCTCTTTTAAACATCTCCCAGCCCCCC
>NZ_JZRI01000061.1:0-15513 GCF_000952175.1 Pseudomonas sp. ES3-33 | reverse complement strand
ATGGTGAGAGAGGCGATCCTAATCTACAACCAGGAGCGCCCGCACCTGTCCTTGAAATACAAAACGCCCGATGCGGTGCATCGGGCGTTGGGGTGAAACAGATGTAAACCTATTTCAGGACTAGACATGTAGGAGCGAGCTTGCTCGCGATGATCGTCAACGATGACGCCGGTGACCTGACGCCCCGCGCAAGCGTGCTCCGCCAATTTTCCACTGTTCCAGACTGTTCAATGCAGCAAAGAGCAGGCAAGCTCGGTCCAACCCTGACTCACGGAATGTAAGGGAAGATCAGATGGTTCAGCTGTGTTCTATCGAGCAAGCGGTCGATGACGTCCTGGCACGGTTGCCGGCGCACATTCACATGGGCCTGCCCCTGGGCCTGGGCAAACCCAACCATTTCGTCAATGCGCTGTATCACCGTGTGGCGCAGCTGCCCGAACGCCAGCTGACCGTCTACACCGCGTTGTGCCTGGGCCGACCGGTGCTGGGCGATGGCTTGCAGCGGCGCTTCCTCAAGCCTTTCATCGAGCGGGTGTTCGGCGATTATCCGGAACTGGATTTCCTGGCGGATTTGCTCAAGGACAGCCTGCCGGCCAACGTGCATGTGCAGCAGTTCTTCATGCAGCCAGGCAGCCTGCTCCACAGCGAATCGGCGCAGCAGGATTACGTCAGCAGCAACTACAGCCACGCCGCGCGGGACATCAATGCCGCCGGCTTGAACCTGATCGCCCAGCTTGTGGCCAGCCACAGCGAGCACCCCGATCGCCTGAGCCTGAGCTGCAATCCAGACATCACCCTCGACTTGTTGCCCATGGTGGAAAAACGCCGGGCAGCGGGGGAGACGATCCTGGTGGTCGGGCAGGTGCATAACGATTTGCCTTATATGCCCGGCGACGCTGAAATCGGTATCGATGTCTTCGACCTGTTGATCGATGCCAAGGACGACACCACGCTGTTCTCCACGCCCAACATGCCGGTGGGCTTGCAGGACCATTTCATCGGGCTGCACGCCAGCGCACTGGTGCGCGACGGCGGTACGTTGCAGATCGGCATCGGCTCGATGGGCGATGCGCTGACCGCGGCCTTGCTCGCGCGTCAGGCCGACAGTGACGGCTACAAAGCGCTGTTGGCAGACATCAATCTCAGCCAGTGGGCGCAACTGATCGAGCGCGAAGGCGGTATCGAACCGTTCGCCAGAGGCTTGTACGGTTGCAGCGAAATGTTCGTCAACGGCCTGCTGGTGCTGGCGGATGCCGGGATCGTGCGGCGCAAGGTCTACCCGGATGTGCCGACTCAGCAACAGGCCAATGCCGGCACACTGGATGAGGCCGCACAGACCGATGGCATCTCGGTGCATGGCGGGTTTTTCCTCGGCCCGCGCAGCTTCTACGAGCGCCTGCGCGAGTTGCCGCAGAGCAGGCGGCTCGAATTCAACATGACCCGCATCAGCTACATCAACGAGCTATACGGTCAGGAGGAGCTCAAGCGCCTGCAACGCCTGGATGCTCGTTTCATCAACACGGTCTTCACCATGACCCTGCTGGGTGCCGGCGTGGCCGACCAGCTGGAGGACGGGCGCGTGCTCAGCGGCGTGGGCGGCCAGTACAACTTTGTCGCCCAGGGTCATGCACTGCAAGGCGCGCGCTCGGTGCTGATCTTGCGCAGCTGGCGCGAGGCGGGTGGGGAGGTCAGTTCGAACATCGTCTGGGAATATGGCCATTGCACCATCCCACGGCACCTGCGCGATATTGTGGTGACCGAATACGGCATTGCCGATCTGCGTGGCAAAACCGATGCGGCGGTGATCGAGGCGCTGCTGAATATCAGCGACTCGCGCTTTCAGCCGGGGCTGATCGAGCAGGCGCAGAAGGTGGGCAAGCTGCCGAAAGACTTCCGCATCGATCCGCGATTTGCCGACAATACGCCGCAACGGCTGCAGGCGATTCAGGCGCGGCATCCGCAGTTGTTCCCCGAATATCCGCTGGGGTGCGATTTCACTGAGGTGGAGCGGGATCTGTTGCGGGCTTTGAACTGGTTGAAGAGCAAGTTCAAGCTGACGGAAATCCTGGAGCTGGGCAAGGCGGCGCTGGATGCGCCAGAGGCGTCGCAGTTTCCGGTGCATCTGGAGCGGATGCAGCTGACTAACCCGGACGGATTGAAAGAGGATCTGTTCCAGCGGTTGTTGCTCACCGGCCTCAAGGCCACTTCGCAATAGCGCCCAGCACAAGACCAACTGTGGGAGCCAGCCAGCCTGCTGGCGATGGCTGTCTGTCAGTCATTAAGATGTTGACTGACACGATGCCATCGCCAGCAGGCTGGCTCCCACAGAGAGAACACAATGCGGCAGGTTACTCGATGAAGGTTACAACGCCATCCTTCAGGGACTGCACGCGAGCCAGCGACTCGACGCGATAACCCTGCGAATCCAGCTCGGCACGACCACCCTGGAACGACTTCTCGATCACGATCCCCAGGCCGGCCACGGTCGCGCCGGCTTGCTTGATGATCGAGATCAGCGCCTGGGACGCCTTGCCGTTGGCCAGGAAGTCATCAATGATCAGCACGCGGTCGCTGCTGGTCAGGTGGCGCGGGGAGATCGCCACGGTGCTTTCGGTCTTCTTGGTGAACGAGTAAACGGTCGCCGACAGCAGGTTTTCAGTCAGGGTCAGGGACTGTTGCTTGCGGGCGAAGATCACCGGCACGCCGAGGTTCAGCCCGGTCATGATCGCCGGCGCAATACCAGAGGCTTCAATGGTGACGATCTTGGTGATGCCCGAGTCCTTGAACAGCGCGGCAAATTCATCGCCGATCAGCTTCATCAGGGCCGGGTCGATCTGGTGGTTCAAAAAGGCGTCAACCTTCAGGACCTGATCGGAAAGCACGATGCCTTCTTCGCGGATTTTCTTGTGCAGTGCTTCCATGAAGCTTTCCTCTACCGGCGCGAGATGCGCCTAGCTTGTCAAAAAGTGTTTGGTTAAAAAGTATTCGATTCTAGCGCTTTAACATCGCCCGTATATCCGCCAATGCGGTATTGCCGCGAACGGCTTTGACTTCGACGGGGGTGTCGTCATTGCCTTCCCAAGCCAGGTCGTCCGGCGGCAGCTCATCGAGGAAGCGGCTTGGCGCACAGTCGATGATCTCGCCATATTGCTTACGCTTGGCCGCGAAGGTGAAGGCCAGGGTCTGGCGCGCGCGGGTGATGCCCACGTAGGCCAGGCGGCGTTCTTCCTCGATGGTGTCGGCTTCGATGCTGGAGCGGTGGGGGAGGATTTCCTCTTCCATGCCCATGATGAACACGTAGGGGAACTCCAGGCCCTTGGAGGCGTGCAAGGTCATCATCTGCACGCCTTCGGCGCCGTCTTCCTCTTCCTGCTGACGTTCCAGCATGTCGCGCAACACCAGTTTGCCGATGGCGTCTTCGACGGTCATCTCGCCTTCTTCGTCCTTCTCGAGGGTGTTTTTCAATGCCTCGATCAGGAACCAGACGTTGCCCATCCGGTAATCGGCCGCCTTGTCGCTGGAGCTGTTGGTGCGCAGCCAGTTCTCATAGTCAATGTCCATGACCATGCTGCGCAGCGCCGAAATCGGATCTTCGCCGGCACACTGCTCGCGGACCCTGTCCATGAAGCGCTTGAAGCGTGACAGGCGATCGGTGAACCGCGTATCCAGGTGTTCGCCGAGGCCGATTTCGTCGGTGGCCGCGTACATCGAGATCTTGCGTTCGGTGGCGTAGTTACCGAGTTTTTCCAGGGTGGTCGAGCCGATTTCCCGGCGTGGGACGTTGATCACTCGCAGGAAGGCGTTGTCGTCGTCCGGGTTCACGATCAGGCGGAAGTAGGCCATCAGGTCTTTCACTTCCTGGCGCCCGAAGAAGCTGTTACCGCCCGACAACCGATACGGAATCTGGTGGTGTTGCAGTTTCAGCTCGATCAGCTTGGCCTGGTAGTTGCCGCGGTACAGGATCGCGAAATCGCTGTAGGGCCGGTCAGTGCGCAGGTGCAGGGTCAGCAGTTCCACGGCCACGCGCTCGGCTTCGGCGTCTTCGTTGCGGCAGCGGATCACGCGGATCTCGTCGCCGTGGCCCATCTCGCTCCACAGCTGCTTTTCGAACTCGTGGGGGTTGTTGGAGATCAGCACGTTGGCGCAGCGCAGGATGCGACTGGTGGAGCGGTAGTTCTGCTCGAGCATGACCACTTTCAGGGACGGATAATCGTCCTTGAGCAGCATCAGGTTTTCCGGCCGCGCGCCACGCCAGGCGTAGATCGACTGGTCGTCGTCGCCCACCACGGTGAACTGGTTGCGCGTACCGATCAGCAGCTTCACCAGCAAATACTGGCTGGCGTTGGTGTCCTGGTACTCGTCCACCAGCAGGTAGCGGACCTTGTTCTGCCACTTTTCGAGGATGTCGGCGTGTTCCTGGAACAGCTTTACCGGCAGCAGGATCAGGTCGTCGAAATCCACCGCGTTGAACGCCTTGAGCGTACGTTGATAGTGGGTATAGACGATGGCGGCGGTCTGCTCCTTGGGATTGCGCGCGTTTTCCAGGGCCTCGGCAGGTAGGATGAGGTCGTTCTTCCACGAGCCGATCATGTTCTTGATCTCGTCGACGCCGTCGTCGCCCGCGTATTCCTTCTGCATGATGTCGGTCATCAAGGACTTGACGTCGGCTTCGTCAAAAATCGAGAAGCCGGGCTTGTAGCCCAGGCGAACATGTTCCTTGCGGATGATGTTCAGGCCCAGGTTGTGGAAGGTGCACACGGTCAGGCCGCGGCCTTCGCCGCCCTTGAGCAGGGTGCCGACCCGTTCCTTCATCTCGCGCGCAGCCTTGTTGGTAAAGGTCATGGCGACGATGTACTGGGCGCGGATGCCGCAGTTCTGGATCAGGTGCGCAATCTTGCGCGTGATCACGCTGGTCTTGCCGGAGCCTGCGCCGGCGAGCACCAAAAGAGGGCCGCCGACGTAGCTCACGGCTTCTTGCTGCCGGGGATTGAGTCGGGACATACGGAATCAGGGAGTCGTTTGCGAAATGGGCCGGCATTTTAACAGGCTCAGCAATTTGTGCTGCTCTCTCCGACTTGTGACGCACCACGCTAACTGTATTTGCCGGTTTTGTTACTTTCACGCAGGATACGTGAGGTATTTGCGTCTAATGTTCGTAATTCCTGATACAAAAGCCACGTCTGATAACTGATGTCATTTGGTCATTGGTTGGCGGCCCGGCATAATGCCTGGCGCGTACACCACTGCAGAGTCTAGGGAGCTAGCTTGTCTACGCCTGTCGAACCCTTGCGTTTGCTGCTACTGGCAGAAGAGCCAGCGTGGACAGCGTTGTTGCGCGAGTGTCTGGCTCCAATGGGGAGCTCGGCCGTGCTCATCAGCGCTCCGAATTGGGAGTCTGTCAGCAGTCTGTTCGATGACAACCGCAGCGCGGTGTTGTTGACGATCCCTGCTCTGCAGCCACTTCCCGGTCGTTGCACCTTGCCGACGGTATTGCTGCTCGAACACGAGCCGGCGTCGCCGCCCGATGGCGTGAGCGACTGGTTGGTGCGCGATCTGCTTGATACAGGCATGTTGCAGCGCTGCCTGCGCCATGTGCGCGAACGGGGGCTGCTGGAGACCACCCTGCAGCGTCTGGCCGAGCAAGACCCCTTGACCGGCATCGCCAATCGCCAGGGTTTTCAGACCCTGCTGGCGGCCCGGCTGGTGGAAAACGATGGCCGTGGCCTGGCACTCGGGCACCTGGACCTCGACAACTTCCGTCACGCCAACGACGCGTTGGGGCACCAGGCGGGCGACCGGTTGATCCTGCAAGTCGTTGCCAGGCTCAAAAGCCAGCTGGAGGTGGGTGATCAGCTCGCACGGTTGGGCAGCGACGAATTTGCACTGCTGATCGACACCCGCCGGGCACCCCAGCGCGCCGAGTGGATGGCCGAACGAATCACCGAAGCACTGGCCGAACCCTACTGGGTCGACGGCGAAAGCCTGTTGATCGGGTCCAGCCTGGGCATCGCCCATGCTCGCGCCCAGGCCGGTGCCGACCCGCTGATGTGGCACGCGCACATCGCCATGCAGCAGGCCAAGAGCACCCAGGGCTGTACCTTTCACATCTTCAACGAGCGCATCAATCGCAATGCGCGCAGCATGGCCGACCTGGAAAGCGAACTGCGACGGGCATTGCGCCGTGATGAGCTGGAGCTGCACTACCAGCCGCGACTGAACCTCGAAGACGGGCAGATCGTCGGCCTCGAAGCCCTGGTGCGCTGGCGTCATGCCGAGCGCGGTTTGCTGCCGCCAAGCGAATTCGTGCCCTTGGCCGAGCAGAGCGGCTTGATCGTGCCCCTGGGTTACTGGGTGATTTCCCGTGCACTGCGTGACATGCAGGCCCTGCGCGAGCGCGGGCTGCCGGCGCTGCACATGGCAATCAACCTGTCGTTTCGGCAGTTCCAGGACAGCCAGTTGCTGCCCACCCTCAGCCGCTTGATCATCGAGCGCGGAGTCGAGGCGCAGTGGCTGGAGTTCGAACTGACAGAGACCGCAGTGATGCGCCGCAGCGATCTGGTCAAGCAGACCATGGACGCCCTCGGGCGCCTGGGCGTGCGCTTTTCCCTGGATGACTTCGGAACCGGCTTCTCGTCATTCGTGCACCTCAACAGCCTGCCGATCGCCTTGCTGAAGGTCGACAAGAGTTTTGTCGGCGAGATGGAAGAGCGCGAGGAGAATCGCAAACTGGTGCACGCGATGATCAACCTGGCGCACAACCTCAATCTCGAAGTGGTGGCCGAAGGCGTGGAAACCCCGGAGCAGCTGGATCTGTTGCGTGGGTTTGGCTGTGATCAGGTGCAGGGGTACCTGATCAGCAAGCCGTTGCCGTTGGTGGAGCTGGTTGAATACCTGACCTTCGGTTCCAGCCAACAGGCCGTTGTGGAGGCCATTTAAAAGATCGCCAGAACGCGGCCGAGCCTTTAACCGCTCCTACATGGGAATGTGTACACCCGTAGGAGCTGCCGAAGGCTCGGGCCGCGTTCGGACGATCTTTTGATCTTAATCGGGTTGAATCACCCTGAAACTGGCCTGCACCGCAGGCTCACGCCGAATCATGCGCTTCATCTTCCACTCAAACGCCAGCGTCAGGCTCACCGCCGCACACGCCAGGCCCAGCGCCAGGCCCCACCAGACGCCCGTTGGGCCCCAGTCGAGATGGAATGCCATCCACCAGGCTGCCGGCGCACCAATCAGCCAATAGCAGGCCAGTCCAACCAGGAAGGTGGTCTTGGCATCCTTGAGCCCGCGTATGCAGCCCATGGCGATGGTTTGCGTACCGTCGAACAGCTCGAACCAGGCGGCGACCGCCAGCAGGCTCACTGCCAATTCGATGACCGGGCGGAACGCTGGATCATTATGGTCCAGGAACAAGCCAATCAATTGATGCGGCAGCAGCCAGAAAACCATCGCGAAGCCGAGCATCGCCGCCGCTCCGAACACAATACCAACCCGTCCCGCCAGCCGTGCATCCAGCAGTTGCCCGGCACCGTAGTGCTGGCCGATGCGCATGGTGATCGCATAGGACATGCCGGCCGGCACCATGAACGCCACCGAAACGATCTGCAGGGCAATCTGGTGCGCACCCAGTTGCGTACTGCCCATGGTGCCCATGCACAGCGCCGCGAAGGCAAACAGCCCGACCTCCACCGCGTAGGTGCCGCCGATGGGCAGGCCCAGCCGCCACAGCTCCTTGAGGTACTGACGGTTGGGCCGCGACAGGCCTTCACGCAATGGATAAGCGTCATACGCCCTATGCCGCCGAATATGCAGGGCCAGCGCCAATGCCATCAGGTTGGCGACGATGGCCGTGACCAGCCCTATCCCCACCAGCCCCATCCTGGGCAGGCCGAACATGCCGGTAATCAATGCATAGTTGAGCAGGAAGTTCGCCACCGTGCCGGCGAGGCTGATCACCATCACCGGCGTCGCCCGGCCGATCGCACTGGTGAAGCCGCGCAGGGCCATGAAGCTCAAGTAGCCGGGCAGGGCGAACGGCAGGATCATCAGGAATTGCCCGGCCATATGGACGTTGCTTTCGGTCTGGCCGAACAGCAGCAGCACGGGCTTGAGGTTCCACAGCAACAGGCCGGCGGCCAGTGCCATCAGCCACGCCAGCCACAAACCTGCCTGGGTCAGCCGGGCGGCGCCAACGATATCGCCCGCACCCTGACGGATAGCCACCAGGGTGCCGACTGCCGCAATCACCCCGATGCAGAAAATCGACACAAAAGAGTAGGTGGCCGCCCCCAGGCCGCCGCCGGCAAGCGCCTCGGGGCTGATGCGCGCCATCATCAAGGTGTCGGTGAGGACCATCAGCATATGCGCCAACTGCGAGGCAATCAGCGGCCCCGCCAGCCGCAGGATGGCCCAGAGTTCAATACGCGCTGGATGCTTCATGATCATCACGCTCGGTTTTCAGAGGGAACAGTAGACCGTCGATTTTCGGCGCTCTGGAGGATTTCCACAAAGGGATAAAAAGGATGGATGGCATGACTAAAACTCATCATGGATGAGTTTCTGCTAAGTTGTGGCGATTGCGCTTTAGGAGCTTTCTTGATGTCTCGTCGTCTTCCTCCGTTGTATGCCCTGCGTGCCTTCGAAGCGGCCGCTCGCCACAGTTCGTTTACCCGTGCCGCGCAAGAGTTGTCGATCACCCAGAGCGCGGTCAGCCGGCATATTCGTACGCTCGAAGAGCACTTTGCCTGCCGATTGTTTCACCGCAGTGGCCGCAACCTGCAACTGACCGAATCGGCCCGGTTGCTGCTGCCCGGCATCCGCGAGGGCTTCACCGCCCTGGAGCGGGCGTGCAACACCCTGCGCGCCGAAGACGACATCCTGCGCATGAAGGCGCCTTCGACCCTGACCATGCGCTGGCTGCTGGCGCGCCTGAGCCGCTTCCGTCACCTGCAACCGGGCAATGAGGTGCAGCTCACCAGCGCCTGGATGGACGTCGACTCGGTGGACTTCAACGACGAGCCCTTCGACTGTGCCGTGCTGTTGAGCAACGGCCATTTCCCACCTGACTGGGAGGCCAGTTATCTGTTCCCCGAAGAACTGATCCCGGTCGGTGCGCCGAACCTGCTGAGCGAGCAGCCTTGGGACGTGACGCGCCTGGCCAATACCGAACTGCTGCACCCCACACCGGACCGCCGCGACTGGCGCAACTGGCTGGAGCGCATGGGGCTGGCCGAACAGGTGTCGCTCAAGGGCGGGCAGGTGTTCGATACGCTGGAGCTGGGCATGATCGCCGCCGCCCGTGGCTACGGGGTTTCGATGGGCGACTTGTTGATGGTGGCCGAGGATGTCGCTCAGGGGCGCCTGAGTTTGCCGTGGCCGACTGCCGTCGCCAGCGGTGAGAAATATTACCTGGTCTGGCCGAAAACCCGGCCCGGCGGAGAACGGATGCGCCGCCTCAGTGACTTCCTGCAGGGCGAGGTCCGGGCCATGGAGTTGCCGGACGTCGAGCACCTGAGCTGAATCGATAGAGCCTGTGCAGCGACAGGCTCCGGCCATATCCTGGTAATCGGCTCAAGTATTCAGGTTTACCGCCGAAGAGATGCAGGTGGAACCTTCGTGCAGGTTCGACGTAATCCCCATTATTAGAAATGTCGCTGAGTGTGCAGCCCGATCAAGGAGGATTCGGACGCTTGGCCAGGAGCTGTCATGTCTCAACCTCGCGCCCGCATCGCCTCACAGCTGGGTATCGCGCTTGCCGTGATACTGGCGATCGTCATCAGCTGCAGCACTGTGTTTGCCCTGCGCTCGCTGGACACCGCCAACCTTGCCACCCGCGAGGAACACCTGGCCAGCGAAGCAAGGCTGCTGGCCGATCAATTGAGCACCTTCCACGGTACGTTGCGTGAGAGTACCCAGCGCCTCAGCGGCTTGTTCGAGAAGCGCTTCAGCGCGGGACTGAGTCTGCACCCGGAGCAGCCGGTGACGGTCGCGGGCGTGCAGACCGCGGGCTTGCACCTGGGCAGCGAAGTGCTGAACAACAACTTCCAGGAAGTGGACGAGTTCAAGCAGATGACTGCCGGTGTTGCCACGTTGTTCGTGCGTAACGGCGACGACTTCATCCGGGTCAGCACTTCCCTGAGCAAGCAGGACGGCACGCGCGCCATTGGCACGCTGCTCGATCACGCGCACCCCGCTTATGCGCGCCTGATGGCGGGGCAGGGCTACGTCGGCCGGGCCCTGTTGTTTGAACGGTCCTACATGACTCAGTACACCCCCGTACGCGACAGCGGCGGCAAGGTGATTGCGGTGCTGTTTGTAGGATTCGATTACACCGACGCGCAGAACGCGCAATTTGCCAATCTCAAACGCTTCCGCATCGGCCAGACCGGCTCCCTGGCGTTGCTCGACGAACAGGGCAAATGGCTGGTGCCGATTGCGGGCGTGCAGGCGTTGGAGCAGGCGGCGCCGACCCTTGCCGCGCTGGCAAAAACGCCTGGCAAAGGTGAGTTCTGGAGCGACAAATCCGAAGACTTTTACAGCGTCGCTGTGCCGTTCGAGGGTGGCCCATGGTCGGTGGTGGCGAGCATGCCCAAAGCGGAAATTCGCGCCGTGACCTGGAGTGTCGGCAGTCAATTGGCGATAGGCAGCCTGCTGGCCATGCTGATCGCCGTGGGTGCGGCGGTCTGGTTGTTGCGCAGCAAGCTGGCGCCACTGGGTGATCTGGTGCGTCAGGCCGAGGCGCTGGGCGCGGGGGATCTGAGCGTGCGCCTGAATGTCTCGAGCCACGACGAAATCGGCCAGTTGGCCCGTGCCTTCAACCAGATGAGCCAGGCCCTGTCGACCATGGTCGAGCACATCCGCAAAGCCTCGCAAGAGGTCAACAGCCGTGCCCAGGCCTTGTCTGGTTTGTCCGGTGGTGCTTACGAAGGCATGGAGCAGCAGTCGGGCGAGATCACCAGCATGGCAGGTGCGGTGGAGGAATTCAGTGCCACTTCCCTGAACATCGCCGACAACATGGGCAGCACCCAGTTGCTGGCTCAGGAAAACGCACAGCAAACCCGGATCGGTCGTACGTCGATGGACGAAGCGTCTTCGTCTCTTGAACAAATTGCGGGCGCGCTGAACAGCACGGCGACGGTCATCAACACACTGGGCCAGCGCTCTCAGGAAATTGGCGGCATCGTCGGGGTGATCACTTCGATTGCCGAGCAGACCAATCTGCTGGCACTCAACGCGGCCATTGAAGCCGCCCGCGCCGGCGAGCAAGGCCGGGGCTTTGCGGTGGTGGCCGATGAAGTGCGCAATCTGGCTTCCCGCACTCGCCAGGCAACCGATGAAATCTCGCTGATGATCCAGAGCATCCAGCAGGAAACCGGCAACGCCATCAGCACCATGGAGCAGGGCAAGGTACTGATGGAGGAGGGCTTGTCGCGCAACGCCAATGTCGCCTCGGCCCTGGCGCGTATCGATGAGCAGAGTCGCTCGGCTGGCCAGCAGTTTTCGGCGATCACCACGGCCACCCAGGAACAAAGCAGCACCGCGACGTTGCTCAGCAGCAACCTGCAAAGCATTGCGCTGGCCAACAGCGAGCAGCGCGAGGTGGTGTCGCACCTGGCCGTGACGGCCAAGGAACTGGAGAGCCTGGCGGCGGAGTTGCGGCAGGAGGTTGACCGGTTTCGTTGAGGTGTTCGGCTATGGCAATCGCGAGCAGGCTTGCTCCCACAGGTGTGATTGGCGTTCACAAGTTCTGCGTCCACCGACACTCCTGAGTAGGCGTGAGCCCGCTCGGTTTTATCAAGACATAGGGCCATTGTTGGTTTTACGCTTGATGAATCGTTTCAGCCGGTCTATAAAAATGGCACAACTCCAAGAAAGGCTTGTGCCATGACTCCGCTCAAACTCATCGTCGCCCTCGGCGCGCTGTCCGCTGCCTCCCATGCCATGGCGTGGGACTATGTTCTGCTCGACTCCGACAAAGCGGCCGCCAACTGGTCAATCACCAGTCAGCAACTCGGGGTGAAGACCGACAAACCCTTCTCCGTGACCCTGCGTACCTTGCATGGCGGTCGGCAAGAGGGCGTCAGCATCGTCGACATTGATAACGGCACGCTCAAGCTCTCGGTGGTACCGACCCGCGGCATGAACGTCCTGCAGGCCTCGGTGGGGTCTGTGCGCATGGGCTGGGATTCGCCGGTGAAAGAGGTGGTCAACCCGGCCTTCATCGAACTCAACGGTCGGGGCGGGTTGGGCTGGCTGGAAGGTTTCAACGAACTGGTGACCCGCTGCGGTTACG
Organism: Pseudomonas sp. ES3-33; assembly: GCF_000952175.1. Taxonomy (NCBI): domain Bacteria; kingdom Pseudomonadati; phylum Pseudomonadota; class Gammaproteobacteria; order Pseudomonadales; family Pseudomonadaceae; genus Pseudomonas; species Pseudomonas sp. ES3-33. The sequence goes on along the minus strand of NZ_JZRI01000061.1, from coordinate 3,221 downwards.
AATGGGTCGGCCACCCCGGCGTGGACAATGGCGAGTTGCTGACCCTGCACGGCCGCGCCGCCAACATTCCGGCCAGCAAAGTCACCTTGCACATCGACGAAAAACCGCCTTACGCCATCAGCCTGCGCGGTGAGTTGAAAGAGCAGGCGTTCAAGAAAGTCGACTTCTCCGTCGCCACCGAACTGGTCACCGAACCGGGCAGCGTGCGCTTCAGCCTCAACGACACCCTGACCAACAATGGCGACTATCCGAAGGAATACCAGGCGCTCTACCACAGCAACTTCAGTACCCCGTTCCTGGAACAGGGTGCTCGATTCGCTGCGCCGGTAAAACAGGTGTCGCCGTTCAACGACAAGGCCAAAGGTGAACTGTCGGACTGGCAGACCTACCGCGGGCCGACCAAGGACTACGACGAGACGGTCTACAACGTGGTGCCGTATGCCGATGCAAAAGGCGACACATTGACCGTGCTGCACAACAAGGCCGGCAGCCTGGGCGTCTCGGTAGGTTTCAACACGCAAACCCTGCCCGTGTTCTCCCTGTGGAAAAACACCGATACCCAAGGGCAGGGCTATGTCACCGGACTTGAGCCAGGCACGAGCTTCTCCTACAACCGCCGGTATCAACGACCACTGGGCCTGGTGCCGACGATCGCGCCAAACGAGCATAAAGAGTTCCGCATCAGCTACAGCCTCTTGGCGGACAAAGGGGCGGTGGATCAGGCGTTGAAGCGAGTGAGCGAGATTCAGGCCGGGCGGGAAACCGAGGTGCGGCAGATGCCGTTGGTGGATCTCACCAAGGAGTAAATCCGTTAGTTTGTGGCCGGACGATACTGTAGCGCCTCAGCCAGATGCTCTCGCGTAATGGCATCTATCTGCTCAAGGTCCGCCAAGGTGCGCGCTACCTTGAGCAGACGATGGGCCGAACGTAGCGACAGGGTCAATCTTTCGCAGGCGGATTCCAGCCAGGTTTCATCGGCTGTGGATAACTTGCAGTGTATGCGAAGGCCTGGCAGGTCGAGAAAGGCGTTGGCGCAGCCCTGGCGCTTGTGCTGCCGTTCCCTGGCGTCGGCTACCAGCACTGCCGCGCTGGCGGAGTCATCGCCGGGTTTCGCTGAAGGGTTCAGCGCTGTGGCTTCCCGCGCCACGGTCAGGTGCAGATCGATGCGGTCCAGCAGCGGGCCGGACAGTTTGTTGCGGTAGCGCTGGACCATGTCCGGGGTGCATGAACACTTGCCCGTTGGTTCGCCGAGATATCCACAGGGACAGGGATTCATCGCCGCGACCAGTTGAAAGCGCGCCGGAAAACGCACGCGATCCCTGGCCCGGGAAATCACGATATGGCCGGACTCCATAGGCTCACGCAACACTTCCAAAACCCTGCGATCAAACTCCGGTAGTTCATCAAGGAACAGCACGCCATGGTGGGCGAGGGTGATTTCCCCGGGCTGAGGCTTTGACCCGCCACCCACCAGCGCCGGGCCCGACGCTGAGTGGTGAGGTTGGCGAAAAGGACGTTGCGGCCAGTGACTCAGGGGCGCGCAACTGGCCACCGACTGAATGGCCGCGACCTCCAGCGCCTCGCTTTCGGCCAAGGGTGGCAGCAGCCCCGGCAGTCGACTCGCCAGCAGTGTTTTGCCTGTTCCCGGCGGCCCACTGAGCAGGAGATTGTGTAACAATACACCCATCGATTCTAAAGAGGTCTTTATGACCAAACCATCACGCAAAGCGTACAGTTACATCCGATTCTCAAGCACCGATCAGGCCGGAGGAGATAGCTACAGGCGTCAACTCGCTGCTGCTGAGGAGTATTGCGCGGTGAATGGTTTGGATCTGATAGATTCCAAAGAGTATCGATATTTTGACAACGGCAAGTCGGCCTTTACGGGGAAGCACCTACTTGAAAGTGGGGATTTCGCGCGATTTTTGAGCAAGGTAGAATCGGGCGCCATAGAGCCCGGCTCAATGTTAATAGTTGAAAGTCTTGATAGACTCAGTCGCGAGCCGGTCAATGACGCGCTGCCAAGATTTCTTGGTTTACTAAAGCTTGGAATCGATATCTATACCACCTCCGACGCTAGACTTTATGTAAAAGGTGGCAATGAGATTGATCTGGTAGTAAGCATCATTAATATGAGTAGGGCTCATAATGAATCGGTGCTGAAGAGCCAGCGGGTAAGTAAAGCTTGGCAGCAAAAACAAAAGGAAGCTCGTGACGACAAAAAACCTCTTGGAAGCGCATGTCCATATTGGCTTAAGTTCAATGGGGACAGTTACGAAGTAATTCCCGAAAGGGTCGAGGTTGTCAGATGTATTTTTAAGCTAGCGGCCTCTGGTTACGGACACCGAGCTATCGCCAAAAAGCTAAATGAATTAAATGTCCCAACATTTGGCTCAGTCAAGCGAAATGAAAAGCAACTATGGGCTAGTAGCTCTACGGGTAAAATTCTTTCTAACAGAGCATTGCTTGGTGAGTACCAGCCAATGTCCCATGTCGGAGGAAGTCGCACCAATATTGGTGATGCGATAGTGAATTACTATCCGGTGGTCATTAGTGAAGACGTTTTTTTTGAGGCCCAGTCTGCGCGCCACTCTCGAAAGGTCTCTAAATCAACCAAAGTTTCGCGAAACTATAATGTTTGGCAGGGAATCGCTAAATGTGGGTTGTGTGCGGAGTCAATGCATTTGGTTAATAAGGGCCAGCCTCCTAAGGGGGGGCGGTACTTAAGATGCTATGGAAGTGCGAAAGGAGCGTGTACTAATAAATTGATAGTGCTCGGTCAAGCGGAACAGGCGTTTCTGGAAGTTTTGGCGAAAGTCGATAGTTTAAGTTTGGTACAAGACTCGCAAGCAAAGATCCAGAAAGAAATTTCAATGGTTGAATTAAAGATTGCGAGTGTAGTGGAGCGTCAAAAAGAGATTGAGTTTCAGCTTATGGAGTTGGATGGAGCTCTGCCGAAGTTGGCTTTGTTGACCCTGTCTAAACTGGAGCAGGAGTCGGGCGCGTTAAACATTCGTCGTGACGAATTGAAGAGGGATGCCCAGCGGGAAAAAATAATTAACAAGCAAGATTTTTTTGATCGAGTTGATTTAGTTAGCTATGAGGGTAGGGCTAAGGCGAATCAACTATTAAAAGCCCTAGGTGTTGTTGTCCGCATGGGGCGAAAAAATAAAAATATTAGTTATTCTGTTGAATTAAATGGCTGTCTCTTATACACATCT
>NZ_JZRI01000060.1:0-661 GCF_000952175.1 Pseudomonas sp. ES3-33 | reverse complement strand
CATCTGCTGTGCGCGCCAGTTTGGTGGCATATTACACTGTGCCATTTGAAGTCTTGATCAGGTTTTTAATACTTCCAGCGGCGTTAACTGCTGCGCTGTTTCCCAAGTTGTCGGCGCTGATTGCGGTAGATATCGCGGCTGCGGAAAGGCTTTTCAAAAAATCCGCATTGCTCATCGCGGTTGTGATGTTGGTTATATGTTCTGTTGCTTCCGTAGGGTCACTGTGGGGAATGACGCTGTGGCTGGGGCAGGATTTTGCCGAGCACTCCTGGCGTCTCGCATCGATATTGGCTGTCGGGATTCTGTTCAATTCGATCGCACAAGTTCCTCATGCCGCCGCACAAGCGGCAGGAAATGTAAAGGGCACGGCACTCGTGCATTTGGCAGAATTTTTTATATATTTCCCCTGCCTATTTATCTTTGTTCATAATTTCGGCCTGATTGGAGCGGTTGTGGTCTGGGTGATGAGGGCATTCATTGATATGTCTTTAATGTTTGTGCTAGCGCGCAATGTGTTTTCAGGGAACAAGAAGGAGGCCATATGCGCCGCGAAGTAGCCATAGGGATAGTTGTATACAACGCTGGTGAAAATCTGCTGGGTCGGCTGAAGATGGCCGTGGAGGCAGGTCACAGCGTATATATCTGTCTCTTATACACATCT
>NZ_JZRI01000006.1:0-14288 GCF_000952175.1 Pseudomonas sp. ES3-33 | reverse complement strand
GTAAGTAGTCAAGGTATTCTGCAGAGCTTTCTGTTGGTGCTAAATGAGGTGCGAATTTTTTTATCAGGATTTCTGCGATCGCGCCTGACTCCGCAATTATTTTTCCATCAAGCTCGATAACTGGAGATTTGCCTAGGGGGTGAATGCCCCTCAGTGTCTCGGGGGCTAGATGTGTTTTTTTATCACGCTGATACCGAATAATTTCATATGGTTGGCCTATTTCTTCCAGCAGCCACAGAATACGAAACGACCTTGAGTCATTGAGGTGGTGAAGTTTTATCATCATTTTTACGCCTTCTGAGTGATCTCGGTAAGGGAAATGTGCATTGTCTGAGGCTATCGATAGTTAATTTGCGGACTCGCAACGAGTAGGCAAGAAATTGTATCTGTCAATATGCGACCAGTCTACTATTCTGGTGGGCTTAATGCTCCGATAGCACTTACGGTCCGCTCCGAGTCCTTTGAGATCTGCATCTCGATGCTTGTCTTCTAGCGAGAGAGGAGTGCGCCCACAGAAATCCAAGGAGCTTTGGGAGGCTTAGGATTGGTTCTTTGCGTGTACTGCGGCGCTATGAGGATGCCGAGCGTGGGTTGGTGTTTAGACCTGCGGCGGCCATCAACAATTGCTACAATCTCTGGAGCAAAAATCTCACATAGACGACTGGTCTATTTTATGGTAGCTTGCACTGATGAAACCACGTTACGATGATACGCGCCAACATTTGCTCGATACGGGTCACCGAATGATGGTGGTTAAGGGGTTCACGGGTGTTGGGCTTAACGAGATTCTGCAAGCCGCAAGTGTGCCAAAAGGTTCGTTCTATCATTACTTCAAATCCAAGGAGCAGTACGGGCAGTGCTTGCTCGAGGATTACTTTCGCAATTATCTGGCGAACATGGATGAACGATTTGCCGCTACCGGCAATACAGCCCGTGAGCGGCTTATGGGATATTGGCAGAAATGGCTTGAAAGCTATTGTAAGCCCTGCGATGAGCAAAAGTGTCTTGTAGTTAAACTGAGCGCTGAGGTTGCAGATCTTTCGGAGGTTATGCGCCTCACTCTCCGTGACGGAACAGATCAGATAATTGAACGTATTTCTGGCTGTCTTGAGCAGGGTCAACTAGACGGTTCTTTGCCGCAAGGTGATGCTTACCGAACGGCCTTGGCGCTATACCAGCTTTGGCTTGGTGCAAGCCTGCTGAGCAAGCTGCACCGTAACAGTCGGTCGCTAGAAAATGCCATGGCTACTACTCTGATGATGCTGGTCCCTGAGGAGGCGTGATTACGAGATCGCCCACCCTCCCGCCTCGGTAGGGTGGCTTTTTTATGTGAAAAATAGCAGACTGGTCTAATTTTTCCGTTGATGCGGTTGTTTTTCCCCGCCATCCAAGGAGTGTGAAGATGTCTCAATCAAAGCAAATCAATCGAAGCGTTGTTCTGGCATCGCGTCCACATGGTGCGCCTGTCGAAGCGAATTTTCTTATTGAACAAGGTCCAATTCCTGAACCCGCAGAGGGGCAGGTACTTCTGCGTACTATCTATCTATCGCTAGACCCTTACATGCGTGGTCGCATGAGTGATGCGCCGTCCTATGCCCCTCCTGTCGAAGTGGGCGGAGTAATGGTGGGGGGCACTGTATGTCGTGTGGTTGCCTCAAAGCATCATGCCTATAAAGTGAATGACTGGGTGCTGTCTTTTAGTGGTTGGCAGGACTATGCGCTGTCTGATGGCAGCGACCTGACCCCTTTGGGCGATTCGCCAGCGCAGCCGTCTTATGCATTGGGCATATTTGGAATGCCAGGCTTCACCGCATACATGGGCTTACTGGATATTGGTCGGCCGCAGGCGGGTGAAACGCTGGTGGTGGCGGCTGCTACCGGGCCGGTCGGTGCGACTGTCGGGCAAATCGGCAAGATCAAGGGCTGTCACGTGGTCGGTGTGGCCGGAGGGGCGGAAAAGTGCCGGCATGCTGTCGAGGTGCTAGGTTTCGACGCCTGCCTCGATCATCGAGCGCCGGACTTCGCCGAGCAACTGGCCAAGGCCTGCCCGTCGGGTATCGACATTTACTTCGAGAATGTCGGTGGAAAAGTCTTCGATGCTGTGCTGCCGCTGCTCAATGCCAAGGCCCGAGTGCCGGTCTGCGGAATTATTGCGCACTACAACGATACCGCTTTACCCGACGGGCCAGATCGCTCGCCTGCCTTGATGGGGGCTATTCTGCGTAAGCGTATTAAAGTCCAAGGCTTCATTATTTTTGATGATTACGCGCACCGCTACGACGAATTCTTTAACGATATGTCAAGCTGGTTTGCGCAGGGCCGGATTAAGTATCGTGAAGAATTGGTGAGTGGTCTAGAGGAGGCGCCTAAGGCCTTTATCGGCCTGCTAGAGGGGCGTAATTTTGGCAAGCTAGTGGTTCGGGTAAGTGAAGACTGATTGCCTGTTGTTGGAATGACAGTGTTTTTTGCTCTGCCAGCTCAAGCTCCTTGCTGGTAGGGCTTTTTTATTTAAAAAGATCCAGGCCACTAAGTACAAGTAATGCCTGTGGGGGGATTATGCACGCACGCAGTAAGCGCTCGCATCAAATAAACGCCGCGTTCTGGCGTGTACTGGTTGGCTGCTTGGGGCTTTACCCAACGCTTTTGTTGGTGCTGAGTATATTAGCCCCGCTGACCCGTGATTTGAGTTTCCCAGTAATGGTATTGGTGGAGGTGCTGGTATTGGTACCAATCACCCAGCTTGTCTCCTTTCCGCTGGCCGGGTGGTTGGTTGCCCGTTTAAGGCGGATTAATTCGTGAACGTATGAGGCTGTTTTGGCCTGCTTCCCATACCGCACCCACATGATTAAAGCGATAACTAAGGTTGTCGGCATTAAAAATACTAGTCTGAGGAATGAAGATGCAAACGCTAATCATCAATGGACAGTCGCACCAAGTCGACGTGCCGCAGGATATGCCTCTGCTTTGGGTCTTACGCGATGTGCTTGGCCTCACCGGGACAAAATACGGCTGTGGTATTGCTCAGTGTGGCGTTTGCACCGTGCATCTTGATGGTCAGCCGATACGTTCGTGCGTGACCCCTGTTGCTGCTTTGACGGGCCGCTCAATCACCACCATTGAAGCCATCGGTGAGACTGCTGTCGGTCAAGCCGTTCAACAGGCTTGGCTGGCGCATGAGGTGGTGCAATGCGGTTACTGTCAGTCAGGGCAGATCATGGCGGCCACTGCTCTGCTGCAGAGCCAGCCCGCGCCAGACGATCAGGCGATTGATGCTGCAATGGCAGGCAATCTTTGTCGCTGCGCCACCTACACCCGTATTCGCACAGCCATCCACAGTGTTGGCCGTGTAGAGGAGGCGTGAGATGAAGAAGACAATCGAAATGAATGTTGATATGTCCCGTCGCCGTCTCTTGCAAGGCAGCGGTATCGCGGTCGGCGGCTTGGTGTTGAGTACCTGGCTACCGCCGTTGGTGTCCAAAAGCGCTGCCTCCGAGGCTGCTGCCTTAGGCCGGCTGGGTGATCGCTCCGCTGAGGGGTTCGGGGCCTTTGTGCGGGTGGGCCCAGATGGCGTGGTCACGGTGATCTCGCCGAAGATTGAAATGGGTCAGGGCGCGCAAACTGGTATTGCAATGATGGTGGCGGAGGAGCTTGAGGTCGATTTGGATAAGGTAGTAATCCAGGAGGCCCCACCGAACTCCGCACTGTATACCGATACCCTGCTTCAGTTTCAGGCCACTGGTGGCTCGACCTCTACCCGTTACACCTGGGAGCCGCTGCGTCGGGCGGGCGCTACAGCGCGCATTCTGTTGATTCAGGCGGCAGCGCTGCAATGGCGCGTCGCGCCGAGCCTGTGTCATGCGCAGAATGGCCAGGTGTTTGGCCCCAAAGGCCTGCAGGCTGACTACGGCGATTTGGTCGAGGCCGCTGCGACGCTGCCGTTGCCCGACGCGGTGCCGCTGAAAACCCCCGAGCAGTTCAAGCTGTTGGGCACTCCCGCGCAACGCCTGGACACGCCCGCGAAGGTCAACGGCAAGGCGCGCTTTACCATTGACCTGCAAATCCCCGGGATGCTGGTGGCCTCCAGCATCACCTGTCCGGTGTATGGCGGACGGCTGCGTTCGGTTGATGAAACTGAGGCGCGACGGGTGTTAGGGGTGCGCGACATCGTGCGTTTGGACAATGCCGTGGCCGTTACCGCAAGTAACTTTTGGGCCTGCCAGCAGGCCATCAAAGCGTTAAAGATCGAGTGGGAACTTGGGTCGAACGCTACTATCGGATCAAAGCAACTGGACCAGGAGCTGCTAGCCGCAAGTAGCCGTGATGGCGTGGTCGCTAAGCGCACAGGCGATATTGAGCAAGCCAAACAGGGATCTTCCAGCCAGTTCGAGGCCGTTTACGAGCAAGCGCTGTTGTCGCATTCGCCGCTTGAGCCCATGAGCTGCGTGGCCCATGTGCGTAAAGATGCGTGCGAGCTATGGGTGGGCACCCAAGTGCCGGTCTTCGCCCAACAGACGGCCGCCCAAGTCACCGGGCTGCCCTTGGAAAAAATCCAGGTGCACAATCAATTGATCGGTGGGGCATTTGGCCGGCGTCTGGAGTTCGACTTCATCACCCAAGCAGTGGCCATCGCGCGTCAGGTCGATTACCCGATCAAGCTGGTCTGGAGCCGTGAGGAGGACATGACCCACGACCTCTATCGGCCGCTCTATGCCGATCGTATGCAAGCCGCCCTCGATAAGCAGGGGCGTCCGCTGGGCTGGGAACACCGTATCGCTGGTGCCTCGATTCTCGCCCGCTATGCCGGCAGCTTGCCTCCCAGCGGCGTGGATGCCGATGCCGTTGAAGTCGCGGTGGAACCCATCTACCGCCTGCCGCATTTGCAGGTTCGCTATATCCGCCAGGAGCCGAGTGTCGTGCCCGTGTCCTGGTGGCGAGGCGTGGGCCCTCTGCGGGGGACCTATGCCCTTGAGTGTTTTATTGATGAGCTGGCGCACAATGCCAAGGCCGACCCGGTGGTCTACCGTTTGGAGCTGTTGGCGGACCAGCCACGTGCCCAGGCGGTGCTGCGCTTACTTGCTGAGAAGAGTGACTGGTACCAGTCTTTACCTGCTGGGCAGGGTCGGGGTGTGGCAGTAAGTTCGGTGTTTGGCAGCTATGTAGCAACTCTCGTTGAGCTTGAGATGCAGGGTGAATTTGGCTTGCGCATTAAACGCTTGATCAGTGTTGTGGACTGCGGCTTCGCGACTAACCCGACGTCGGTCTTGGCGCAGGTTGAAGGTGGGACATTATTCGGTCTGTCTGCTTCGTTGTTCAACGAAATTCTTATCGAGAACGGTCAGGTTCAGCAGACCAACTTCCACAACTATCGGCAGCTGCGCATAAGTGAGGCGCCAGCAGTTGAGGTGCACCTGCTGCCTAGCCTGGAAGCACCGGGCGGAGTCGGGGAAGCCGGTACTGCGCTGATCGGTCCAGCTTTGGTTAACGCTCTCTACGCTGCTTCCGGTACGCGCATTCGTCGGTTACCACTTAGCCGTGCTGGCTACTATCCGGTTTGAGGAGTTACTCATGAATTTGATAACAAGTTGGCTATTGCTCGCTAGCGGATTCCTGGTGGCGCAGTTTGCGTATGCGCAGGAGGACTTACTTGCCAGGGGCGAGTATCTTGCGCGCGCTGCAAATTGCGTGGCTTGCCATACCGTGCCCGGTGGTAAACCCTTCACCGGTGGTGTCGAATTTAAGCTGCCATTCGGCTCGCTTTTTTCGCCCAATATCACTCCAGATAAGCAAACTGGCATCGGAGCCTGGACTGATGATGAGTTCGTTAGCGCGCTGCGAACCGGCGTGGGGCGCGATGGCAAACACTACTATCCAGCATTCCCTTATACGTCCTACAGCAAGATGTCGCGTGACGACATCCTGGCCATCAAAAGCTATCTCGATAGCCTGGAGCCAATCGAGCAGGTGGCTCAAGAGAACCAGCTGAACTTCCCGTTCAATCAGCGTTGGGGGATGTTTTTCTGGAATATGCTGTTCCTGGACGACAAGCAATTTGAAACCGAGGCCCAGCACTCTACCGAGTGGAATCGAGGCAAATACCTAGTGGAAGGTCCTGGCCACTGTGGTGAGTGCCATTCGCCTCGGAACCTGTTCCAAGCTGTCAGCAAAGACCGTTCGCTTGCCGGTAACCTGATACAGGGTTGGAACGCTTACAACATCAGCTCTGACCCGATACATGGCGTCGGTGCCTGGCCCACGGACGTGCTGGCGCGTTACTTGAAGGACGGCGCGGCGCCAGGATTCGGGTTGTCCACCGGGCCGATGGCGGAGGTGGTGGAGCACAGTCTGAGCCATCTGACCGACGCCGATCGTCACGCGATCGCCGTTTATCTCAAGGACTCACCGGCGCGCAGCGAAGGTGTGGCTCGTCCGCAGCAGGCTAAGCTTGCACCGCAGGGGGGCGACAATGCCCTTGGCAATAAACTGTTCGCCGAAGCCTGTTCTAGTTGTCACCGCTGGGACGGGACCGGAAACCAGAGTCAGACTGCCATGCTACGGGGTCTAAAGACGGTCAACGATCCTGCCGCCAGTAATTTGCTGGGCATCCTGCTAAATGGGCATGGTTCGACCGACACCCGGGTAGATCGACGCATGCCGTCGTTCGGGACCATTTACTCCGACCAGGAATTGGCTGCGCTGAGCAGCTTCGTACTGAAGCGCTTTGGCGAGACTGGTGCGCAGGTATCGGAGCAAGCTGTGGCTAAGCGCCGTACCGAGTCCCTTCATTGAGCCGAGGTGCCTCATGTCTTGTCTGATTCCACTGCTGGATGTACTCCTGGCGGAGCGCAATGCTGGCCGAGAAGCGGTGCTTGCGACCGTGGTAAAAGTCGACGGCTCTGCGTATCGGCGACCAGGAGCGCGGATGCTAGTCTCGCGCTTCGGCAGGCCCGAGGGGACCATCAGTGGTGGCTGCCTGGAGGCGGAAGTCGCCAGAAAAGCCTGGTGGTTAACTGAAGCTGGGCCTGCACTGCGTAGCTACAGCACCTCCGAGGCGGATGAGGGCAGTGAGGAAGCGCTTAGTTTCGGGCTGGGCTGCAACGGTAAGGTTCACGTATTGTTCGAGCGGCTGCCTGCCAGTGGTCCTTGCGCGTTGATTACTGCGTTGCTTGGCGTTCGCGACACCCAGCAACCGGCGGCCATCGCCACGGTGATCGCCAGCTCGGCTGATGGTTCACACCGGTTAGGTGATCGCCTGTTATTAGTGTCAGGACAAAGCGCCGAGGGCGAGTTGCTGCAGTCGGCGCTGGCTGAGCAGATCAGGATTGATCTCCAACAGACCTTGGTGCGTGGAAAGTCATCCCGATATCTTTACCCGAATGGCACCGGCAAGATTGAAGTGCTTATGGAGTACCTGCCGCCCGTGCGGCGTTTGGTAGTGTTTGGTGCGGGCCATGATGCCCAGCCGCTGGTGCGCATGGCCAAGCTCTTGGGCTGGCATGTGACAATCATCGATGGGCGGTCACACTTTGCCCGAGCAGAGCGTTTTCCCGACGCTGACCAGGTGCTGGTTGGCGATGTTGAGCAACCTTTCGCCTACCGTGAACTTGTACGCGGCGCAGCGGTGGCGGTGATGACTCACAGCTTGGTGCAAGACGCGCACTGGCTGCAGGGAGTGTTGCACAGTGAGCCCTGTTATGTAGGGCAGTTGGGCCCGCGTGAGCGCACCGAGCGCCTGCTGGCCGGTATCCACGAGCAGCAGGGCGAGTTGCCAGGGCTGGCGTGTTTGCATTATCCGATTGGCCTGGACCTGGGCGGCGACACTCCGGAAAGCGTGGCTATGGCGATGCTGGCGGAAATTCAGGCGGTGCTCAATGGTCGCAATGGTGGCAGCCTGCGTTTCAGGTCCGCGAGTATCCATGATAGCGACCCAGTGCTGATCGCTAGCGAGACCGAAACCGAAATCGCTTTTGCTGCAGAGGCTTATCGGCGGTTCGCCGTGCAGCCTTGACGACTGATCAACCGAGGAACCTATCAGCGTGAATCAAACCATACGCGTTGTAGCGATACTGACCGCCAAAGGCGGCAAAGAGCAGCAGGTCGAGCAGATTCTGCGAGCTTGCGTGCAGCCCTCGCGGGCCGAAGACGGTTGCCTGTCTTACGTCCTGAGTCGGTGCATTGAACAGGTCGGACGGTTTGTCTTCGTCGAGCGCTGGGCAAGCCATGAGGCGATAGCGCTTCATCGGCAGATGCCCCATTACACGACCATGGCCAATGCCCTTGGCGAGCTGCTGAGCGATCGTCAGGTTTATGTGCTGGAGGCGTTGGCTGAGGATGGCGAGTCAGCCACTGGCTTCGACACGGACATGGCAGGGTGATCGTCGATCGACAGGGTCGGCGTTTCCGCAAACTTCGCCTGAGCCTCACGGCTGCCTGCAATTACGCCTGCACCTACTGTGTGGCCGATGGCCGCCGCTTGGTGGCCGCGCGTGATGAGCTGGCGGCCGCGTCGATGCTGCGCGCCGTCGAACTGCTCAGGGATGTCGCCGGTATCGACGCGCTGCGCATTACCGGCGGTGAGCCGCTGCTGAGTGATCGGCTGGAGCCTTTTCTGCAGGGCATCGGTGCGCTAGCGTTGCAGGACATCAGCCTGACCACTAATGGACAATTGCTGGCCGGCAAGTTGCCGTTATTGCGCAGCGCGGGCATCCAGCGGGTCAATGTGTCCCTCGACACACTTGACCCGCGCGCCTTCCGCAAGATCGCAAAGGGCGGCGATCTGCAGACTGTGCTTAACGGCATTGAGCTGGCGCGTCGATCTGGTATGAGCATCAAAATCAATATGGTGCCGATGCGTGGCAGCAACCTCGACCAGGTCATGCCCATGTTGGCGTTCTGCCTGGAGCAGGGCTACGAATTGCGCTTTATCGAGCTGATGCGCATGGGCCATCTGGCCCAGCATGCAGAGGCTTTTCGTACCCAGTTCGTCGGCCAGCGCGAGCTGCTGGAGCTTATCGGCGAGTGTTATGTCTTCACACAAACCGAGGCAGCGCTAGATGCCACTGCGCTGCGTTATAGCGTGGGCGAGCGCGGGGCGTTCGGTATTATTGCCAACGAAAGCGCGCCCTTTTGCCGGAGCTGCAGTCGTCTGCGGTTGTCGTCTACGGGCTGGTTATACGGATGCCTATCATCCAATCGCGGACATTTTATGGGCGCGCTGTTGGATCTGCCGACTGAGCAGGCGCAGCCGCAACTGAAAGGGTTGCTCAGTCGTGCGCTGCAGGACAAACAAGACGCCACTTTTACCGGCAGTGCCCTGATTATGAAATCGGTGGGTGGCTAAGGTCGGCCGGCTTGTCGACGTCCAGCAGGATGCCCCTATCAGCAAGCGTCACTTCTATCACCTGTTGCGCATGGGTGGCGATTAAAGCCTTGGCCCCATTCTCCCCTTGCAGTTGCATCAGCTCCGGCCAAAAGCGCCGGCCGAACAGCACGGGGTGTCCGCGCTGGCCATCGCAGTAAGCGACAACAATATGTTCAGCGTGCGCATGCGCGCGCAACTGCAACAGCGTTGCGAGAGTAATCCACGGCATATCCCCGAGCAGCACCGCCACCGCAGTGGCCTGCGTATTTGCCAGGCTCTGGATGCCGGCGGCCAGGCTTGAGCCCATGCCCTGTTTGGCGTGGGCCGCACGTACCAGATGAATGCCATGCGGAATAGCCAAGGCCTCTGCATCATCCTCAGCCTTTAATACGACTCGAACATCGCTGAAGGCTTCTTTCGCGCGCAACAACGTCGCGCGCAAAAGGCTGTTGCCGTCTGCCAGCTGGGCAAGGCGTTTGTCGCTGCCGAAGCGTTGCCCGGAGCCGGCGGCGAGAACTAGGCCGACATACTCAGGCTTGCGGTGCGGTTCTGTCATGTTGAAAAAATCCTATGCTGCCCCCTGAAGAAGAAGGTCGGCCGTAAAAGACCACTAGGAGGCTTCGCGCTTCTCTCTGGAATGTGCAGTATTTTGCGTATACCGCTCCGGTTTCAGAGTGATTAAGTGACAGTTTGGCGAAACCAAAGTGCGTTTCCACTGGGTAGTGAAGAACGCCGCGCCACAGGTCAAGTTGTTCGATCTGTCGAACCTGCACATGTCCTGGCTGGCCGGTATTTGCTGATCACCCCAGGCGAGATGGGGGCGTAATGCAGAGTATGCCCGCTACCAAATGCTCGCTGCGGCTAAAAACTCATAAATGAACGGGTTAGTTGATCGTTACTTGGTCAGATTGCTGTTTTTGAAATCGGCAAGCACTGAAATCAGCCAGAAATACAAGGTTTCTTCAGCCTTAGATTTTTTCTTGCAGCGCTTTGAAAAAGGCATCGATATTTTCGTCGTGGCGTTTGTAGTAGGTCCAGGGGCCGATCCGCTGCGATGTCACCAATTGCGCGCGCTGCAGAGCTGCGAGATAAAGCGATGTGGTGGACTGCGAGAGGCCCGTGCGCTCTTGGATGATACTGACGCACACGCCTACCGTTTCTGGGTCGACCTCCTGCTCTGGAAAGATTGTCCTGGGATCCTTGAGCCAATTGAGGATGGCAAGGCGCATCGGGTTTGCCAATGCTTTCAGTGCTTCGTTGACGTCAATGGTCATGGAATGTTGATACCTGTTTTTTGCGATATTTAGATATCTTCCGGGTTTGCGCAGAAAAATGGAAGGTATTGACGTGACCTCTGCGCCCGCCGTCTGTTGCAAGGACTGGCCGCTCCTGGCTGAAGTATTGTTGCTCTGTCAGGCAGCACTATCAGAAGCCTGGACGCCGAATTGCGGGACGATATGCTTGCCAAGTTCCTCGATAACCTCTGCTGCGGGGCGTTTACCATACTTGAGGTTCAGGATGACGTGATCTACACCGATTTCCTGAAGTGTATCCAGCAAGGCCCGAAGGTGGTTACGTCCTAGTCGAAATCCTAGATGGATATGCGAGGGCGGCGTGGACGGGTGTTCGTCCAGGTCGATATAAAGCGATTGCAAGAACGGCTTGTAGATAGTGCCACACTGTTTAACTATTTCCTGTCGCCAATCCTCCACGATCAGTCGCTGTATTTTTGGCGGACGTGGATAGTTGATCCATCCATGGCTTTCACGTGCGATCCAATCGAGCGGCTGGCGGCTGTGTCCGGTTACGAATAGCGGTATTTCCCGAGTCGTAGGTTTGGGAACGAGGTCGGCCCCCACTAACTCGCCGCCACTCCAGCGAATGGGCTCGAAGTGTGTTCGATGGGCTTGGCGTATCACATTGAAGTTTTCTTGAAAGGTCTCGCCACGCTTTTCTGGATCAATGCTGAATGCGGGAAACTCCACGGGACGATCGCCAGAGGCTACTCCCAGGAGCAAGCGACCTCCGCTCAACTGATCAATGCTCGCTGCGGCCTTTGCCGTGTGCAAGGGATTACGCAAAGTAAGGGCGATGGAGGCGGTACCTAGTGCGATTTCTGTTGTATGGGCTGCCATGTAGCCCAGATACACCCAAGGGTCGAAAACCTGGCCGACATCGCCGAAGCTTGGGTCCCTGAGTGGGACGTCGCGAAACCAGAGCGCCGAAAAACCAAGTGCCTCTGCACGTTTGGCCAGCGCGACCTGATCTAGCATGCTCGGTGTATCACCTTCGAAAGCCTCTAGGGGAAAGAACAGCCCAAGGCTTAGATGACCCTGCCTGAAGGTTCGTTTGAATCCCCTATGCTCTTGGTAGGGGATCGTGCTCGGTTGGTACATGCTTAACTTCCTCGGTCAGCAAACGCTGAGCCACGCCCCTGAGTTATGGGGCGTGGCATTGAGCGTTTAGGATTTGTAAGTCGGGTAGTCGGTGTAGCCCTTATCGGTACCGCCGTACATGCTGCTTGGATCAACTGGGTGAAGCGGCCAGTTGTTGGCGATACGAGCGGGCAGGTCGGGGTTCGCAATGAAGGGGCGACCAAAAGCGATCAGGTCGCCCCAGCCAGCTTTTATCACGCGATTTCCTCGTTCAGCGGTGTACTTGCCGGCATAGAGAATCTTGCCGCTGAAGGTCTTACGAACATCTTCCCGGAACGTCTCAGGCAGCTCGGGTGCGTTTTCCCAATCGGCTTCGGCGAGCGACAGGTAGGCAATGCCCACTTCCTCGAGGATCTTCACTGCCTCGATGTAGGTTTGGTGAGGATCTTCTTCGACCAGGCCAAGGTATACGCGGTCTTCGTCTGTGGTCGCGAACAGCGGGGCGAAGCGAACTCCCATGCGCTCCTTGCCGACGACACCAGCAACGGCCAGGGTGATTTCGCGCAGGAAGCGAAGACGGTTCTGCAGCGAACCGCCATATTCATCATCACGCTGGTTGGTATGGGCCGAAATGAACTGGTTTACCAGGTACCCGTTCGCGCAGTGAAGCTCCACCCCGTCAAAACCTGCGTCCAAAGCATTTCGGGCTGCTTGGGCGTAGAGCTCAACCAGTTCCTTTACCTCCTTGGTGGACAGGGCTCGGGGGGTCGATGGGTCGGCCAGTGCACCCGTGCCGGGGCCAGTTTCGATGAACACCTTGACGTTGTCCGCGCGGATGGCTGATGGCGCGACGGGCGCTTCACCACCGGGTTGCAGCGATGTGTGCGACACGCGGCCTACATGCCAAAGTTGAGCAAAGATCACCCCCCCTTCGGCGTGAACAGCGTCGGTGACCTTACGCCAGCCTTGTATCTGTTCTGGGCTATGAATGCCGGGTGTCCAGGCATAACCCTGTCCTCGGGGTTCGATCTGTGTGCCCTCGGTCACCATGAAGCCAGCACCGCTGCGCTGACGGTAATATGTGGCCATTAGGTCGTTCGCAATATTGCCGGGTTGGGAGCTGCGCGAACGCGTCAGTGGCGGCAGAACGATACGGTTCTTGAGGGTGTATGGGCCCAGCTGAGTGGTTTTAAAAAGTTCTGATTGTGTCATTTCGTTTACCTGCATATCTAAAATATTCGATGTTATAGGTCAAAAAAACATGGATCAGCGAGGTCAGAAGAGCCCGAGCGGTGCTTCGTTGAGGCTGACGTAGATGTTCTTCTTCTGGCTGTAGGCTTCCAGCATTGACTTGTGAGTTTCCCGTCCTAGGCCAGATTTCTTATAGCCACCAAAGGGGGCGTGGGCAGGGATCTCATGGTAGGTATTTACCCACATACGTCCGGTTTCCACCGCGCGTGCCACACGTAACGCCCGGTTGATGTCTTGGGTCCAGACTGCGCCCGCTAGGCCGTACTCGGAGTCGTTGGCCATGGCGATGACCTCCGCTTCATCCTTGAAAGGAATGACGCACAGAACAGGGCCGAAAATTTCCTCGTAGGCGACGCGCATATCGTTGCGAACATCGACCAGAATCGTTGGCTGGATGAAGAAGCCGGCATCGTAATCGGCACCTGTAAGGCGACCGCCGCCGATCAGTACCTCGGCACCTTCCTGTTTGGCGATATCAACGTAGCCGAGGATCCGTTCCATCTGGGTCTTGCTGACCTGTGCGCCCATCATGGTGTCTGGGTTCAATGGGTCACCCACACGCACAGCTTCGAACTTATGCTTGAGCTCAGCCAGGAATTGCTCGTAGATGGACTCGTGAACGAACAGCCGTGCGCCGGATTCGCAGACTTGGCCTTGGTTCCACAGGATGGCGAGGACTGCGCCTTCCACGGCCTTGTCCCAGTTCGCATCGGGGAAAACGATGTTGGCTGACTTGCCGCCCAGTTCAAGGGTGGCAGGAATGATTTTCTTCGCTGCCGCATTGGCGACGAGTTCGCCGACACGCGTCGAGCCAGTGAAGGCAAGCTTGCGCAGGTCTGGATGATCCAGTTGGGCCTGGCCAACTGAGGTGCCTAAGCCTGTGACGATGTTGACCACGCCGGCCGGAAGTACCTTGGCGAAGATCTTCGCCAGTTCAAGGATGGTTACCGGGGTTAGCTCAGAAGGTTTGATGACTACGGTGTTACCCGCCGCGATGGCTGGAGCGATCTTCCAGGCGGCCATAAGAAGCGGGAAGTTCCACGGAATCACTTGGCCCACGACGCCGAGGGGTTCACTGAGAGCGATGCTGAGTGTTTGCTCATCCAGCATGACCGCCTCATCCGATTGGCTGCGGATTGCGCCGGCGAAGTAGCGGAAATGATCAATCGCCAGTGGGATGTCGACGGAGCGACTTTCACGAATGGGTTTGCCTACATCAAGGGTTTCCAGAACGGCGAACCGATCGGCATCGGCTTCCAGCAGGTCGGCGATCTTCAACAACGCATTGGCGCGTTCCGCTGGCG
>NZ_JZRI01000059.1:0-125095 GCF_000952175.1 Pseudomonas sp. ES3-33 | reverse complement strand
CTATATAGTCATTTAGACCTAATTTGATTTATAGTCATATCGACTATATGGAGTCACTATGACTGCAAAATCCTTGCTCACCACGCTGCTCCCGCTGGTCTCTGACCTGTCCCGCGAGCTCCCGGAGGGCGAGCGTTATCGACGCCTGCTCGAAGCCATGCGCGCCCTGCTGCCGTGCGATGCCGCAGCCCTGCTGCGCATCGATGGCGAATGGTTGGTGCCCTTGGCAGTCGACGGCCTGAGCACGGATACCCTGGGGCGGCGCTTTAAAATCAGCGAGCATCCGCGCTTCGAAGCGCTGCTCAGCAGTCCGGGCCCCACCCGGTTTGCCGCCGATAGCGAGTTGCCAGACCCCTACGATGGGCTGGTCGATGGCCTGCATGAGCATCTGGAAGTCCATGACTGCATGGGCTGCCCGTTGTTTATCGACGAACGCCCATGGGGCTTGCTGACGCTCGATGCCCTCGATCCGCAACGCTTCGAACCGATTGAGCTGGATGCGCTGCAAGCGTTCGCCAGCCTGGCGGCGGCCACGGTCAATGCAGCCGAACGGATCGAACGCCTGGCCAACAGGGCCGAAGACGAGCATCAGCGCGCCGAGGTTTATCGCCAGGCGAGCGGCCAGCAGAACCGCGAGATGATTGGCCAGAGCAAGGCGCTCAAACGCCTGGTTGAAGAAATCGACCTGGTGGGCAGCAGCGACCTCACCGTACTGATCACTGGCGAAACCGGGGTCGGCAAGGAACTGGTGGCCCAGGCCATCCACGCTGCGTCCGCCCGCGCCGACAAACCGATCATCAGCCTCAACTGCGCCGCCCTGCCCGACACCCTGGTGGAAAGCGAGCTATTCGGCCACGTGCGCGGCGCCTTCACCGGCGCCACCAATGACCGGCGCGGCAAATTCGAACTGGCCAATGGCGGCACGCTGTTTCTCGACGAAGTGGGCGAGCTGTCGCTGACTGTGCAGGCCAAACTGCTGCGCGTGCTGCAAAGCGGCCAGCTGCAACGACTGGGGTCGGACAAGGAACATCAGGTGAACGTGCGCTTGATTGCCGCGACCAACCGCGACCTGGCCGAGGAAGTGCGCAGTGGTCGCTATCGTGCCGATTTTTATCACCGGCTGAGCGTCTATCCCCTGCTGGTGCCGGCGCTGCGCGACCGCGGGCGCGATGTACTGTTGCTCAGCGGATACTTCCTTGAGCAGAACCGCTCACGCATGGGCCTCAACAGCCTGCGTCTGAGCAGCGATGCCCAGGCCGCGTTGCTGGCCTACGACTGGCCGGGCAACGTGCGAGAGCTGGAGCACCTGATTGGCCGCAGCGCCCTGAAGGCGCTGGGTCACTGCAAGGAGCGGCCGAAGATTCTCACCTTGAGCGCGGCGGATCTGGACCTGCCCTACGGCAACGTCGAAGCAGTGCCAGAGCAACCCGCCGGTGCAGCGGTGGCACTGGTGTCGGGTGACCTGCGTGAAGCAACCGAAAATTATCAGCGACAACTGATCAGCGCTTGCCTGGAACGCCACCACGACAATTGGGCCAGCGCGGCGCGGGAGCTGGGCCTGGACCGGGCGAACCTTGGACGCATGGCCAAGCGCCTCGGCATGAAGTAACAGAAGATCGTTCGATCTTTTGATCCATCGAACATCGATTGAAGGCTAAAGCCTGACCCCAACAAGTCGATAACCCGGCATCGATAGTTGTTGGCGGTCCCCGAGACGCCCATCACCTTTCTCCACAGAAGGTTTTTATGTCCTCCACCAAAGCCCGCGCAGACTCACTCTCGCTTCTGCTATTTACCTTGCGCAGCGGCAAGCTGATGGCGATTAACCTGCTGAAAGTCAGTGAAATCATCCCCTGCCCGCCGCTGACCAAAATGCCGGAGTCACACCCCCACGTCAAAGGCATCGCCAGCCTGCGCGGAATGTCGTTGTCGGTGATTGACCTCAGCCGTGCCATTGGCGAACGACCGCTGGAAGACCCCAACGGTGGCTGCCTGATCGTCACCGATGTCAGCCGCTCCAAACAGGGCCTGCACGTGCAGGCAGTGAGCAAGATCGTCCACTGCCTGACCACCGATATCCGCCCACCGCCCTACGGCTCTGGAGGCTCGCGCTCGTACATCACCGGGGTCACCTCGGTCGATGGCACGCTGGTGCAGGTGCTGGATATCGAAAAGGTCATCCACGGCATTGCCCCGGCCCAGATCGAATCGGCACCGACCGAACTCAGCATGGAAGACGCCGACATACTCGGCAACGCCCGGATCCTGGTGGTCGATGACAGCCAGACCGCATTGCAGCAATCGGTGCACACCCTGCGCAACCTCGGCCTGCAATGCCACACCGCCCGCAGCGCCAAGGAGGCCATCGATTGCCTGCTGGACTTGCAAGGCACCGAACAGCAGATCAACCTGATCGTTTCAGACATAGAAATGTCGGAGATGGACGGCTATGCCTTCACCCGGACCTTGCGTGAAACCCCGGATTTCTCCCACCTCTATGTGTTGCTCCACACGTCTCTGGACAGTGCGATGAACAGCGAAAAGGCTCGTCTTGCCGGCGCCAACGCCGTGTTGACCAAGTTCTCCTCGCCGGAACTGACCAAGTGCCTGATCGAAGCCGCCAAGACCGTTGCAGAACAGGGTCATTAAGGTGTGAGCAAGGATTTCTGTTTTCTGATGCGGCGCAACCTCGCTGCAGCGGTGCCTGCGATCACTTGGCCGCAGGGTATTGTCCTCTGCGAGTACCGCCCGGACCTGGCTGAAGCCGTTCATCGTTTGATGGAACAGGGTTATCTGCACGGTGGCGGTCGCGTGCCGGCCCTGGATACCTGGCAAAGGCGTTTTGAAACCGATCCCGAGTACGACCCATCCCTGTGCTTCATCGCGCTGGACGATGAAGGGATTGTGGGTGTCTGCCAGTGCTGGACGAGTGCCTACATCAAAAACCTGGTGGTGCATCCGCGGGCCCAAGGCCGAGGTTTAGGCCAGGCACTGCTGCTCCATGCTTTCAACATATTCCAGTGTCGGCGCGAAGGATTTGTCGATTTGAAGGTGCTGGAAGACAACCTGAAGGCGCAGCGATTGTATGAGCATGTCGGGATGTATGTGGTTCGGCGCGAACCGGTACCTGCCTGATATCGCCAGGATCGCAGCCTGCGGCAGCTCCTGCAGACGAACGCGGTCGACCCTGTAGGAGCTGCCGAAGGCTGCGATCTTTTGGCGGTCGGGCAAACTTATCCTGTGGAGGCATACTCCAACTTCGGACAACCCATGCCCCAGGATCCCGGAACCCATGAAAGCAATCACCCTGACCTTCATCTGCCTCGGCGCCCTCGCCACCCAGGCCCAGGCTTCCAGCTCCGACGCCTGGGCCGCCTTCGACAAGGCTGTGCTCACCAGTTGCACCAAGGCGAGCGGCCTGAAGAACGCCAAACCGGTTGGCAACGCCGCTCAATTCGATGACCGGGTCGAGTACACCGCACTGCTGCTGCAAGGCCAGTACCCGCAAAAACACATGAAAGGCCAGCAAGGCACCGAGCTGTGCCTCTACAACAAGAAAAGCAAAACAGCCTATGTCACCGAGTGGGATTCCATCCGCCCTCCGGCCAAAAACCGGTGAATGGCGCATAACTTGCTTCCAGGCAGGCCTGCGTGGTGATTTTCCGTCACCGCTTGACTGCCCTCGGATGCGACTGACTGCTCAATGAATACGACGTTTTCCTGCGTAGGTTGTGGCAAATGCTGCACCGATCACCATGTCCCCCTGACCCTGGATGAAGCCCGCATGTGGGCCGCTGACGGCGGTCAGGTGATCGTGCTGGTCGAGGGTTTTCTCGCTAATGGCCTGGGCCTGCCAGTGCAGCAACGCGAACATGCCGAGCGTCGCTCGGTGCAGGTCAGCAGCGGCGAAACCGAGGCCTTCGTGGCCATTACCTTTGCCGCCTACAACCAGGGTCGCTGCCGGAATCTTGACGAAGACAACCTGTGTCGCATCTATGACCGCCGCCCGTTGGTCTGCCGCATCTACCCCATGGAGATCAATCCGCACATTCCGCTCGACATCGCGGTGAAGGAATGCCCGCCACAATCGTGGGAAAGCGGCCCGGACCTGATCGTCGGCGGCACCCTGGTCGATCAGCCACTGGCCGAGCTGATCCAGCGCTCCCGCCAGGCGGACCGCGACGACGTGCTGGTCAAGGATGCGATGTGCGCGCTATTGGGCATTCGCACCACGGCGTTGAAGGGCGACGGGTTCACCGCGTACCTGCCGGATATGGCGGAATTTGCCACGATCTTCGATGAGCTGGCCGGCCAGACGCTGCCGGAATGGGCCAGTGAGTGGCTGTTCCATGTGTCAGGCGACGACATCGCCGGCCAGGTGCAAGCCGCCGGTGCCGAGGTGACCAGCGAGGCAGCGCAAAACTATGCGTTTATTTCGTTGCGGTCGGCCTGATCTGAACACCTATCGCGGCCAAGCCCGCCCCTGTGGGAACGAGCCTGCTCGCGATGGCAGTGCACCCATCAGCAATTATCCAGAAGCCTAGCGCTTACCCATCGAACGACGGGTACCCGGAGGCGCAGCGCCTGGGGTCTTGGTGTGGCCATTCTTCGCGCCATTCTTGTACCAGGGCTGGCTGGCGTTTTTTGTCGCAGCCAGCTCACCTGGCTTGAACGGGAACTTGAAGGCCGGGATTGCAGTTTTGGTTTCGCTGTCTGCGTTGGAGTCGACGCTGTCTGGCAGGTCTGCCGAGGCGTCGCTCGAAGCGTCGGCAACCGGCGGTTGTGTCGGGGAAGTCATGAAAGCTCCGGGTGATGCAAAAGAGTCGGGCCCGGTCAGCGAGCCGCGAAAGGCGGCAGTATACCTGCCCGGCCGACCCACGCACGCGCACCTTCGGTCGGCACTGCAAGAATTTTCAACGCCTGCTGACAACCGCTGCCTACGGGTAGGTGACGGTGCCTCTTACAGCCTTGGCGACCAAACTGACAGCGCTGTCAGTTGGCAGTCACTTTGCTGACGGTGTAACAGGGCTATAAGGGAGGTATAAATCTCCCTCCCATTTCGATCTTCTGCCCGGCGCCCCACTCGCATGCGAATCCAGAAAAAGACCGCCCTGCTCGCCACCCTTCTGATCGCGCTGATTGCGCTGGGCATCTGGTACCTGAGCAAGCCAGCCACGGCGAAACTGGCCACGCCGAACGCCATTCCCGTGCGCGTAGTGAACGTCGCTGAAAAAGATGTTCCGCGCTTTGTCAGCGGCATTGGTTCAGTGCTGTCCCTGCACAGTGTGGTGGTGCGTCCGCAGATCGATGGTGTGCTCACCAAATTGCTGGTCAAGGAAGGACAATTGGTGAAAGCAGGCGACCTGCTCGCCACCATCGATGACCGCACGATTCGCGCCAACCTTGATCAGGCCCGCGCGCAATTGGGTGAAAGCCAGGCGCAGTTGCAGGTGGCACTGGTCAACCTCAAGCGCTACAAATTGCTCAGCGTCGACGATGGCGTGTCGAAGCAGACCTATGATCAGCAGCAGGCGCTGGTCAACCAGCTCAAGGCCACGGCCCAAGGTAACCAGGCCTCGATCGATGCGGCGCAAGTACAACTTTCCTACACGCAGATTCGCTCCCCGGTCACCGGGCGAGTGGGTATTCGCACGGTAGACGAAGGCAATGTCCTGCGCATGACCGATACGCAGGGGCTATTCACGGTGACCCAGATCGACCCGATTGCCGTGGAGTTTTCCCTGCCCCAGCAAATGCTGCCGACCCTGCAAGGCCTGATCAACGACCCCGAGCATGCGCAGGTATCTGCCTACATCGGTGCCGACACCGACGGCGAGACCGGCAACCTGTTGGGCGAGGGGCATCTGACGCTGATCGACAACCAGATCAATGCGAACACCGGGACCATCCGCGCCAAGGCCGAATTCAACAATCCCGGGCAAAAACTCTGGCCCGGCCTGCTGGTGACGGTAAAAATTCAGACAGCCCTGGATAAAGCCGCGCTGGTGGTTCCACCCACGGTCGTACAGCGCGGGCTTGATCAACATTTCGTCTACCGGGTCAAGGGTGACAAGGTTGAAATCGTCCCTGTGCAGATGGTGTATCAAGGCAGCGGGCAGGACATTATCAAGGGCGTGAAGCCCGGCGATGTACTGGTCAGTGACGGTCAATCCCGGCTCAAGCCCGGCTCCACGGTGCAGGTGCTGACCGAGCCGCCGCAGGTCGTGCAGTCGGAGCCCAAGTCATGAAAGGCCGCGGTTCGGTTTCCGCCTGGTGCATCGATCATCCGGTCGCGACGATCCTGCTGACGTTCGCCCTGGTGCTGCTCGGGGTGATCGCGTTCCCGAAATTGCCGATCGCGCCGCTGCCGGAAGCCGAATTCCCCACCATCCAGGTGGCTGCGCAATTGCCCGGGGCCAGCCCGGAAACCATGGCTTCATCGGTGGCCACGCCGCTTGAAGTGCAATTCAGCGCCATCCCCGGCGTGACCCAGATGACCTCGAGCAGCGCCCTGGGCTCGACCAACCTGACCCTGCAGTTCACCCTCGACAAAAGCATCGACACCGCCGCCCAGGAAGTGCAGGCGGCGATCAACACGGCCTCAGGCAAACTGCCCAAGGACATGCCTAACCTGCCAACCTGGCGCAAGGTCAACCCGGCCGACAGCCCGGTGCTGATCCTCAGCATCAATTCGACCCTGCTGCCCGGCCCGGAACTCAGCGATCTGGTGGAAACCCTGCTGGCGCGGCAGATCAGTCAGATCGACGGCGTAGGCCAAATCAATATTACCGGTCAGCAGCGTCCGGCAATCCGCGTCCAGGCTTCCGCAGACAAGCTCGCAGCGATCGGCCTGACCCTGGCCGACATCCGCGTGGCCATTCAGCAAACCAGCCTCAACCTGGCCAAGGGTGCGCTGTACGGCGAATCAAGCATCTCGACCCTGTCAACCAACGATCAGTTGTTCCACCCCGAGGAATACGGCCAACTCATTGTTTCCTACAAGGACGGTGCCCCGGTTCATCTCAAGGACGTGGCCAAAGTCGTCAACGGTTCGGAAGATGCCTACGTGCAAGCCTGGGCCGGTGATCAACCCGGGGTGAACCTGGTGATCTCGCGCCAGCCGGGGGCCAACATTGTCGAAACAGTCGACCGCATCCAGGCCGCGTTGCCCGGCCTGGAGGCCATGTTGCCGGCCTCGGTCCAGGTCAAGGTGCTGATCGACCGCACGCAGACCATCCGTGCGTCGCTGCACGAGGTGGAAATTACCCTGCTGATCGCAATCGCCCTGGTCGTCGCGGTCATGGCGCTGTTCCTGCGCCAGCTCTCCGCAACGCTGATCGTCTCGGCGGTACTGGGGGTTTCGCTGGTCGCCACTTTCGCCCTGATGTACATCATGGGCTTCAGCCTGAATAACCTGACCCTGGTTGCCATCGTGGTGGCCGTGGGGTTTGTGGTCGACGATGCGATTGTGGTGGTGGAGAACATCCACCGTCACCTGGAGGCCGGCGATGGCATGCGCGAGGCGGCGATCAAGGGTGCGGGCGAGATCGGTTTCACCGTGGTCTCGATCAGCTTCTCGCTGGTGGCGGCGTTCATCCCGCTGCTGTTCATGGGCGGCGTGGTCGGGCGGCTGTTCAAGGAGTTCGCCCTGACCGCCACCGCTACCATAATGATTTCGGTCGTAGTGTCGCTGACCCTCGCGCCGACCCTGGCCGCGCTGTTCATGCGTGCGCCGGTGCATCATGCCAACCGCAAGCCGGGGTTCGGCGAACGCCTGCTGGGGTGGTACGAAAAAGGCTTGCGTCGTGCCCTGGCGCACCAGAAGCTGATGATCGGGGTGTTCGGCGTTTCGTTGGGCCTGGCCATTGCCGGCTACATATTCATTCCCAAGGGTTTCTTTCCGGTGCAGGACACCGGGTTCGTCCTGGGCACCACCGAAGCCGCTGCGGATATTTCCTACGGTGACATGGTGAAAAAACACCTGGCCATGGCCGAGATTGTCGCCGCCGACCCGGCCGTGCAGGCGTTCTCCCATTCGGTCGGCGTGTCGGGCAGCAACCAGACCATCGCCAACGGCCGGTTCTGGATATCCCTGAAAAAACGCGGCGACCGTGATGTCTCGGCCAGCGAGTTCATCGACCGGATTCGTCCGCAATTGATGAAAGTCCCCGGCATCGTGCTGTACCTGCGTGCCGGCCAGGACATCAACCTGAGCTCCGGCCCCAGCCGCGCGCAGTATCAATACGTGCTCAAGAGCAACGACGGCGCGACGCTCAGCACCTGGACCCAGCGCCTGACCGACAAGCTGCGCAGCAATCCGGCGTTCCGCGACATCTCCAACGACCTGCAACTGGGCGGCAGCATCACCCACATCAGCATCGACCGCAGCGCCGCCGCGCGTTTCGGCCTGACCGCAAGCGATGTCGACGAAGCGCTGTACGACGCCTTCGGCCAGCGCCAGATCAACGAATTTCAGACCCAGATCAACCAGTACAACGTCATTCTGGAGCTGGACACCCGGCAACGCGGCAAAGCAGAAAGCCTCAACTATTTCTATCTGCGCTCGCCATTGAGCGGGGAAATGGTGCCCCTTTCGGCCCTCGCCCGATTCGATGCGCCAACGGTGGGCCCGCTGTCCATTGCCCACGATGGCATGTTCCCGGCCGCCAACCTGTCATTCAACCTGGCCCCCGGCGTGGCCTTGGGCGATGCAGTGATCATGCTCAACCAGGCCAAGGCCGAGATCGGCATGCCGGCCGCCATGAGCGGTAATTTCCAGGGCGCAGCCCAGGCCTTCCAGAGTTCGCTGGCCAGCCAGCCGTGGCTGATCCTGGCGGCGCTGGTGGCCGTGTACATCATCCTCGGCGTGCTCTACGAGAGCTTTGTCCACCCGCTGACCATTATCTCGACGCTGCCATCGGCGGGGCTCGGGGCCGTGATCATGCTGTGGATCTGCGGGCAGGACTTTTCGATCATGGCGCTGATCGGCCTGGTACTGCTGATCGGCATCGTGAAGAAAAACGGTATCCTGATGATTGATTTTGCCCTCGATGCCCAGCGCAACCGTGGCCTGACACCGCAAGAAGCCATCTATGAAGCCTGTATCACGCGGTTCCGGCCGATCATCATGACCACCCTCGCCGCACTGCTGGGCGCCTTGCCGTTGATGCTCGGCTACGGCACCGGCGCCGAACTGCGCCAGCCACTGGGGATTGCGGTGGTCGGTGGCCTGCTGGTGAGCCAGGCGCTGACGCTGTTCACCACGCCGGTCATATACTTGTGGCTGGAGCGGCTATTCCATCGACCTGAACCAGCCCCGGTAGCGGCGCTGGCGACCACAGACTGAGGCGGGGTCATGCGCGTCCTGATTATCGAAGACGAAGAAAAAACCGCAGACTACCTGCACCGCGGCCTGACGGAACAAGGCTACACCGTGGACCTGGCGCGCGACGGCGTGGAAGGCCTGCACATGGCGCTGGAAAGTGACTATGCGGTAATCGTCCTCGACGTCATGCTGCCGGGCCTCGACGGCTTTGGCGTCCTGCGGGCGCTGCGTGCGCGCAAGCAAACCCCGGTGATCATGCTGACCGCCCGCGAGCGAGTCGAAGACCGCATCAAGGGCTTGCGCGATGGTGCCGACGACTACCTGGGCAAGCCGTTCTCCTTCCTCGAACTGGTCGCGCGCCTGCAAGCGCTGACCCGCCGCAGTGGCGGACATGAACCCGTGCAGGTGAGCATCGCCGACTTGTGGATCGACCTGATCAGCCGCAAGGCGACCCGTGCCGGAACCCGCCTGGACCTGACCGCCAAGGAGTTCTCGCTGCTGAGCGTACTGGCCCGTCGCCAAGGTGAAATTCTCTCGAAGACCGCGATCGCCGAGATGGTCTGGGACATTAATTTCGACAGCGATGCGAACGTCGTCGAGGTCGCGATCAAGCGTCTGCGCGCCAAACTCGACGGGCCTTTCGACGAGAAATTGCTGCACACCATTCGCGGCATGGGCTACGTGCTGGAGAGCCGTAGTGTCCAGTAACTCGATCGCCCTGCGCCTCAGTGGCATGTTCACGCTGGTGGCGTTGCTGGTGTTCCTGTTGATTGGCGGGGCCTTGTACCAGCAGGTCGACAAGGGCCTGGGCCTGCTGCCCGAAGCCGAACTGGATGCGCGCTACAGCGTGCTCGAATCCACCGTCGGACGTTACGGCACGCCCGAGCACTGGGTGAAGATCAACAACAAGCTCAAGCTGCTGGGCGAGGAAGACAAGCGCATACGCTTCTGGATCATCAGCGGCGATCCCCACTATGAATACGGCGAGCTCACGCCCCGGATCCGCGCCTTTGCCCAAGGTCCCCTGGGCATGCGCGACCTGAAGCTGCCGGACCAGCCTTATCCACTCAAGGTGTTGGTCAGTCAGTTTCCCGCCAAGGACCAGCGTCCCGCGCTGCGCTTCATGATCGGCATCGACACCGAAACCTTTTTCCAGACGCAGCACCACTTGCTGATCGCGCTGATCAGCCTGGCGATCGTTGGCGTGCTGCTGGCTTCTGCGCTTGGCTATTGGGTGGCACGCATCGGCCTCAAACCCCTGATCAAATTATCCCAGGAAGCCCAACGCCTGGCGCCGCCACTTCTATCCGGCCGGTTGCAACTGTCGCCGCTGCCGCCGGAGCTGAACCAGTTCGTCAGCTCATTCAATTCGACGCTGGAGCGGGTCGAGCAGGCCTACTCACGCCTTGAGTCCTTCAATGCCGACGTGGCGCATGAATTGCGCTCGCCACTGACCAACCTGATCGGCCAGACCCAGGTCGCGCTGACTCGCGGAAGGTCGGCGGAACATTACTTCGAAGTGCTGCAATCGAACCTCGAGGAACTGGAGCGACTGCGCTCGATCATCAACGACATGTTGTTCCTGGCCAGTGCCGACCAGGGCAGCAAGGCCACCAAACTGACTTCGACCTCACTGGCGGGTGAAGTGGCGACCACCCTGGAGTACCTGGATTTCATCCTCGAGGACGCTCAGGTTGAGGTCCAGGTCAGCGGCGACGCGCAGGTGCGAATCGAGATCGCACACCTGCGCCGGGCGCTCATCAACTTGTTGAGTAATGCCGTGCAGCACACGGAGCCCGGGCAGGTGATCCTTGTGCGCATCGAAGCCCAGGCTCATCAGGTCAGCATTGGCGTGGCCAACCCGGGCGCGCCGATCGCCAGCGAGCACCTTCCGCGCCTGTTCGAGCGCTTCTACCGGGTTGATGCTTCGCGCAGCAACAGCGGGAACAACCATGGCTTGGGGCTGGCGATCGTCAAGGCCATTGCCCTGATGCATGGCGGGGATGTGTTTGCGCGCAGTGATGAGGGCGTGAATACGTTCGGGATTCACCTGCCCATCTGATACGCCAGCTGGGTTCTTCCCGCTGAAAATATACGGCCTGACCCGCCGCAATCGCGAGCAGGGGCACTCCCACCGGGATTTTCCCCAACACTTTGAAATCAATTGTGGGAGCGAGCCTGCTCGCGATGCGGGCCCCCGCACTCCGGCGGTAACAGGCACACGCCAAGCAACGGCCTATTTTTGCCAAATACGCAACAGTCCTTTCACGAATCCACTCTTTTTCCCCTCCCCGTTCAGCCTTATCTTTGCGCCACCAAACAGCACTTGCCAAGCAAGAAGGTTTTAAAGATGTCCAACTCCATGGGTATTGCCAGCGCTTTCGTTTTGTCCTCATTGTTCCTTTCCCCACTCGCCATGGCTGAAGAGTCCCTGACCTTCGCCACCCGCAACGCTGAACGCGCTGCGGCGTTCGAAGCCTATCAGGGTGAGATGACGGCCAAGGCTCAGGACGCTGGCCAGACCCCGCAAGCATCGACGCTCCACGCCCAGCCCGAGGCCGGGAAAGACAGCTGACCCGCTGCAGAATTCTATTTCCCTCGACACTTTTCATCGGCTCTTCCCTTTGAAAAGTTGTCTTCAAGCCGCTGCTACCAGCGGCTTTTTTTCGCCTGCCAATTCTTGCAATAAGTGCAACGATAGGCAAAACGGTCCACTACCTGCTTAACTCTGTAGGAGCGAGCTCGCTCGCGAAAAACGTTAACGATAACGCAGGCTGTCTGGATCAACGCGATGCCTCGACGTTCTTCGCGAGCAAGCTCGCTCCTACAAACATGCCTTAACCGAAGTTCACGCAGACCTCATGCCCATGACCGCCAGTCGCCTCCCTCAAGTTTCAGGCAAGACCGGTCGACCTGAACTCATGGTGATCCTCGGCAGCACCCTGACGGTCATCGCGATTCTCGGCATCGTCACCTTCCTGCTGATCCGCGAACATGCCGGAGCGAAGGAGACCGCCACCCGCAGCGCAACCACCATTGCGCAACTCATCGATGCCGACGTGTTGCGCACCGTCGAGCTCTACGACATGACCCTGCAAGGCCTGATCGCTGCCGCGCAACGGGACGACCTGCGCCAGGTCTCACCGCAGATCCGCCACCTGGTGCTGTTCGACCGCTCCACCACGGCCCGATTCAAAGGCGACATCCTGCTACTCGACAAGCATGGCGAGGTCCTCGCCGACTCATCCCTGATCGAGCCCCGGCCAGGAAATTTCGCCGACCGCGACTACTTTCAGGCCCACGTCACCAACACCGGCAGCGGCATGTACATCAGTCGCCCGTTCAAGCCCCGCTGCGATTGCGAGGACAGCAATGAATGGCGAATCAGCTTCAGCCGTCGTATTGCCTCGTCGACCGGGGAGTTCCTGGGGGTAGCCGTGGCATCAATGCGCCTGACCTACTTCGACCAGCTGTTCAACAGCCTGTACATCGGCAGCGACAGCACGCTGAACATCATCGATGACGCAGGCATCCTCCTGGCGCAAAAGCCCTACCTGGAGCATGACTCGATCGGCAAGAGCTTCGCCACCCGCCCCAATGTCGTGCGCATCCTGCGCGAAGGCAGTGGCAGCTTCGAGAGCGTTTCGAGTATCGATGGCCGGCAACGCCTCTATACCTTTTCCCGGGTTGGTAATCTGCCGCTGACGGTCATCGTCGCGCTGTCCGGCAACGACGTGTTTGCCGCCTGGCGGCGCACGGCGCTGGTGATCAGCGGGGCTACGGGCGTGCTGTGCATTGGCTTGCTGTGGCTTAGCTGGTTGCTGTGTCGGGAACTGCGTTTGCGCCATCAAGCCGAGCAGGAACTGGCGCAACTGGCCGCCACCGATTCCCTGACCGGGGTCGCCAACCGCCGGATCCTTGACCTGACCCTGCGCCACGAATGGTTTCGCGCACAACGCTCAGGCCAGCCGCTGTCGGTGCTGATGATCGACGCCGATCACTTCAAGGCCTTCAATGACCGTCATGGGCATCAAGGCGGTGACGAGGCCTTGCGCACGATCGCCAAGGTAATCGCGGCCAATGTACGGCGTCCTGCGGACCTGGTGGCGCGCTACGGTGGCGAGGAGTTTTCGGTGATCCTGGCGGAAACTGACAGCACGGGTGCCCGGCAGATTGCCGAAAAGATCCGGATGGCGGTGCAACAGTTGCCGACGACGGAGGGAGACGAGCTACCCATGACCGTCAGTATCGGTATCAGCACCTGGACTACCCAGACGGATGTGACCCTGGAGCAACTGCTGTTTGCAGCGGACAAGGCGCTGTATCAGGCCAAGGAGCAGGGGCGCAATCGGGTAGTGGCAGGCAGTTGATGGTTTCGCTGCCCCGTCAGGCCTCATCGCGAGCAGGCTCGCGCCCACAGGGAAGGACGCGGTTTAATTGTGTGAGCGAGCCTGCTCGCGATGACGCCGGATCAAGCAACGAAATGTTTGTTAAGAGCCATAAAAAAAGGCCACCCGAAGGCAGCCCTTAAAAACTAGAGAGGTTTTTACTTACACGGCCGCAACTGGACGCATGTAAGAGATCGGTGCAGTGCTGGCGTCTTCGAAAGTCACGACTTCCCAAGCATCTGTCTGCTCAATCAACTTGCGCAGCAGCTGGTTGTTCAATGCATGCCCGGACTTGAAGCCCTTGAACTCACCTATCAGGCTATTGCCCAGCAGGTAGAGGTCACCAATAGCATCGAGGATCTTGTGCTTCACGAATTCGTCTTCATAGCGAAGGCCGTCTTCGTTCAGTACGCCATCCGCGTCGACCACAATAGCGTTTTCAACGCTGCCGCCGAGTGCGAGGTTGTGCTTGCGCAGGTACTCGATATCACTCATGAAACCAAAGGTACGGGCGCGGCTGACTTCTTTTACAAACGAAGTGCTGGAAAAATCCACGCTTGCACTTTGTGTGCGGTCACGGAAAACCGGGTGATCGAAATCGATCTCGAAACTCACCTTGAACCCTTCGAAAGGGACGAAAGTGGCGCGCTTGTCGCCATCTTCCACTGTCACTTCACGCAGGATGCGGATGAATTTCTTGGCGGCGTCCTGTTCTTCCAGGCCAGCCGACTGAATCAGGAATACGAAAGGTCCAGCGCTACCATCCATGATTGGAACTTCGGACGCGGAGAGCTCGACGTAGGCGTTATCGATGCCCAGGCCAGCCATGGCCGAGAGCAAGTGCTCCACCGTATCCACTTTGGTGTCACCACTGACCAGCGTGGTCGACATCGTGGTTTCACCAACGTTTTCCGCGCGGGCAGGAATCTGCACCACAGGGTCGAGATCGGCACGACAAAACACAATGCCGGTGTCGATAGGTGCGGGCTTGAGGGTCAGGTATACCTTCTCCCCGGAGTGCAGGCCTACACCTGTGGCACGGATAATATTTTTCAGTGTGCGTTGTTTAATCATGGCTTGGGCCGCTTCAGCGCAAATTGCGAACTGGTATCAACAAAGGCTGGCGATAATAGCAGACCAGACCTTTGCTGAACACCAATCACCTTCATAGCCCTGATACATTCCATCAATCGGCCTGACGACGCAGGAAGGCCGGGATGTCCAGGTAGTCCAGGTCATCTTGCGGATTCATCTTCGCGGCAGTCGCTGCACCGGCCTGGGCCTGGTTGCGCATGACGGTCGGACGGTCCAGATCACGGTAGTTCACGGCAGGAGCTTCCTGACGAGCGGGCGCGTGTTGCTGTGGCTGCGAGGTCACGGAGGTGTGCATGGTGTTGTCGATGACCTTCACCGGCTTCTCGATTTTCGCGCCCAGGCCGGTCGCTACTACAGTCACGTGCAGCTCGTCGCGCATGTCCGGATCGATAACGGTACCGACCTTGACCATGGCGTGCTCGGAAGCGAAGGCTTCGATGATGCTACCCACGTCGGAGTACTCACCCAGGGACAGGTCAGGACCGGCGGTGATGTTCACCAGGATGCCGCGTGCACCTTGCAGGTTCACGTCTTCCAGCAACGGGTTGCGAATGGCCGCTTCGGTGGCCTCGCGTGCACGGTTCGGACCGCTGGCGCAGCCAGTGCCCATCATCGCCATGCCCATTTCGCTCATCACGGTACGTACGTCGGCAAAGTCGACGTTGATCATGCCGGGACGCTTGATGATGTCGGAGATACCGCGAACGGCACCCGCCAGTACATCGTCAGCCTTGGCGAAAGCCGACAACAGGCTTGCGTCCTTGCCGAGGATGGTCAGCAGCTTCTCGTTGGGGATGGTGATCAACGAGTCGACGCTTTCAGACAGCAGACGGATACCTTCGTCGGCGATCTGCATGCGCTTGCGGCCTTCGAAAGGGAACGGACGGGTCACGACAGCAACCGTCAGAATCCCCATTTCCTTGGCCACTTCGGCAATGATCGGGGCCGCACCGGTACCGGTACCGCCGCCCATGCCGGTGGTGATGAACAACATGTTGGTGCCTTGCAGCACTTCAGCAATACGCTCGCGGTCTTCCAGCGCGGCTTGACGGCCAACTTCCGGATTGGCGCCAGCGCCGAGGCCCTTGGTCACGGCTGTGCCCAATTGCAGGATGGTCCGCGCGCCGACGCTTTTCAGCGCTTGGGCATCAGTGTTAGCGCAAATGAATTCGACGCCTTCAATGTTGCTCTTGGCCATATGGTTGACAGCGTTGCCGCCGCCTCCGCCAACACCGATAACTTTAATAACCGGGCTTGCGGGGATGTTGTCTACGAGTTCGAACATTTTCCCTCTCCTTACATTCTCTAGTTTTTTCGCCTACTGCGTTTGTTGCGGTCGTGCGGTGCTGCGTAATTCTTTAGAAGTTGCCTTGTACCCAGCTCTTGATTCGATCGAGCAAGGCAGGTTTGGCTTCTTCATTGCTATAGCCGTCGCGGCTGCTGATGCCCGAGAACGAAATCCCGTCAGACTGCTTCTGCAGGCCGTACATCAACAGGCCAACGCCAGTGGAATAGATCGGGTTGCGCACCACGTCATCCAGGCCCTTGACGCCATGCGGCACGCCCAGGCGGACCGGCATGTGGAAAATTTCCTCGGCCAGTTCGACCGCGCCTTCCATTTTCGAGGTGCCACCGGTCAGCACGATGCCGGCCGGGATCAGGTCTTCGTAACCGCTGCGACGCAGCTCGGCCTGGATCAGGGTGAAGAGTTCGTCGTAACGCGGCTCGACCACTTCGGCCAGGGCCTGGCGGGACAGCTCGCGCGGTGGCCGGTCGCCAACGCTTGGCACCTTGATGGTCTCGCCAGCACCGGCCAGCTTGGCCAGGGCGCAGGCGTAGCGGATCTTGATTTCTTCGGCGTACTGGGTCGGTGTGCGCAACGCCATGGCGATGTCGTTGGTCACCTGGTCGCCCGCAATCGGGATCACTGCGGTGTGACGGATCGCACCTTCGGTGAAGATGGCGATGTCGGTGGTGCCGCCGCCAATGTCGACCAGGCACACGCCCAGCTCTTTCTCGTCGTCGGTCAGGACCGAATAGGCCGAAGCCAGTTGCTCGAGAATGATGTCGTCGATTTCCAGGCCGCAGCGACGCACGCACTTCTCGATGTTCTGAGCAGCGTTGACGGCGCAGGTGACCACGTGGACCTTGGCTTCCAGACGGACGCCGGACATACCCAGGGGCTCACGTACGCCTTCCTGGTTATCGATCACGTAGTCCTGAGGCAGGGTGTGCAGCACACGCTGGTCAGCCGGGATCGCCACGGCCTGGGCAGCGTCAAGAACGCGCTCGAGGTCGGCGGAGCTGACTTCGCGATCACGAATCGCCACGATGCCGTGGGAGTTCAGGCTGCGGATGTGATTACCCGCCACGCCGACGAACGCCGAGTGGATCCGGCAACCGGCCATCAGCTGCGCTTCTTCGATTGCGCGCTGGATCGATTGCACGGTGGACTCGATGTTCACCACCACGCCTTTTTTCAGGCCACGGGAAGGGTGCGTACCGATCCCGACGATTTCCAGCGTGCCATCGTCCGCGACCTCGCCGACCAGCGCCACCACCTTGGAAGTGCCGATATCCAGACCGACGATCATTTTGCCGCTTTGCACGTTTGCCATGGGTCCTGCCTCTTCTTAATTCTTCGCGACAGCGGGTTGGGCTGTCGTGGGCGCTGCAGGTTCCCGCCAGCCAACAGCGAGGCCGTTGGCGTAGCGCAGATCGATGCGCGCAATGTTCGTAATCTGTTCTTTAAGCGTCTTGTCATAGATGGCGATAAAACGGCGCATCTTTTCCAACAGGTTGCCGCGTCCCAGCAGCAACTCGATGCCTGGGCCTGCACTGCCGGCTCCGGTGGTCAGGAACCAGCTGCCGCGTTCACGCAGTTCCAGCCGTGCAATCGAGAAGCCCAACGGCCTGAGCATCTGGCTCAGCACCTGGTACTGCTGCATCACCTGCTGCTGGGCCCGTTGTGGACCGAACAGCTGTGGCAGGTGTTCGTAGTTCGCCAGCTCACGCGGGGTGAACGCCTGGCCCTGGTTGTTAAGCAACGACTCATCGCCCCAACGGGCCACCGGCAGCTGCTCTTCCAGGCGAATCACAACCTGGTCCGGCCATACCCGCCGCACTTCGGCGTGGGCGATCCAGGGCATTTGCTCCAGTTCGGTACGCATGCTCGCCAGGTCGATGGTGAAGAAGCTCGCCGCCACAAAAGGGGCGATCCGCTGCTGCACTGCTTGCTGGCTGATGTAGCTCAGGTCGCCTTGTACCGCGATCTTGCTAATCGGCCGGTCAGCGTAAGGCAGCAAACGCTGCGCACCTTCGTAAGTACCGAAACCCAGGGCGACTAGCAGCACTGGCCAGAACAGGGCTTTGAGAAAACCGAAGTTGGCTTTCGGCAGGCGCGCGGACATCGGCTCTTTGGCCACCATTCGGCTTGCACCCCGCGGCACCGGCTTGCGGCCGGGCGGTGCGGGAGGCTGATGTCTCAGCTGGGCGCCTTGCATGGTCTTAACCTCGCGGCTCTAGGCTGGCGGCCAAAATGGCCAGAACCAGTTGCTGGAAATCCAGACCGGCTGCACGGGCCGCCATCGGCACCAGGCTGTGATCGGTCATGCCCGGCGCGGTATTGACTTCGAGAAACCAGAACTGCCCATCGGCGTCCTGCATCACGTCTGCCCTGCCCCAACCGGCGATACCCAGCGCCTCACAGGCTTTCGCCGTGAGGTCGATCAATTCTTTCTCTTTGTTGCTGTCGAGCCCGCACGGGATCCGGTACTGGGTATCGGAGGCCACGTACTTGGCGTCGTAGTCGTAGAAGCTGTGCGGTGTGCCCAGGGCAATCGGAGGCAACACCTGGTCACGCAGGGTGGCGATGGTGAACTCCGGACCTTGAATCCATTGCTCGACCAACACTTGCGAATCGTAGGTACTGGCCGCTTTCCAGGCGTCGATCAACTCGGACGTGGAAGTCACTTTGGCCATGCCGATACTTGAACCTTCATGGGCCGGTTTGACGATCAAAGGGAAGCCCAGTTCCGTCGCTGCAGAAATACAATCGGCCTCGCAGCACAGCACGGCGTGGCGTGGCGTCGGAATGCCGAGGCTGTGCCAGACCTGCTTGGTGCGCAACTTGTCCATGGCCAGCGCCGACGCGAGGATGCCACTGCCGGTGTACGGGATGCCCAGGCATTCGAGCAGGCCCTGCATGCTGCCGTCTTCACCGCCACGACCGTGGAGAATGATGAAGGCGCGGTCGATCTTTTCGCTCAGCAGGCGTTGCAACAGATCGTCGCCCACGTCGAGACCAAACGCATCCACTCCGGCGCTTTGCAGCGCCTCGAGCACGGCGTTACCCGATTTCAGGGAAACCTCGCGCTCGGCGCTCCGGCCACCGAACAGCACGGCCACCCGACCGAAGTCTTTCGGCGCGATGGTGGAAAAGAGGTTGGCGTATGCAGCGGTCATTTCAACTTCCCCACGCTCGGCGCAGCAACGGCGCCAACGAATAACGGACTGTTCAACAGTTTCGGGGCGAGGCCACCGATATCACCCGCGCCCTGGCACAGCAGGATGTCGCCGGCACGCAGCAGTGGCTTGACGATCGGTGCAAGGTCAACGCCGCGCTCGATGTAGATCGGGTCGAGCTGACCACGCTGGCGGATGCTGTTGCACAGCTTGCGGCTGTCGGCGCCCGGGATAGGTTCCTCACCGGCCGGATAGACTTCCATCAGCAGCAGCACGTTGGCGTCGGCCAGTACATTGACGAAATCGTCGTACAGGTCGCGGGTGCGGCTGTAGCGGTGCGGCTGGTAGACCATCACCAGACGGCGCTCCGGCCAGCCACCGCGCACGGCCTTGATCACGGCGGCGACTTCGGTCGGGTGGTGGCCGTAGTCATCCACCAGCATCACGTTGCCGCCGTCTACCGGCAGTTCGCCGTAAACCTGGAAGC
The DNA here is from genome assembly GCF_000952175.1 of Pseudomonas sp. ES3-33. NCBI lineage: Bacteria > Pseudomonadati > Pseudomonadota > Gammaproteobacteria > Pseudomonadales > Pseudomonadaceae > Pseudomonas > Pseudomonas sp. ES3-33. The sequence continues at coordinate 105,336 of NZ_JZRI01000059.1, read as the reverse complement.
GTCGGCCGACACCCTGGAACCCCGACAGGCCCTGGACGATGGCCTCGTCACTGACGCCTTCGTCGGTGGCGATGCAGATGGTCGCCAGGGCGTTCAATACGTTGTGATTGCCCGGCATGTTCACCGAGACATCCAGCGGCTCGCGCTCAGGGCGTAGCACGGTGAAGAAGGTCTGCATGCCCTGCTGGCGCACATTGATTGCGCGCACGTCGCAGTCATCGCCGAAGCCGTAGGTGACGGTCGGACGCTTGACCAGTGGAAGGATTTCGCGCACCACCGGATCGTCCAGGCACACTACCGCCAGACCGTAGAACGGCAGGTTGTGAAGGAACTCGACGAAGGTCTTCTTCAGCTTGTTGAAGTCGCCGTCGTAGGTCGCCATGTGATCGGCGTCGATGTTGGTGACCACGGCCACCAGCGGCTGCAAGTGCAGGAAACTGGCGTCACTTTCATCGGCCTCGGCGATCAGGTACCGGCTGGTACCGAGCTGGGCATTGGTGCCTGCTGCATTCAGACGACCGCCGATGACGAACGTCGGGTCCAGGCCACCTGCGGCGAACACCGAAGCGATCAGGCTGGTGGTGGTGGTTTTGCCATGGGTACCGGCGACGGCAATGCCGTGACGGTAGCGCATCAATTCAGCCAGCATTTCGGCGCGCGGCACCACCGGGATACGACGTTCCAGGGCGGTGGCGACTTCCGGGTTGGAGGTGTTCACGGCGCTCGAAGTGACCAGCACATCGGCCGTCGCGGCGTTCTCGGCGCGGTGGCCGATAAAGATGTGGGCACCGAAGGATTCCAGGCGCTCGGTCACCGGCGATGCCTTCAGGTCGGAACCGGACACTTCATAACCCAGGTTCAACAACACTTCGGCAATGCCGCACATGCCAACGCCGCCGATACCGACGAAGTGGATGCGACGGATGCGGCGCATCTCCGGATGAGGCATGGCTTTCTGATTCTCAACCATGGGCCACCTCCAGGCAGGTATCGACAACGTTACGGGTAGCATCTGGTTTGGCCAGGCGGCGGGCTGCGGTGGCCATGTCATTGAGTCGTTGCGGTTGCATCAGGACCTCTGTCAGGCGTGCGGCAAGATCCGCAGCGCCGGTCGTTCTTTGTGGCATCAGGAAGGCAGCGCCTTCACGGGCCAAATAATCGGCGTTGCGGGTCTGGTGATCGTCTATGGCATGGGGCAAAGGCACCAGCATCGAGGGCAGACCGGCGGCAGCCAGTTCACTGATGGTCAGCGCGCCTGCGCGGCACACCACCAGGTCGGCCCAGCCATAGGCTTGGGCCATGTCTTTGATGAAAGGCTGCACCTGCGCCTCGACGCCGGCAGCGCGGTAGCGCTCTGCAGTCACTTGATCGTGGTTTTTGCCAGCCTGATGGAACACTTCCGGGCGCAGGTCGGCAGCGACTTGGGCCAGGGCTTCAGGCAGCAACTTGTTCAATGGCTCTGCGCCCAGGCTTCCGCCCAGGATCAGCAAACGCGCTTTGCGACCGGCCAGGGCCGAACGCGGTGTTTCGAGGAACAGTTCGGTACGCACCGGGTTGCCAGTGGTACGGCGGCTGTCCGACAGGGTAAAGGTGTCGGGGAAGGCTTCACACACCCGGGCGGCCAACGGCACCAGCAACCGATTGGCGGTACCGGCCACCGCGTTCTGCTCGTGAACGATCACTGGCACACCGGCCAGTTTGGCAGCAACACCACCAGGACCGGTCACATAGCCACCAAAGCCGACCACGCAGACCGGCTGCAGCTGGCGAATGATCGCCCGCGCCTGCCAGACCGACTTGAGCAACATGATCGGAGCCTTGAGCAGCGACAACTTGCCCTTGCCACGCAGACCACTGGCATTGATGCGGTGCAGCTCGATACCGGCCATCGGTACCAGTTCGTTCTCGATGCCACGCGGGGTGCCGAGCCAGTGCACGGTATAACCGCGGGCCTGGAACTCGCGTGCACAGGCCAGCGCCGGGAACACGTGGCCACCGGTGCCGCCCGCCATGATCAGCACGTTAGCGCCCATGGGTCGGCTCCTCGGCGAAGTCGCTTTCCTGAAATTCCATCTCTTCGCTGCCAAGATGGGTTCGACTCTCCCATTCGATGCGCAGCAGCAGGCCCAGGCACGCACAGCAGATCACCAGCGAGCTGCCGCCATAGCTGAGGAACGGCAGGGTCAGGCCCTTGGTTGGCAACAGGCCGACGTTCACGCCGATGTTGATCAGGAATTGACCGATCCACAGGAACGACAGGCCATAGGCGATGTAGGCGGCAAAGAACTGCTTGGCTTTTTCCGCCCAATAACCGATGTACATCCCGCGCACACAGACGAAGGCAAACAGCGCAACCGTGAACAGCGAACCTACCGCACCCAGCTCTTCGGCCAGGACCGAGAACACGAAGTCGGTGTGGGCTTCCGGCAGGTAAAACTGCTTTTGCACGCTGTTGCCCAGGCCAACGCCCAGCCACTCGCCGCGACCGAAAGCGATCAACGCCTGGGACAGCTGGTAGCCGGCGCCAAACTGGTCAGCCCATGGGTCGGCAAAGTTGGTCAGACGCGCCATCCGGTAAGGCTGCATCTGGATCAGCAGCACGACTGCGCCGACTGCCAGCAGCACCATCAGCAGGAAGCGGAACAACCCGACCCCGCCGAGAAACAGCATGGCCGCAGCGGCACCCATCATCACGACGGTGGCACCGAAGTCCGGTTCCATCAGCAACAGGCCGGCCATCGGCAACAGCACGATGAACGGTTTGAAAAAGCCCATCCAGCTTTCACGTACTTCTTTCTGGCGCCGCACCAGGTAGCCAGCGAGGTAGATCACCACGAACACCTTGGCGATTTCGGAAGGCTGCACGTTGAAGAAGCTGAAGCCGATCCAGCGCATCGAACCGTTCACTTCACGGCCAATGCCGGGAATGATCACCATCACCAGCAAGCCGAACGCGCCAATCAGCATCAGCCAGCCCAGGCGCTGCCAGGTGGCGATCGGGATCATCATGGTGACGATGCAGGCGCCCAGGCCCAGCACCACATAGATCAGGTGGCGGATCATGTAATAGAGGGCGCTGCCCGACTGTACGGCAGCGACTTCGGTCGACGCCGAGGCAATCATCACCAGGCCCAGGCCCAGCAATGCCAGGCACCCGGCGAGCATCGGGAAGTCGAGATCGATGCCGCGCCCGGTAATGATCGGCGACGGGTACGGCTTGATGATATTAAGCAGGCTCATGCCAGATCCTCCACAGCGCGGACGAACTGGTGACCACGGTCTTCGTAATTCTTGAACATGTCGAAACTGGCGCAGGCCGGCGACAGCAGCACCACGTCACCTGGATGGGCGGCGGCGCGGCATTGTTCCACCGCCTCGACCAGGGAGCCGACGCGGATCAGCGGCACACGGTCGCCAATGGCTGCACCGATCTTGTCGGAGTCACGGCCCATCAGGATCACGGCACGGCAGTTGGCTGCCACCGGATCGCGCAAGTCGGTGAATTCTGCACCCTTGCCGTCGCCACCGGCGATCAGCACGACCTTGCCGTCGATATCGGCGCCCAGGCCTTCGATGGCTGCCAGTGCGGCGCCTACGTTGGTGGCCTTGGAGTCGTTGTAGTAGCCCACGCCATCCAGGTCGCGGACCCATTGGCATCGGTGTTCAAGGCCGGCGAAGGTGTGCAGGCTCGACAGCATGGCGTCGAACGGCAGGCCCACGGCGTGCCCCAGCGCCAATGCCGCCAGGGCGTTGGATTGATTGTGGGCACCGCGAATCTTCAACTCGCGCACCGGCATCAGGTTTTGAAATTCGAAGGCCAGGTACTTCTCGCCGTCTTCTTCGCGGATACCGAATGCCTTGAAATCAGGTTTGCTCAGGCCGAAGGTCCAGCATGGCTGGCCTTCGCCCATCAGCGGACGGCTCAGGGCATCCTGGCGGTTGACCACGAACTGGCGGGCGCCGCGGAAGATCCGGGGCTTGGCCAGGTGATAGGCCGGCAGGCCGCTGTAGCGGTCCATGTGGTCTTCGCTGACGTTGAGCACGGTCGCCACTTCAGCGCCGAGATTGTCGGTGGTTTCCAGCTGGAAGCTCGACAGTTCCATGACATACAGCTCGACGTCGTCGGCGAGCAGGTCCAGCGCCGGCGTGCCCAGGTTCCCGCCGACCGCCACGCGCTTGCCGGCCGCTGCGGCCATCTCGCCGACGAGGGTGGTGACGGTGCTTTTCGCGTTGGAACCACTGATGGCGACTATCGGTGCCTTCGCGTTACGCGCGAACAGCTCGATGTCACCGGACAATTTCACCCCACGGGCGGCGGCGGCCTGCAAGGCCGGGGTCGCCAGCGCCAGGCCGGGGCTCACGTAGAGCTCGTCGGCACGGCACAGGAACTCGACGTCAAGCTCGCCACAACGCACTTCCACGTGCGGATAGTCACGCTTGAGCGTGGCCAGTTCCGGTGGATTTTCCCGCGTGTCGGCGACAGCAAACGACGTGCCCCGGTTCGCCAGGAAGCGAACCAGGGACATGCCGCTCTTGCCGAGGCCGACAACGATGCGGAAGTGGTCAGAAGCGATCAGAGACACTCGTTCTACCTCAGCTTCAGGGTGGCAAGGCCAACCAGTACGAGAATCACGGTGATGATCCAGAATCGGACGATCACGCGCGGCTCGGGCCAGCCCTTGAGTTCAAAATGGTGGTGTATGGGTGCCATGCGGAACACCCGGCGGCCGGTCAACTTGAAGGAGGCCACCTGGATGACCACCGACAGGGTTTCCATCACGAACACACCGCCCATGATGAACAGGACGATTTCCTGACGGACGATGACCGCGATGGTGCCCAGGGCAGCGCCCAACGCCAGCGCGCCGACGTCACCCATGAAGACTTGGGCCGGATAGGTGTTGAACCAGAGGAAGCCCAGGCCCGCACCGATCAGCGCGCCGCAGAATACGATCAGTTCACCGGCACCCGGCACATAAGGAATCAGCAGGTATTCGGCGAATTTCACGTTACCCGACAGATAGCAGAAGATCCCGAGCCCGCCACCGACCATCACGGTCGGCATGATCGCCAGGCCATCGAGACCGTCGGTCAGGTTGACCGCATTGCTCGAGCCGACGATGACGAAGTAGGTCAGGACAATGAAGCCCGCGCCCAATGGAATGCTGTAGTCCTTGAGCATCGGCAGGATCAGCGTGGTTTCCACAGGCGTGGTGGCGGTCATGAACAGGAAGATCGCCGCGCCCAGGCCGAATACCGACTGCCAGAAGTATTTCCAGCGGCTCGGCAGGCCACGGGAGTTTTTCTCGATCACCTTGCGGTAGTCATCCACCCAGCCGATCGCGCCGAACAGCAGGGTCACCAGCAATACGGTCCAGACGTAGCGGTTGCTCAGGTCAGCCCAGAGCAAGGTGCTGACGCCGATCGAAGACAGGATCAGCGCGCCGCCCATGGTCGGGGTGCCCGACTTGGACAGGTGCGATTGCGGACCGTCGTTACGAACCGATTGGCCGATCTGACGCTTCTGCAGGGTACGAATCATCCACGGGCCATAGCACAGCGAAAGGACCAGCGCGGTCAGCACACCGAGAATCCCGCGCAGGGTCAGGTACTGGAAGACCGCGAAGCCTTTGTAGAACTGTTGCATGTACTCCGCTAGCAGCAGCAGCATTAATGTTTCTCCAAACTGGACCCGCACAAAGCGGCAACGATGTTTTCCATCGCAGCGCTGCGCGAGCCCTTGATCAAAATGGTGGTGTTGGTGTCTTGCTCGGCGCCGAGGGCCTGGATCAGTTCAGCCTGAGTGCTGAAGTGACGGGCGTGCTCGCCAAACGCGGTCACGGCGTGGGCCATCATTGGCCCAACAGCGTAAAGCGCGCTGACTTTGCCGCGGGCGTATTCGCCCACGTCGCGGTGCCCCTGCTCCGCCCAGTCACCCAACTCGCCGATATCCCCGAGCACCAGGACGGTGCGGCCGGAAAAGCCGGCGAGTATATCAACGGCGGCGCACATGGAGGTGGGGTTCGCGTTGTAAGTGTCATCGATGACGCGCATGCCGTTGCTGGCCAGCTGCGCAACGGTGCGACCCTTGACCGGTTGCACCGCGCCGAGGCCGGTGGCAATGCCGAACAGGGATACACCCAGCGCATGGGCAGCGGCTGCGGCAGCCATGGCATTGGCGACGTTATGGGTGCCGAGCAGGTTCAATTGAACACGCTCCACACCGTCGGGACTGTGCAGGTTGAACGCCGGGCAGCCGCGAGCGTCGCGATCCAGGTCACTGGCGTAGAAGTCGGCCGCGACATTGCTCAGGGCAAAGGTCAGTACTTTGCGACCGGCTGCGCGGGTCTTCCAGATTTCAAAAGCCTTGTCATCTAGATTGAGCACGGCGACGCCGTCGGCATCCAGCCCTTCGATAATCTCGCCCTTGGCCTCGACGATTTTGTCCGGCCCGCCAAACTCACCCACGTGGGCAGTCCCGGCGTTATTGAGCACGGCGACATGGGGCTTGGTCATCGCAACGGTGTAGGCAATTTCGCCGAGACGCGAAGCACCCAGTTCGATTACGGCAGCGGTATGTTCCGGCGCCAGTTCGAGCAAGGTCAGGGGGGCGCCCAGGTCGTTGTTCAGGTTGCCGCGGGTGGCCAGCACGGGACCACGGGTGCGCAAGATGCTTGCAAGCATTTCCTTGACCGTGGTCTTGCCGCTGGAACCGGTAATGGCCGCCACGGGCTGGGTGAACGCGACACGGTTGATCGCGCCCAGTTGACCGAGGGCCTGGCGGGTGTCTTTGACCACCAGTTGCGCCAGCGGGCTGTCGGCGATTTCACGCTCGACCAATGCCGCTACTGCGCCTTTGGCGGCGACGTCATTGAGATAGTCATGCCCGTCAAACCGCGGACCGGTCAGGGCCACGAACAGCTGGCCCGGCTGGATCGCGCGGCTGTCGATGCTGACGCCGTTGAAGCTCGCATCGGCACTGACCAGGCGGGCGTTCAGCGCGCCGGTGAGTTCGCTCAATTTCAAGGCTTCAAGCATGGGCCACCTCCCATGCGGTCAGGGCGCGATCGGCCTCGACCAGGTCGGAGAACGGCTGACGTTCGCCGTTGATTTCCTGATAGTCCTCGTGGCCTTTGCCCGCCAGCACGATGACGTCATCGGCCGAGGCGCCGGCAATCAGCTGGGCAATCGCCTGGCCACGACCGGCAACGAAGGTCACGTTATCCACAGCGCTGAAACCGGCACGAATGTCGTCGAAGATCACCGAAGGGTCTTCGGTACGCGGGTTGTCATCGGTGACCAGCACGCCGTCCGCCAGACGTTCCACCACTTCAGCCATCAGCGGACGCTTGCCGCGATCACGGTCACCGCCACAGCCGAACAGGCACAACAGGCGCCCTTTGGCGTGTGGGCGCAGGGCCATCAATACTTTTTCCAACGCATCCGGTGTGTGGGCGTAATCGACCACCACCAACGGTTGAGTGCCGCCGCCCAGGCGCTGCATGCGACCGGCCGGGCCTTCGAGTTTCGGCAGCACTTTCAGAATTTCGTCGAGCGCGTAATCCAGGCCGAGCAAGGCGCCGACTGCGGCCAACACGTTGCTCAGGTTAAACCGGCCGAGCAATGTGCTGCGCAAGTGATGCTCGCCCTGAGGCGTGACCAGCGTGGCGCGCACGCCTTCGTCGTCGAAATGCGCTTCACGGCAATAAAGGTAGGCGCGGGCGTCTTCGAGGCTATAGGTGATCAGTCGCGACTCGCGTTTGTCAGCGGCCAGCTGGCGGCCGAACTCGTCGTCGAGATTCACCACGCGGCATTTCAGGTCATTCCAGGCAAACAGCTTCGCCTTGGCTTCACCGTAAGCCTGCATGGTGCCGTGGTAATCGAGGTGATCGCGGGACAGGTTGGTCATCACTGCCACGTCGAACGCCAAGGCCGTCACTCGCCCCTGATCCAGGCCGTGGGAGGACACTTCCATGGCCACGGCCTTGGCCCCGGCTTTCTTCAAGTCGGCGAGGGTCGCCTGTACGGCTATCGGGTTCGGCGTCGTGTGCAGGCCGCTTTCCAGGGCGCCGTAGAAACCGCTGCCCAGGGTGCCAACAATGCCGCAGTGCTGACCGAGCAGGTCCAGGGCTTGCGCGACCAGCTGGGTAACACTGGTCTTGCCGTTGGTGCCAGTGACGCCGACCAGGTTCAGGTGGCGGCTCGGGTCACCATAAAATCGCCCGGCGATGTCCGACAGCTGCGCTGCCAGGCCCTTGACCGGAATCAGCGGCACGTCAGTGATCGGCAGCACGGTAGCGCCTTCAACCTCATAGGCCACGGCCGCGGCGCCGCGCTGCAAGGCATCGCCGATGTGCGCACGGCCGTCGAACTTGCCGCCAGGCACGGCCAGGAACAGGTCGCCAGCCCGCACATTGCGGCTATCAAGGGTCAGTTCGCGGATCAGCAGATCACGACCCGCGTGGGCGAATATCTTGTTCAGACTTAGAGACATCAGCCGCGCCCTCCATTGGCTTTCAGCGGAACAGCCGGGGTGGCATTGGCCTGCTGGACCGGAGGCAGGTTGTCAGGAGTGATGTTCATCAGGCGCAAGGTCCCGGACATCACTTTGCTGAACACTGGCGCCGATACCAGGCCGCCGAAGTAACCGGCTTTGCTTGGTTCATCGATGACTACAACGATTGCGTAACGCGGGTCGCTCATCGGGCCGAAGCCGGCGAACAGCGAACGGTAGGAATTCTCGGCGTAACCTTTGGTGCCAACCGAGGTTTTACGTGCGGTACCCGACTTGCCACCCACGTGATAAGCCGGGACCTGGGCACGGAACACGCCGCGCGGGGCTTCGATCACTTGTTGCAGCATGGTCTGCATGGTCTTCGCGACTGTCTCGGGCAATACCTGGGTGGTCTGCGGGGCCTTGTCGGTCTTGATCAGCGTCAGTGGCGCCAGGCGACCGTTGTTGGCCAGCGCCGAAAACGCGTGCACCAACTGGATCGCAGTCACGGAGATACCGTAGCCGTAGGACAACGTGGCGGTTTCAGCCTTGCGCCATTCGCGGTAGTTCGGCAGGTTGCCGACGCGCTCGCCCGGGAATCCCAGGCCGGTGTCCTGGCCGAGGCCGACTTTCTGCGCCAGGCGGAAAATGGTTTCGCCGCCAATGTCGAAGGCGATCTTGCTCATGCCGACGTTACTGGAGTTGATCAGGATGCCGGTCAGATCGAGTACCGGGCCCTCGGACTTGGATACGTCCTTGATGGTGTATTTACCGATCTGCAAGGTGCCTGGATAGACCTCGACGGTATCGGTCGGTTTCCAGCGCCCGGATTCAATCGCGGCGCTCATGGAAATCGCTTTCATGGTCGAACCCGGCTCGAACACGTCGATCATTGCGCGGTTGCGCATCATCGCCGGCTGCAGGTTGCGACGGTTGTTCGGGTTGTATGTTGGCTGGTTGACCATGGCGAGGATTTCGCCGGTCTTCACATCCATGATCACCAGGCTGCCGGCCTTGGCGCCATTCTCGATGATTGCGTTGCGCAGCTCGCGGTTGGCCAGGTATTGCAGGCGCAGGTCAATGGACAACGCCAAGGGCTTGCCGGCCTTGGCGTTTTTGGTGACCTGTACATCCTTGATCAGTCGGCCGCGCCGGTCCTTGATGACCTGGCGCTTGCCCGGGACACCCGCGAGCCATTCGTCATAGGCCAGCTCGACTCCTTCGCGCCCGTGGTCGTCGATATCGGTGAACCCGACCATGTGCGCGGTGACTTCACCGGCAGGATAAAAACGCCGGAACTCTTCGATGCCATAGACGCCGGGTACTTTCAGGTCGAGTACCGACTGCCCCTGCTCCGGGGTCAGGCCACGCACCAGGTAGATGAATTCCTTGTTGGCCTGGGCTTCGAGACGCTCGCTCAGGGCTTTCGGGTCCTGGCCCAGAGCCGCTGCCAGTGCTGGCCACTTCTCTTTGGCCTGTTGCATTTCCTTGGCGTTGGCCCACAGCGTGGTGACCGGCGTACTGACGGCCAAAGGCTCGCCGTTACGGTCGGTGATCAGACCACGGTGAGCCGGAATGGGAATGTGACGAACGCTGCGCGCATCGCCCTGGCCTTTAAGGAACGCACGATCAACGATTTGCAGATCAATGATACGCCAGCAGATCGCCGCGACCATGACGCCGAGCAAGCCCAGTACCAGGCGAAACCGCCATGGGAACAGTGCGCCCTCGAGTTTCATCATGGCGCCACCATTTGCACTTCAGCTGCGCCGGGAATGCGCATCTTCAGTTGCTCGGAGGCCAGAACTTCGATTCGGCTGTGTGCGGTCCAGGTACTCTGCTCGAGAATCAGCCGCCCCCACTCCGCCTGCGCCTTGTCGCGCACGCTCAACTCGTTGTACAGCGAGTTCAGCAACTGGCGGTTCCAGTGGGCACTGTAGGACACGCCGATAGCCGACACGAGCACGCCGACAAATAGCAGCAGCATGAAAAAGCTTCCGCCGGGAAGTGGCTTGGCGAAAAGCTTGCTCACCGCAACTTCTCCGCGACACGCATGACGGCGCTACGGGAACGTGGGTTGGCTTTGAGTTCGGCCTCGGAGGCGGACTGCGCTTTGCCATGGACTTTGATTTTCGGCTCGAAGGCCACATGCCGCACCGGCAGGTTGCGCGGCAGGTTGTCCGCTTCGCCTTTCACCAGCTTGCGCATGAAGAGCTTGACGATGCGGTCTTCCAGGGAATGAAAGCTGATCACTACCAGGCGGCCGCCGATTTCCAGGCACTCCAGGGCGGCTTCGAGGCCAGCTTCCAGGTCGCCCAGCTCGTTGTTGACGTGGATACGCAAGCCCTGGAAAGCACGGGTGGCCGGGTTCTTGCCCTTCTCCCATGCCGGGTTGGCGACTTTCAGGACTTCAGCCAGGTCGCCGGTGCGCTCGAATGGCTTGATATCGCGACGCTCAGCGACGGCTCGAGCCATGCGTCCGGAAAAACGTTCTTCGCCGTATTCCTTGAACACCCGGGCAATCTCTTCCACCGGCGCGGTGTTGACGAATTCGGCAGCGCTGATCCCTCGCGAAGGATCCATGCGCATGTCCAACGGGCCGTCGTTGAGGAAACTGAAACCGCGCTCAGGGTCGTCAAGCTGCGGGGAAGACACGCCGAGGTCCAGCAGGATCCCGCTGACCTTGCCGGCCAGCCCGCGCTCGGCCACTTCCGAGCCCAGCTCGGCAAAGCTGCGCTGCACAACGACAAAGCGGCCGTCTTCGGCCGCCAGCGTTTGCCCAGTGGCAATCGCTTGAGGATCTTTGTCGAATCCCAGCAACCGGCCATCGGGCCCCAGCTGGCTGAGGATCAAACGGCTGTGTCCGCCGCGTCCGAACGTACCGTCCAGATAGCAGCCATCAGGACGTACGGCGAGAGCCTCCACGGCTTCGTCAAGCAGTACGGTGATGTGGTTGAAGCCGCTATCAATAGTCACAGAATTAAATCACGCAGTTCATCAGGCATGGCGCCCGGTTGTTGAATAGCAGCCAGGTCAGCGGCAGAAACCGCATCCCAGGCATCCTCGTCCCATAATTGGAACTTGTTCAGTTGGCCTACCAACATCGCGCGCTTATCCAACTTGGCATATTCACGCAAACGCGGCGGAACCAGAAAACGACCACTGCCATCGAGCTCGAGGTCGACGGCGTTACCAATCAGTAAACGTTGCAGGCGGCGGTTTTCTTCGCGAAGCGAAGGCAGTGCGCGCAATTTGGTTTCAATAATTTCCCACTCATCGAGGGGGTAAACACACAAACAGGGATCAACGGCATCGATCGTGACGATTAACTGCCCGGAACTACGCGAAACGAGCTCGTCGCGATACCGGCTCGGCATAGCGAGACGGCCTTTTGCGTCGAGACTGATAGCGTTAGCTCCGCGAAACACGTCAGCGTTTCTCCAAATTTTAGCGTTTTGAGCTCAAAAAACCCACTTCATGCCACTTTCCGCCACTTGCGCACACTATAGGAATGCGCCCACCACACCGTCAAGGCGCGCGGTAAAGGAAAAGTCTTACATAACTGTGATTTAAGAGCGCAAAAGGGGGGGCAACGAGAATCTGACGCATAATCTTGCTCAATAACTTGAACCAGCACTGAAGGCTGCGCCCGGAAGTTAAAGTAGTTTGTTAAGTGTAAGATTTTTTTGGTATTACGAAAGTGCTTCTGCTGAGGTTTCTGGAAGGAGGAAAAGCGCTACTGTCTGCGCCCTGTCCAATGCTGCAAACAGGGAGGGAAAAAGGTGGAGAGTCGATCTGTAAGCCGGGTTCTGTCTTGAACAGTCATTCGTCTACGATGGCCATCACTGGACATCTTTAGCAACCTACCCGGTCCCAGCGCGGGCCACGCCTTGGGACCCTATTTGGTCTTGCTCCAAGTGGGGTTTACCTAGCCACGAACTGTTGCCAGACGTGCGGTGCGCTCTTACCGCACCTTTTCACCCTTACCGGCGCCGAAGCGCTTAGGCGGTTATTTTCTGTGGCACTTTCCGTAGGCTCACGCCTCCCAGGCATTACCTGGCACTTCGCCCTATGGAGCCCGGACTTTCCTCCCCCCCCTAATTTTCATAGAGGGCAGCGACTGTCCGATCGACTCTCCGCCGCGAAGGTTAACGGGACAGCGGCCGAAGAACAAGCGCTAAAAGCCTTTGGCCACTCCTGCGCGTCGGGTTTTCACTCGCCCTTCTGTTTTTCCAGCGCGACCTGATACAACACATTCTTGCGCTCACCGGTGATTTGCGCGGCCAGGGCGGCGGCACGCTTGAGCGGCATCTCTTCGAGCAGAAGATTGAGGATGCGCATGGCCTCGCTGCTGACCGCATCTTCTGTTTCAGGCATGGACCAACCCGCCACCAGCACCACACACTCGCCCCGCTGCTGATTGCTGTCCGACTCGACGAACTCGCGCAACTCGGCCAGGGGCAGCCCCTTGAGGGTTTCGAAAGTCTTGGTGATCTCCCGGGCCAGCAAGGCCGGACGCTCACCACCAAACACCAGTTCCATATCCTGCAGACACTCCAGGATACGGTGCGGCGCCTCATAGAAAATCAAGGTACGCGGTTCTTCCTTGACCAACTCCAGGCGGGCCCGGCGGCCTACTGACTTGGCGGGCAGAAACCCTTCGAAGATGAAGCGGTCCGACGGCAGGCCCGCAGCCGACAATGCCGCAATCAATGCACAGGCACCCGGGACGGGCACTACATTAATGCCGGCCGCGCGCGCCTGGCGCACCAGGTGGTAGCCCGGATCGGAAATCAACGGCGTGCCGGCATCGGATATCAATGCCACATCGTCCCCTGCCAGCAACCGGGTAATAAAGCGGCTACCTTCATCCCGTTCGTTGTGCTCATGACAGGCCGCCAGCGGCGTTGGAATGCCAAAGTGCTGCATCAGGCGCTGGGAGTGCCGGGTATCTTCGGCGGCAATCAAGGCGACATCACGGAGGATCTTCAGGGCGCGCGCACTGATATCGTCCAGGTTGCCGATGGGCGTCGCCACCACATAAAGCGAGCCAGCAGCGGAATTCAAAGCACCTGGAGCAGTCAAAGCGCACACCTCATGATCGTTAAAAGTCGCCATTGTAGCGCGTAGCGCCGCTGGCGACAGGCGTCTGCCACTGCAGGTTTACCTGCCTCAGTTGCCTTGCTGCAACATTTGCATGAGCTAAATTGATCGATTCACGCCAGTAACATCGCGCCCCGGCCAGTGCTTGGGTACAATTCCACGCTAATTTGATCGAGTATCAGGAACACTACATGATCGCTTGCCTGCGGCTGTTCACTGCCCTCTGCCTCGCTGCCTTGCTGGCGGCCTGCGCCAGCTCGCCCTCCTCCAGCCTTGGCGACCTTCCACGGACTCCGGATGCCAGTATCGAGCAACTGCTCGAGCAGGCTTCCCAGAGCAAAGACCCGGAAAAAGCTGCGCTGTTACGCTTGAGCGCCGCCGACCTGGCCTATCGCCAGGGTAACGCTGGCCAATCGGCGCAAATCCTCCAGCAAGTACCGGTGGAACAACTCAAGCCTGGACAGCAGGTGTTCGCCAGCACGCTGGCCGCAGAACTGGCGATGGTGCGCAATCAGCCCAAGGCAGCGCTGACTGCATTGAGCCATCCGAGCCTGCAGCGCCTGAGCGAACTGCCGGTCGAGCAACAGGTGCGTACCGGTACCGTACATGCCCGCGCGCTTGAAGCCGACGGACAAGCGTTGGCGGCTGCACGGGAGCGCATTTTCATTGCGCCCATGCTCGAAGGCGAAGCCGCCGGCAAGAACCATGAAGCGATCTGGACCCTGATCGCTTCGCTGCCAACCGACCAACTGCAGCCCACCTCCACCGATGACCTCGGTGGCTGGATGAGCCTGGCGCTGGCCGTGAAGACGGCGGGCACCCTGGAGCAACAGCAGGCCGCGATCGACAACTGGCGCGCCCAGAACCCCAAGCATCCGGCAGCCATCCAGTTGCCAATCCCCCTGACCAAGCTCAAGGAACTGGCCAGCCAGCCCCTGGGCAAGATCGGCCTGCTGTTGCCACAGGACGGCCCGCTGGCCGCTGTCGGCAAGGCGCTGCGCGAAGGCTTCATGGCCGCGCACTACCAGGCACAGCAAGCCGGTCAGAATCCGCCGGCGATCGAGTTCTATGACAGCTCGCGCCTGACCTCCATGGACGAGTTCTATCGCAAGGCCCAGGCCGACGGCGTGCAACTGGTCGTGGGGCCACTGGAAAAGCCACTGGTCAAACAACTCAGCACTCGCCCGCAACTGCCGATCACTACCCTGGCCCTGAACTACAGTGAAGGCACCCAGGGTCCGGCCCAACTGTTCCAGTTTGGGCTTGCCGCCGAAGACGAAGCCCGGGAAGTCTCCCGCCGCGCTCGCGCCGACGGCCTGACCCGCGCTGCCATCATGGTACCCAAAGGTGAATGGGGCGACCGTGTACTGCGAGCGTTCAGCCAGGATTGGCAAGCCAACGGCGGCAGCATCGTCGCCACCGAACGCGTTGACCAGCCGGTGCAACTGGCCCAGCAGATTGCCGACATGTTCCAGCTGCGTCAGAGCGAAGGTCGTGCCAAGAGCCTGCAAACCACGATAGGTTCGCAGGTCGCCGCCCAGCCTTCGCGTCGCCAGGACATCGAGTTCATCTTCCTGGCGGCAACTCCGCAGCAAGCCCAGCAGATCAAGCCGACCCTGAACTTCCAGTACGCGGGTGACGTGCCGGTCTACGCCACGTCCCACGTGTACAGTGCCAGCGGTGATGTAAACCAGTACAACGATATGAATGGCGTGCGGTTCTGCGAAACCCCATGGTTGCTGGACGTCAACGATCCGCTGCGCAAACAGGTTACCGCCCAATGGCCACAAGCCGCCGGCAGCCTGGGACGCCTGTATGCGATGGGCGCCGATGCCTACCGCCTGGCACCTCGCCTGGGGCAGCTCAAGGCTTTGCCGGACAGCCGCATCGAGGGTGAGTCGGGCAGCCTGGGCATGACCCAGAACCAGCGCGTCGAACGTCAGTTGCCGTGGGCGCAGTTCGTCAATGGCCAGGTCCAGCGCCTGCCGGACACCTCGCGCTGATGCCAGAGAGGACACGCCGACAAAGCGGTCAAGACGCCGAGCGCCATGCGCTCGAGCATCTGCAACAACAGGGTCTGCGCCTGCTGGCGCAGAACTGGTTATGCAAACGCGGCGAGCTTGATCTGGTCATGCTCGATGGCGATACAGTAGTATTCGTTGAAGTCCGCTACAGAAAAAACACTCAATGGGGTGGCGCGCTCGATAGCATCGATGAGCGCAAACGGCAGAAGCTGATTTTTGCCGCGCAGTATTTTCTTCAGCGCGAGTCGCGCTGGGCCAATTCCCCTTGCCGTTTCGACGTGATTGCCATCGACAGCAATCTCGATCAGTTGAACTGGTTGCAAAATGCCTTCGACAGCTGATCGACTGCGCGCTGAACCGGACACTTCCACCCAACACTTTTGCTCTTTGCTTTGCGGGCTGCACATTCCTGTGCCAGGTAGCCGCGCTAATTAAGGTCACACAGATGGACATGCAATCCCGAATTCGCCAGCTTTTTCAGGCCAGTATCGACACCAAGCAAATGGCGATGGACGTACTTGCACCGCACATCGAGCAAGCCAGCCAGGTGATGGTCAACGCCCTGCTCAACGAGGGCAAGATGCTGTCCTGCGGCAACGGCGGCTCTGCTGGTGACGCCCAGCATTTTTCCTCGGAGCTGCTCAACCGCTTCGAACGCGAGCGCCCCAGCCTGCCAGCCATTGCGCTGACCACCGACAGCTCGACGATCACCTCGATCGCCAACGACTACAGCTATAACGAAATCTTCTCCAAGCAGATCCGCGCCCTGGGCCAACCAGGCGACGTATTGCTGGCGATTTCGACCAGCGGCAACTCGGCCAATATTATTCAAGCGATCCAGGCCGCACATGATCGCGAAATGATTGTCGTAGCAATGACGGGCCGCGACGGTGGTGGCATGGCATCACTGCTTTTGCCCGAGGACGTCGAGATCCGCGTCCCGGCCAACGTCACTGCACGTATTCAGGAAGTCCACCTGCTGGCGATCCATTGCCTCTGCGACTTGATCGACAGCCAACTGTTCGGGAGTGAAGAATGACCCCTAATCGCCTAGGCCTGATGGCCCTGACACTATGCCTCGGTATCAGCGGCTGCACTTCGGTGGTTAACGCCAGCCGTGAGGCGCCGATTGATGATGACCGCGGGACCCGCACCTTCGGCAGCAAGATCGATGACACCCTGATCGAAACCAAGGTCGGCGTGAACATCGCCAAGGCCGACCCCGCCCTGGACAACGATTCGCACATCGTAGTCACCAGCTTCAACGGCGTGGTATTGCTGGCCGGGCAAACGCCTACCGCAGACCTGAAGGCCAAGGCCGAACAGGCCGCCTCTTCGGTCCAGCGCGTGAAGACGGTGCATAACGAACTGCAGGTACTGCCACCTTCAGGCTTCCTCGCTCGCCAGAACGACACCTGGCTGACCTCCAAGATCAAGACCCAGATGCTGACCGATGCGAGCATTCCGGGCTCGCGCATCAAGGTTGTCACCGAGAATGGCATCGTCTACCTGCTGGGCCTGCTGACCAAGCAGGAAGCGGCCCAGGCGACCAATCTGGTGCAAGGCGTGTCTGGCGTGCAGAAGATTGTCAAGTTGTTCGAGTACATCGATTGATGCGCCACGATCTGTAAGAGCTGTCGAGTGAAACGAGGCTGCGATCTTTTGATCTTTGGAAAAATCAAAATCAAAAGATCGCAGCCTTCGGCAGCTCCTAAGGGTTTGAAGGTGGTGAAGCAATAAAAAAGGCGATCCATCCGGATCGCCTTTTTTATTACTTCACCACCTTCAAACTCGGCCTTCCGCTTGGTCGCGGCGGCTCGCTGTCGGGCGGCGGAACATCGTCATCCGGCTCGATCTCTTCCTCGTCTTCCATAGGCGATTCCAGATCAAACACCATGCCCTGACCGTTCTCCCGAGCGTAAATGCCCAGGATCGATGCGATAGGCACGTACAGGGTGTGCGGCACGCCACCGAAGCGCCCTTCGAAGCTGACCGCTTCGTTGTCCATGTGCAAATGCCGCACGGCTGCCGGCGATACGTTCAGGACAATCTGCCCTTCACTGGCAAAACCCTGAGGCACCTGCACCGACGGGTACTCGGAATTGACCAGCATGTGCGGGGTGCAATCGTTATCTACAATCCACTCATAGAGCGCGCGGACCAGATAAGGTCGACTGGAGTTCATAGCGGCTCCTTAAGCCTTAGCGCATATCGCGTTCGACACCAGACAGACTTGCCTGGAAAGCCTCACGCGCAAACGAGCGCTCCATATAATCAAGCAGCGGCTTCGCAGGCCGCGGCAATTCAATACCCAGAATCGGCAAGCGCCAGAGTATTGGTAATAGGCAGCAATCCACCAGACTTTGTTCCTCACTGAGGAAAAACGGCTTGTCCGCGAACAACGGCGACACGCCTGTCAGGCTCTCGCGCAGCTCCTTGCGGGCCACGACGCGGGCTGCTTCCTTGGTCCGCGAATCCAGAATCAGATCCACCAGGCCACACCAGTCACGCTGGATACGATGGATCAGCAGACGGCTGTTTGCACGCGCCACGGGATAAACCGGCAGTAGCGGCGGGTGCGGGTAACGCTCATCCAGATATTCCATCACTACGGTCGATTCCCACAACGCCAGGTCACGATCAACCAGGGTGGGCAAACTCCCGTAAGGGTTCACTTCGATCAGTTTAGGCGGCTGGCGACCAGCTTCCACATAAATGATCTCGGCGCTGACACCCTTCTCTGCGAGTACGATGCGTACCCGGTGGGAATAGTGGTCGGCGGGGTCGGAGTAACAGGCCAACCGATTGGTCACGCCCATGGCGGTCCTCCTCGCTTGTTGAAATTTCGAAAGCGGAAAAAACGAGCGCGCCCAGAGGGCGCCTCTCCGTAACCTCTGGATAACCAGATACGTTACATCTTCAGAGACGCCCTTGGGCGCGCGCGATTAACAGCAATTGCTTGAAACGTTATCAGTGCACGTCTTTCCAGTATTCGCGCTTGAGCAGGTAAGCGAATACGAAGAAGAACGCCAGGTACAGCAATACGTACGTACCGATGCGCTGATGTTGCAGCTTAACCGGGTTAGCCGAGTAAGCGAGGAAGGTTACCAGATTCTTGACCTTCTCATCGAACTGCTCTTCAGTCAGCGCCCCACTTTTCGGCACGATGGTCAGTTGATCACAGGCTTCATGCGTCAGCGGCGTACCCGTCAGAGGGTCATATTGCTTCTTGCCGTCCTCTACGATCTGCACCTGCTTGCAGCCGACAACCTGGCGACCTTGCAGGCCGACCAGCACGTTAGGCATGCCGACGTTCGGGAAGACCTTGTTGTTGACGCCCCAAGGGCGCGCAGGATCTTCGTAGAACGACTTCAGGTAACCATACAGCCAGTCGGTGCCACGCACGCGGGCGACCAGGGTCAGGTCGGGCGGTGCCGCACCGAACCAGGTCTTGGCATCTGCCGGTTGCATGCCGATGCTCATGTGGTCGCCGATCTTGGCACCCGTGAACACCAGGTTCGAGAGCATCAGGTCGTGCGGGATACCCAGGTCGTCGGCAACTCGCTCGTAACGCTGAAACTTGGCGCTGTGGCAACCCATGCAGTAGTTGGCGAACGTACGCGCGCCGTCTTGCAAGGCAGCCTTGTCGGAAACGTCGATGTCGACCTTTTCCAGCTCTGGACCGCCGTGCTCAGCGGCAAAGGACAGCACAGGCAATGCAGCAAGAATCAGTACAGCAAATAGCTTTTTCATCAGCCAGTCACCCTATCCGGAACCGGTTTGGTCTTCTCGAGCCTGGTGTAGAAAGGCATCAGAATGAAGTAGGCGAAGTACAGGAAGGTACACACCTGCGACAGCAAGGTACGGCCCGGAGTCGGAGCCAGGACACCGAGGATGCCCAGGATCACGAACGACACGCAGAACAACACCAGCCAGATCTTGCTCAGCCAGCCCTTGTAGCGCATTGACTTGACCGGACTGCGATCCAGCCACGGCAGCACGAACAGCACCGCGATGGCCGCACCCATGGCAATTACGCCCAGGAGCTTGTCTGGAACCGCGCGCAAGATCGCGTAGAACGGAGTGAAGTACCAGACCGGAGCAATGTGCTCTGGGGTCTTGAAGGCGTTGGCCACTTCAAAGTTCGGCTTCTCCAGGAAGTAGCCGCCCATTTCCGGGAAGAAGAATACGATCGAGCAGAAGATGAACAGGAACACCACCACGCCGACGATATCTTTCACGGTGTAGTACGGGTGGAAGGCAATGCCGTCCAGCGGTACGCCGTTTTCGTCTTTGTGTTTCTTGATGTCCACGCCGTCCGGGTTGTTCGACCCGACTTCGTGCAGCGCCAGGACGTGCAGCACCACCAGACCGAGAATCACGATCGGCAAGGCCACGACGTGTAGCGCAAAGAAGCGGTTCAGGGTGATGCCGGAAATCAGGTAGTCACCACGGATCCACTGGGTCAGGTCGTCACCGATGACCGGGATCGCACCGAACAGCGAGATGATCACCTGGGCACCCCAGTAGGACATCTGGCCCCAAGGCAGCAGGTAGCCCATGAAGGCCTCAGCCATCAGCGCCAGGTAAATCAGCATGCCGAAGACCCACACCAGCTCCCGCGGCTTCTGATACGAACCGTAGAGCAAGCCACGGAACATGTGCAGGTAGACCACGATGAAGAACATCGAGGCACCCACCGCGTGCAACAGACGCAGGATGGAGCCGTACTCGACGTCACGCATGATGTATTCGACGGAGGCAAAGGCTTCTTCCGCCGACGGGGTGTAGCTCATGGTCAGCCAGACACCGGTGACGATCTGGTTGACCAGAACGAGCAGTGCGAGGGAGCCAAAGAAATAGAAGAAGTTGAAGTTCTTCGGAGCGTAATACTTGCTGAGATGGTCTTCCCACATTTTAGTGGCAGGAAAGCGCGCATCCACCCAATCCATGAACTTGCTCATCACGCGTTCTCCGTATCGACGCCGACGACAATGATCTCGTCGGTCTCATAGGAATGCGGGGGAACTGGCAGGTTCAAAGGCGCAGGTTGCGACTTGTAGACGCGGCCAGCCAGGTCGTAGTGGGAACCGTGGCAAGGGCAGAAATAACCACCTACCCAATCCTTGCCCAGATCTGCGGGAGCCACTTCCGGACGGAAAGTCGGCGAGCAACCCAGGTGCGTGCAGATTCCGATCAGCAGCAGTACCTCTGGCTTGATCGAACGCGTTTCCGGGTCGACATAGGTCGGTTGTGTCGAGTTCTTGGAGGTCGGGTCAGACAACTGGCCCTCGATCTTCTTCAGATTCCCCAGGATTTCCTCGGTACGGCGGACGATGAACACCGGCTGACCGCGCCACTCAGCAATCATCTGCTGACCTGGTTCGATTTTGCTGACATTCACTTTCACCGGTGCACCTGCGGCTTTCGCCTTGGCACTGGGAAACCATGACCCCACGAACGGGACCGCAGCCCCCACCGCTCCTGCAGCACCCACCACGGATGTGGCTGCTACCAAGAAGCGACGCCGGCCTGCATTCACGCCGTCATTGCTCATTCAGTCCTCTCCCATCAGCTTTGTGGCCTGTTAAATCAGGCATCTACTAAGTAAATCTATGTACTTATAAAAATTTTGCCGAATGGTAATGAAAAGCCCCAATTCTGACAAGGTAATTACCCAAGAGCTCCACTGCCAAGCCTTGCAGTATAGGGCCTCTGCGGCTGTGGCAAGTTGTCACAGAGCAATTCTTTGATAAATCGCACCCATAAAAAAACGCCCAGCTCCGTGAGGAACTGGGCGTTCTTTTTTGAACGTGGAAGCGAATTAACGCTTCGAGTACTGCGGACGCTTACGCGCTTTACGCAGACCCACTTTCTTACGTTCAACTTCACGAGCATCGCGAGTCACGAAGCCAGCTTTGCGCAGAGCGCCACGCAGGGTTTCGTCGTACTGCATCAGAGCGCGAGTGATACCGTGGCGGATTGCGCCAGCTTGACCACTTACACCACCGCCGATCACGGTGACGTAGATGTCGAACTTCTCGACAGTCTCAGTCAATTCCAGCGGCTGACGAACTACCATGCGGGCAGTTTCGCGGCCGAAGAAATTATCCAGCGAACGGTTGTTGATGGAGATGTTACCAGTACCCGGACGCAGGAAAACGCGTGCGGTTGCGGTCTTGCGACGGCCAGTGCCGTAATTTTGAGTCGCCGACATAATGAACTATTCCGTTAAAACTTCAGTTCTTGGGGCTGCTGAGCAGTATGAGGGTGTACAGCGCCCGCATAGACTTTCAGCTTACGATACATGTCGCGACCCAGCGGGTTCTTAGGCAGCATGCCTTTGACCGCGGTCTCGATCACGCGCTCAGGGGCTTTAGCAATCAGCTTTTCGAAGTTGATCGACTTGATGCCGCCCGGGAAACCGGAGTGGGAGTAGTAGATTTTGTCGGTGGTTTTAGCACCGGTTACACGAATCTGCTCGGCGTTGATAACGACGATGTAGTCGCCGGTGTCAACGTGAGGAGTGTACTCAGCTTTATGCTTGCCACGCAGACGGCTCGCGATTTCGGTGGCCAGACGACCCAGGGTCTGACCTGCAGCGTCGACGACAAACCAGTCGCGCTGTACTGTTTCCGGTTTAGCAGTAAAAGTTTTCATTCTTTATAGCCTCAGGGGCCGCCCTGTAAATTAGACGGCGGATCTTACTGAATAGTGCGTACTTTGACAAGTCAAAGGCAGCCGGATACAGACGCTTTCGGGGGCTCGGGTCGGCGCGTCCGTTCAACGGCAAGATTCTTCGGCGGCGGCGCATCACTTCCACTGCAGAAAGAGGTGCGCAATTATGCAGATTGCGAAAAATATTTCAACCTGCTTTTATGATTGTTTTGCCCAAGGAGCACCCGATGGACTATCGACAGCTAGGCCGGACCCATCTGAACGTAAGCGCAATCTGCCTCGGAACCATGACCTGGGGCGAGCAAAACAGCGAGGCTGAAGCCTTCGCACAGATCGAACGGGCCAAAGGCGCCGGGATCAATTTTATCGACACCGCGGAGATGTACCCGGTGCCACCCAAAGCCGAAACCTACGCCACCACCGAGCGCTACATAGGGAATTACTTCAAAAGCCGCGGCGATCGCGCCGACTGGATCCTGGCCAGCAAGATCGCCGGCCCCGGCAATACGATCGACTACATCCGCGACAAGAACCTGCGGCACAACCGCCAGCACATCACCGAAGCCGTAGATGCGAGCCTCAAGCGCCTGCAGACCGACTACATCGATCTTTACCAACTGCACTGGCCGGAGCGCAGCACCAACTTCTTCGGCCAGCTGGGCTACAAGCACCAGACCGAAGCCAACCTCACTCCCTTGGAAGACACCCTCGAAGCGCTGGACGAGCAGGTCCGGGCCGGCAAGATCCGCCACATTGGCCTGTCCAATGAAACCCCGTGGGGCACCATGCGCTTCCTGGCGCTGGCCGAAGCCCGAGGCTGGCCGCGCGCCGTGTCGATCCAGAACCCCTACAACCTGCTCAACCGCAGTTTCGAGATCGGCCTGGCGGAAATCGCCATCCGCGAACAATGCGGCCTGCTCGCCTATTCGCCGCTGGCGTTCGGTTTCCTGTCCGGCAAGTACGAAGGTGGCGCCCGCCCGCCAAAAGGCCGCCTGAGCCTCTACAGCCGCTTCAGCCGCTATTTCAACCCGCAGTCCGAGGCGGCCTGCAGCCGATACGTGGCATTGGCCCGTGAGCACGGCCTGGACCCTGCGCAAATGGCACTGGCGTTCGTCAACCAACAGCCGTTCGTGACCAGCAACATCATTGGTGCCACAACCCTGGAGCAGCTGGAGAGCAACATCGCCAGCTTCGAGCTGAAGCTGTCGGATGAAGTGCTTGAGGGGATTGAGGCGATACACAAGGATCACCCGAATCCTGCACCTTGATTAATCCTTGAAACCAATCGCGGGCAAGCCACGCTCCCACAGGTTCGGTTATTCCTGTGGGAGCGTGGCTTGCCCGCGATGGCGGCCTGACAGTCACCGCAACATCAAAGCGACCGGGCAATGATCTCCTTCATGATCTCGTTGGTCCCGGCATAAATGCGCTGCACTCGCGCATCCGCCCACGCCCGGGCCACCGGGTATTCCCACATGAACCCGTAGCCGCCATGCAACTGCACGCACTCATCGAGCACCTTGCACTGCAGGTCGGTACCCCAATATTTGGCCATCGCCGCCGTCGGCACATCCAGCTTGCCCTGCAAGTGCAATTCCAGGCAGCGATCAACGAAGACCCGGCCAATCTGAATTTCAGTGGCCATTTCCGCCAGCTTGAACCGAGTGTTCTGGAAGTCCGCAATGGCCTTGCCGAATGCCTTGCGCTCACGGGTGTAGTCGAGCGTCCACTGCAGCGCCGCTTCAGCCGAGGCCAGGCCGCCAATAGCCACCGTCAGCCGCTCCTGGGGTAATTCCTGCATCAGATAGGCAAAACCCATCCCTGCTTGCCCCAGCAGGTTTTCCTTGGGCACGCGCACGTCCTGAAAGAACAGCTCCGAAGTGTCCTGGGCCTTCATGCCGACTTTCTCCAGGCGCTTGCCCTTGTCGAAGCCAGGCGTATCGGCCTCCACCAGAAACAGACTGGTGCCCTTCGCGCCGGCTTTCGGATCGGTCTTTGCCACGACAATCACCAGGTCAGCCAGAAAGCCGTTGGTGATGAAAGTCTTGGAGCCGTTGATCACATACTCGTCGCCATCCAGCACCGCAGTGGTCTTGACCCCCTGCAAGTCGGAGCCAGCCCCTGGCTCGGTCATGGCAATCGCCGTGACCATTTCCCCAGAGACCAGTTTCGGCAGGTATTTGTGCTTCAACGCCTCGCTGCCGTAGTGCAGGATATATGGCGCAACAATGTCCGAATGGAGAGAAAAACCGATACCGGTCAGCCCGAGTCGACCCACTTCTTCGATCACCACCGCGCTGTATAGGAAGTCCGCCCCCAGCCCGCCATATTCTTCCGGCAGATGCGAGCACAGCATCCCCGCCTCCCCCGCCTTGTTCCAGAGTTTACGGTCGATGTAGCCCTGTTTCTCCCATTGCGCATGAAACGGTACCGCCTCCTTATCGAGGAACGATCGAACGCTGTCGCGAAAGAGTTCGTGCTCGGAACTGAACAAGGTTCTGGGGATCATGCGGCACCTGTCGTTATTGTTGGAAGGATGGGGCCTTCAGAGACTATGCCTCGGCTTCGATACAGGACACTGGACACATCAGACAAAAAATAAGACGATCCAGCCGTCTGGTGACCACTTTCCCTTATAAAAATAAAGTTGAATTATGTCCAACCAAGCCTCCACGCCTTTACGGCGCGTCAGCATCCTGGCTATCGACCGGGTTTTCGCTTCCACCCTCATGCAAGCCAAGGATTTCTTCCACCTTGCCAGCCTGCGCTATGGCAAACAGCTCGGCCACGGTCTCGTGCCGGCCTTCGAGACTCGTCTGGTCAGCCCGGATGGCAAGCCAGTGAACAGCTTCAGTGATGTCATCATGCCGGTGGACGGCGGCCTGGAAAACGCCGACATCATCGTCCTGCCGGCGTTCTGGGACGACTTCGAGACGCTTTGCCAGCGCTACCCGCAAGTCCTGCCGTGGCTACGCCAGCAACACGCCCGCGGCGCCGTGCTGTGCGGGGAGGCGACCGGCGTATTCTGGCTCGCCGAAGCCGGGCTGCTCGACGGCAAGGAAGCCACGACCTACTGGCGCTTCTTCAACGCCTTCGCCGAACGCTTCCCCAAGGTCCAGCTCAATCAGGACAAGCACCTGACCGACGCCGACAACCTGTACTGCGCCGGCGGCACCACCTCAGCCTGCGACCTGTACATTTATCTGATCGAACGCTTCTGCGGCGCCAACGTGTCGCAAGCCGTGGCCCGCGACATCCTTTATGAAGTGCAGCGCAGCTACTCCCCCGGCCGCATCGGCTTCGGCGGACAAAAATTGCATCAGGACGTAATCATCCTGCAGATCCAGCACTGGCTCGAAGAACACTTCGCCGACAAATTCCGCTTCGAAGACGTCGCCCGCGAACACGGCATGAGCATCCGTAACTTCATGCGCCGCTTCCAGACCGCCACCGGCGACAAACCACTGCACTACCTGCAACGCCTGCGCATTGAAACCGCCAAGGGCCTGCTGTCCGGCAGCCGCAAAAGCATCAAGACCATCAGTTATGAGGTGGGCTACGACGATGCAAGCTTCTTCGCCCGCCTGTTTCGCCAACATACGGATCTGTCACCGAATCAGTATCGGCAGCAGTTTCAGCAGGCAGCGTAGCCCCGAGAAAAATACAAGACCTGTGGGAGCTGGCTTGCCAGCGATAGCGATTTGTCAGCGCAATGAATATTGCCTGACACGACGCCATCGCGGGCACGCTCGCTCCCACAGGGATTGCAGTGCCTTCGCTTTTTTCTTCAGCACAAATCAAAAAGGGCCTGCAATTGCAGGCCCTTTTTATAAGCTGAAGATCTGTTTAAGGCTTATGCGCCCTGGACAGGAATTCATGGGACTGCATTTCCAGCAGGCGGCTGAGGGTGCGCTGGAACTCGAAGTTCAGGCGACCGCCGGTGTAGAGGTCTTTGAGCTCGACTTCGGCGGAGATGATCAGCTTCACGTTACGGTCGTAGAATTCGTCGACCATGTTGATGAAGCGCCGGGCGATGTCGTCGGTGGTGACGCTCATCTGCTCGACGCCGCTGAGCAATACCGCGTGGAAGATCTTGCCCAGTTCGATGTAGTCGTTCTGGCTGCGCGGGCCGTCGCAGAGTTCGCGGAAGTCAAACCAGGCCACGTCGTCACAGGTGCGCAAGGCGCGGATTTCGCGATTTTCGATCATCAGCACGTCGTTCTCGACTGCTGCGGTGCATTCCGGCGTCAGGGCGCGGAAGCTCTTGCGCAGGCTTTCGTGTGACGCCTCGTTCAGCGGGAAGTGGAACAGCTCCGCTTGCTCGAGGTGGCGCAGGCGATAATCGACGCCGCTGTCGACGTTGACGATCTCGGTGTTCTGCTTGATCAGCGCGATGGCCGGCAGGAAACGCGCACGCTGCAGGCCGTCCTTGTACAGGCCGTCAGGCACGATGTTCGAGGTCGCGACCAGGGTCACTCCATTCTTGAACAACTCTTCCATCAGCGTGCCAAGGATCATGGCGTCGGTGATGTCGGAGACGAAGAACTCATCGAAACAGATCACCCGGGACTCGTCCGAGAAACGCTTGGCGATGATGGTCAGCGGGTTTTTTTCGCCGCCCAGTGTCTTCATTTCTTCGTGCACGCGCTTCATGAAGCGGTGGAAGTGGGTGCGGGTCTTTTCCTTGAACGGCAGCGCTTCGAAGAAGGTGTCGACCAGGTAAGTCTTGCCGCGACCTACGCCGCCCCAGAAATACAGCCCCTTGATCGGGGTCTGGTCTTTCTTGCCGAACAGTTTCCCGAGAAAACCGGGTTTGTTCTGCGAGGCCGCCACCAGATCGTCGTACAGGCGCTGCAAATGACGTACGGCAGTTTCCTGCGCGGCATCATGAAAGAATTCCGGGCGTTTCAGATCAGCTTGATATCGTTCTAGGGGCGTCATAATTCGTTAGCAAGGCAACAAAAACGGGCCGTCACTGTAGCGACGGCCCGTCGGAATGGCAATCAGCCCTTGGTCGGACCGAGCCGTCGATTTATTCCTGAACCGGAGTCAGCGCGATCCGCAACGCATCAATGCCGGCATCGCGAGCGGCGCTGTCAGCGAACGTGGCGCTGTCGGCCACACACTCGCCTTCGAGCCAGACGCTGAAGCTCAGGTCTTCGCTACGCACGTCCAGAGCCTGGCCCGCTTGCAACTGTTTGGTCACCTGACCTGCGGTTTTACCGTCAGCAAAGTTGCGCGACAGCAGCAACTGCTCACCATCAGCCGCCAGCAGGCGGAATCGGAAGCTGCCGTCGTCTTCGCGGAAGCTGACGAAGCGCGCGGCCTTGGTGGCTTTCTTTTTCGTGGTGGCAGCCACTTGAGTCTGGGCGACGAACGAGCGCAGACCGACCGCTTCACGCAGCTCGTTGAGGAACGGCGTGGCCACGGCACGGGCCTTCTTGGCGCCGATCTGCAGCATGTCTTCCAGGTCTGCCGGGCGTTCGATCAGTTGATGATAACGCTCGCGGGATTCACCCAGTTCGCTGTCGAGCAGCTGGAACAGACGGTTCTTCGCCTCGCCCCAACCCAGGCCCTGCAGCAGCTCACTGCGGAATTCGTCGGACTGCGCCGGGGTAGCGAAGGCCTGGAACAGCGTGAACAGGTGCGAGTTGTCCGGATCTTTCGCTTCGCCCGGTGCTCGGGAGTCGGTCACGATGCGCGAGATCGCGTCCTTCATTTCCTTGGCGCTGCTGAACAACGGGATGGTGTTGTCGTAGCTCTTCGACATCTTGCGACCGTCGAGGCCTGGCAACGTGGCGACGCTTTCTTCGATCAGCGCCTCGGGCATGGTGAAGAATTCCTTGCCCTGGCCAAACAGGTGGTTGAAGCGCTGGCCGATGTCCCGGGCCATTTCCACGTGCTGAATCTGGTCACGACCCACCGGCACCTTGTGCGCGTTGAACATCAGGATGTCCGCGGCCATCAGCACAGGGTAGCTGTACAAGCCCATGGTGATGCCGGCATCCGGGTCTTCACCGCTCTCGACGTTCTTGTCCACCGAGGCCTTGTAGGCGTGCGCACGGTTGAGCAGGCCCTTGGCGGCGACGCAGGTCAGCAGCCAGGTCAGCTCGGGGATTTCCGGGATGTCGGACTGGCGATAGAAGGTCACGCGCTCTACATCCAGGCCACCGGCCAGCCAGGTTGCGGCAATTTCCAGACGCGAGCGCTGGATGCGCAGCGGGTCATCGCATTTGATCAGGGCGTGGTAGTCGGCCAGGAAATAGAACGAATCGGCATTGCTGTCACGGCTGGCGAGGATCGCCGGACGGATGGCGCCGGCGTAGTTGCCCAGGTGTGGCGTGCCGGTGGTGGTGATGCCGGTGAGGATACGGGTACGAGTCGTCATGGGTTATCGCTTGTCAGACTGCAATCAATTCGAGAGACGCGGCAGGATCAGATCCTTGAGATCGGTCAGCTTGCCATGAAAAAAGTGTCCGCATTCTGCCACTTTCAGCAGCTCATGGGGACGCTGGAGTTTCCCGGACCAGTCGTAGACCAGTTGCGGATCGATGACTTCGTCGGTTTCCGGCTGGATCAGCGTCAGTTCGCCCTGCAGCGGCACCTGATCCTGATCCCCCAGGCGCATGACGGCCGGCGCTACCATGAACAGATGCTTGAGCTGTTCACCCTGGGCTTCCAGGCGCCCGCCGAGACTTGCTGCAACAAAACCACCAAAGGAGAAACCCAGCAGCGTCAGAGGTAGATCAGGATGTTTCGACCGCAACCAGGCAGCGGCGGCCTGGGCATCATCGACCTCGCCGGTCCCCATGTCATGGGAGCCGGCGCTGGCACCTACGCCCCGGTAATTGAAGCGCAGGGTCACCAAACCGGCGTCGCGGGCCGTGCGCTGCAGGGTCGAGACCACTTTGTTGAGCATGGTGCCGCCCTGCACCGGGTTCGGATGGCAGATCAGCGCAATGCCGCGCGGCTGCTCATTTTCCAGGTACAAACTTTCCAGTTCACCGACTGGGCCATCAATCACTACAGGGGTTTCGCGCATAAGCAAGGAAGGAACTCCGTGACCTCGAATCGGGTCGACTCGTCTAGCAATTTGTCTGTGCCAATCTATCTGCGAGAGAATCGCGGTATACAGCGCAGGTTCGAGCCGTTAACGTAAAGCAAAGCCGTTTATAGAGGAAGGACTCGTGGAACACTCGCTCTTAGTTTGGTTGTTGCCGACTCTTGCCCTGGTTGTGGGTGTCGCCATTGGTTTCCTGATCGCTCGCCTGGTGCCGAATGCCGCGCCTAACAGCACGCAACGTCAGCTGGATGATATTCAGGAACGTTTCGACAGTTATCAGAACGAGGTGGTCACCCACTTCAACAGCACCGCGACCCTGGTCAAGAAAATGACCCAGAGTTACCAGGAAGTGCAGGATCATCTCGCCGATGGCGCAAACCGTCTTGCCCTGGATGAGCAGACTCGCCAACGCTTGCTCGCCGCCCTGCATGCCGATTCAGCCCAGGCGCCTCGTGAGCGCCTGACGCCGCCGCGCAACCAGGAGCCGCCTCGCGATTACGCGCCCAAAGCGCCAAACGCACCGGGCATGCTCGATGAGCATTACGGCCTGAAGAAGTAATCAGGTTTCGCGCAACATGAAAAAGCCCCCGGATGAGTGATTGTCCGGGGGCTTTTTTCACACCTGATATTCAGCCAGGCGCTTATGGGTACTGCTGAACAGTACCTTGCTGCTGACCACCATATTGCTGGCCCGGAATCGCCTTCAGGTTGACCTCAACCCGACGGTTCTGCGCCCGACCATTAACGTCAGCGTTGCTGGCTACCGGGTTATCCGGACCGGCGCCACGGGCTGTGAGGTTGGCACTGCTGACGCCCTGGGACGTCAGGTAGGTCGCCACGCTCTGGGCGCGCCGCTGGGACAGGTCCATGTTGTGCTGGCGACTGCCGGTGCTGTCGGTGTAGCCGACGATTTCGATCTGGTTCTGGTTGAACTCCTTCAGCGAGCCTGCAAGGTTGTTCAACGGCTGATAGAAGCTCGAGGCGATATTCGCCGAATCGGTGGCGAACGTGATGTTACCCGGCATGATCAGCTTGATCTGATCACCCTGGCGCTGCACCTCCACGCCGGTGTTGGCCATGCTGGCGCGCAGCTTCTTCTCCTGCTGATCAGCGTAGTACCCGTAACCGGCAGCGGAAGCACCTACCACTGCGGCGCCGATCAGCGCGCCCTTGCCACGATTGTTGTGGTCGATGGCGGCGCCCGCAAGCGCCCCGGCCAGAGCGCCGAGGCCGCCGTACTTGGCGGTTTTGCTCATGCCCTGGGAACCGCTATCGGCCTGACCCTGGTTGTCATACGGGTTCGGCGAAGCGCAGCCAGACAGCAGCGCGATGGCAGTAGCGGCAATAATCAGACGAGGCGTGGTGAACATGAAGAGCTCCTACTTTTTGCATTCTGTGGTGCAACGGACTTAAGCATTGAACCTTTGCCGGCGTTGGATCATTTTGCGCGATAAAAATTCCATCAAGCAGACATCAGGCGCGCACGAACGGGTTTTCACGCATTTCGTCACCCAGTCGCGTGTCCGGTCCATGCCCGGTGACCACGGTCGCCTCTTCATCGAGGGTATACAGGCGCTGCTTGATCGACCGCACGATAGCGGCCTGATCCCCGCCCCATAAATCCGTGCGCCCTACCCCGCGACGAAACAGGGTGTCACCGGCGATGAGCAGCTTAGCGTCTGCAAACCAGAAACTCATAGAGCCGGGTGTGTGACCGGGTGTGTGCAATGCCACGCCACAGCCGCAAGCCAGTTCTTCATCGTCGGCCAACCAGCGATCTGGCGGGGGCACCGGCGTGTAAGGCACGCCGAACATCTGGCATTGCATCTCCAGGTTGTCCCAGAGGAACTGGTCCTCCTTGTGCAGATGCAGGGTCGCCCCGGTTTTCTCTTTCATCTGACCGGAAGCCAGGAAGTGATCCAGGTGTGCGTGGGTGTGGATGATGCTCACCACCTTGAGCCCGAGGGCGTCGAGTCGCGCCATGATCAGCTCAGGGTTGCCACCGGGATCGACGACGATGGCCTTTTTCGTAATCGGATCGCCGATGATCGTGCAGTTGCACTGCAACGGGCCGACGGGGAAGGTCTCGCGGATGAGCGTGGGGCTGGCAGCGACCATGGTGGTTCCTGAAAAGAATGGATGGCCTATTCTGGCACAGGCTGGCGGGCCCGACAGCGTCACCCCAATACACCCAACTCCTTCGCCCGCGCCACCGCCTGAGTCCTGCGCTCTACCCCCAGCTTGCTGTTGATATGACTGGCATGCGTCTTCACCGTATGCAGCGAAATAAACAGCTGATCACTGATCTCCTGATTCGAGCACCCTTGTGCAATGAGCTTCAGGACGGCCAGTTCTCGGGCACTCAGTTGCTCGCAGGCGTGGGATGGCTCCGAGGCAATGCGCGGTGGTATGGCGGGCAGATGCTCTGCCAGGGCGGCGCAAACTGCGGTCCTGGCGTTGTGCTGAAGTTGTTCGCGCAACCAGGCCGGATGTTTGCTCAGCAAGCCGTCGAAAGGTTGCACCACGCCACCCATCGCAGCATCAAGGGCCTGAGTGAGGCTTTGCCGGGCGTCAGGTTCGCGGTTGCTGGCCAGTAGCAGCTCGGTCTTCTGGGTCAGCACCATGACGCTGAGCATCTGACGCCCGGTTTGCTGGCCGTTTTCCAGCAATGCGTTCAACCGCCCCTCGGCCAGCATCAACTGGCCCTGGATGACCTCCAGCAAAGCCTGCTGCAATTCGATATGCAAGGGCAGTTGCGGATGAAATTCCGGCGGCGCAGCGGGGTTTTCGCCGTTGTAGGTCTGGCTCAGACGCGCCAGCCAGGCTTCGGCCAGGTCGGTGCGGCCCTGGGCCAGCCACAGCTCGCATTTGACCAGGGTAATCATCGCCAGGTAATAAATCGGCGGCACGTCCCAGATATGCATCAGGCGCTCGGCTTCGGCGAGTTCGGCGAATGCCTTGGAAAACTCGCCACTGCTGCCTTCGATTCGGGCAATCACGCAATGGCCGATCAGTACGCTGATATCCCGGCAGGCTCGTGCTTCGCTGAGGCCAGCCTGCAGTCGAATGCGCGCAGCCTGTGGCTGCAGGCGCATGGCCAACAGAAATCCTTCGTATAACGTCAGGCGTGCACGAACAGCATAGAGTCGTTGCGGCGACAGCCCTTGCAGGCGTTGCAGGCCTTGGCGCACTTCATCCAGCGCCCGCAGGATTTCCCCGCGGGCCTGGAGCACTCGGGCACGGTCGTAATGCGCCAGCGCCTCGAACAATGGATTACCCACCCGCTGTGCCAGCTCCAGGGAATCGCGGTTCAACCCGCGTGCACGCCACAGGTCGCCGTCGGCGATGGCCAGGTTGGACAAGGTCGACAGGCACATCAAGCGTTGGCCATAGCGCTTGGACGGCAGGCTCTCCAGGGCTTCAGTGCAATACAGCAGGGTCAGTTCACGGTTGCCCCGTCCGCGGGCGATGATCCCGCTCAGGGCCAGCCACTGCGCCAGCATGGACTTTTGCGCCGTGGCCGAAGGGGCCGGCAGGAAGCGGCTCAGATGACTGGCCAGTTCTTCGGCAGCGTCGAGTTGGCAGGCCAGCCCCAGAGCCCAGCTGTACAGCACGATCAGGCGCGGCGTGCTGATCAGCAGGCTGTCGGGCAAGTCCATCTTCCAGCGCAGCAACATGCCGACGTTCTGTTCGGCCAGCAGCTGCTCTTCGGACAGGTTCTGCACCAGATTCGCTGCGACGTCCAGGTGACCGGCGCGCAACGCCTGTTCCACCGCTTCATCGAGTAGCCCCTGGGCGTTGAACCAGCGGCATGCGCGCAGGTGCAGGCTCGCTGCCGGCACGATGGCCTGGGCGGTCGGGCGGGTGCGCAGCAGATCGGAAAACAAATGGTGATAACGATACCAGCGGCCCTGCTCGTCCAGGGGCACCAGGAACACCTGGTGAGCCAGCAGGAAGCGCAGGATCTCTGCGCTGTCGTGAGCCTCGCGAACGGCGTCGCACAGTTCGCTGCAGAAGCGCTCCTGGGGGGCGGTGTCGTAGAGGAAGGCCTGCACTTCGGCGGGCAGGCAATCGATGACTTCTTCAAGCAGGTAATCGCGGATCAGCCCTTCCCCACCATGCAGGGACTGAGGCAATGCACCTTCACTGCCCACTTCGGAGGCGGCCAGCAGCCAGAAACGCAGGCCAGCGACCCAGCCTTCGCTGCGCTCTATGAGATTTTCCAGGGCTTCGCCGCGCAGTGAGGTGCTGTGGCGATCGAGCAGGGTCTGGGCTTCGTCGTGAGTCAGGCGCAAGTCCTGCTCGTGCAGTTCGAGCAATTGCCGGGACAGGCGCAGGCGCGCCAGATGCCAGTCCGGGCGCTGGCGGCTGGTCACCATCACCAGCAGGCCGTCAGGCAGATGATTGAGGAAAAATTGCAGGCAACGGTCGAGCACCGGCCCCTGGGCCAGGTGGTAGTCATCGAGCACCAGCAACAGTGGAGCCGTTGGCAGCAAGTGCACGGCCAGCTCATCGAGCAAGCCGTCCAGCCACTCCTCGAAAGCAAATGGCTGATGGCGCTGGCGCATTTTCAGCAGGCCAAGGGACTGGCTGCCAAGCTTGGGATAAAAATCCTGGAGGCCTTCGAGCAGCCGCTCAAGAAAACGCCCAGGGTCGCTGTCACGCGGACTCAGGCCCAGCCACAGACTCTGCCAGTGCGCGGGCAGACCTTGACAGAATTCCACGGCCAGGGAGCTCTTGCCGAACCCTGCCGGGGCGCTGACCAGCAACAGCCTGCCGCCAAGCCCGGCACTCAGTCGCTCGCACAGGCGCGGCCGCAGCACGTGGCCATCAGGCAGCGGCGGGCGAAAAAAACGTCCGTCCAGTGCCGCGACGGCAACGCTTGCAGGGCCCGGGATGGGGGACAGATCAGTCATGGCCGGCTCTTGTTTGATGGCGGGTGGCGGCGTTGCAGATGTCCGCAGACTAGCGGTAAACGAAGAGGTAATGAAGGTTATTGCTACAAATGGCTACAAAAAGGCCATCAAGCTCTACGCCCGAATGCATGCAGGCCCGTAGGAGCGATAGGCAAAAAAAAACGCCCCGAACCAGTCGGGGCGTTTTCAGAGGGTGCGGCCTCTGCTCAGTGCAGCTTAGCGAACACCTTCCTGACGCAATGCCGCAGGGGTGAAGTCGCTGGTGGTAGCAGTGAAGCCGAAGTCATATGCCGACTTCTCTTCGTTCTTCATACCCAACGCCAGGTAACGACCCGATTGCAGGTCATACAGGGTTTCCAGGGCATACCACGGCACTTGTTTGTCGTAGTAGTTCTCGGCGTGGGCTTCCGCAACGCGCCACAGTTGATTACGACCGTCGTAGTGATCGATCACCGCCGCCTGCCAGGTGTCTTCGTCGATGTAGAAGTCACGCTTGGCGTAGATATGGCGCTGACCTTCCTTCAGGGTTGCAACCACATGCCACACCCGGCGCAGCTCGTATCGAGCCAGGTCCTGGTTGATGTGGCCGGCCTTGATGATGTCGGCATACTTGAGCTTCGGATCGTCGAGCTTGTAGCTGTCGGAGGCGATGTACATCTCTTTCTTGCCTTCGAGTTTCCAGTCGTAGCGATCTGGCGCTCCGTTGTACATGTCCAGGTTGTCAGAGGTACGCAGGCCATCGGCGGCAGTACCCGGCCCGTCATAAGACACTTGCGGGGCGCGACGCACCCGACGCTGACCGGCGTTATAGACCCACGCCGAACGCGGCTCCTTCACTTGGTCGAGGGTTTCGTGCACCAGCAGTACACCACCGGCCAGACGTGCCGGCGCGGTCACTTTCTGCTTGAAGTAGAACAGGATGTTGCCCGGGTTCGCCGGATCGTAATCCTTCATCTTGTCGCGGAACACGAACTGGTCCTGGAAATACACCAGGCTGAACGAGCCGTTAGGCTGTGGAGTGGCCTGGGTGACCAGGCGAGTCACGCTGCCGCCGCGATACCGGGTGATGTGGTTCCAGATAACCTCAACGCCAGTTTTCGGGATTGGGAACGGGACGGCAGTCTCGAAGTTTTCCAGGCCGTTACCACCGGACACCAGTTTGGTGTTGACGGCGTTTTTCTTGATGGAGGCGAACACTTCATCCGGCACTGTGGCACCGCGATGGGACGGGTAGACCGGCATCTTGAAGGTTTCCGGGTAACGCTTGAACATCGCGTACTGGCCCGGGGCAAGCTTCTCTTTGTACTGATCCACGTTCTGCGCGGTGATGGTGAACAGCGGTTTTTCACTGCCGTACGGGTTGGACAGGAAGCCCTTGCTGTCGACTGTGCCCGCATTTTTGGCCATGGGTTTCCAGGCCGGGATCGAACCGTCGGCGTTACCCGCCATCTCGGCGCCCATCGGTGTCAGGCTCTTGCCCAGCTTGTCTGCCTCGGCAGCGGGAACCGCCGCCATGACGCTGGTCGCCAGCAGCGAAAGTCCCAGAACACCGGCTTGGAACAGACTCTTTGTTATTTTCATATGTGTGTTCGTCCTGAAAATACTGTGCTTAGAAGTTCACGCCGACGCTGAGCGCAACAAAGTCGCGATCGTCCACAGTGGTGTATTTGCCGTCGAAGAAGTTGGTGTACGCCAGGCTCGCGGTGTAGGTGTTCTGGTACTCGGCATCAACGCCCAGGCTGACCGCTTTGCGACCTTCCTCGAAGTTGCCGCCAGGGCCAGGCGAGTAGCCGCTCACGTCATGGGACCAGGCCACGTTAGGCTTGAGGTTCACGCCGGCGAATACGTCGTTGTATTCCCAGATCGCACGACCGCGGTAGCCCCACGAGGTTGCGGTGGTGAAGCCTTCGTTGGTGCAATTGCGACTGCGGTTGTTCTGCGGCGAACCAGCACCTGCACCGTTGATGGTGCTGGCGTTGAGGATGTTGGCGCAGGTGTCGGTACCGGCTGGGCCAGTCGGTGGCAGCTCACCTGGACCGTAGACCGGATCGCGGCCGTAGCGCACGTCAGAGGAGCTTTCCAGGCCGCCGACGTGAGTCACGCCCACTTCACCTACCAGGGTCAGACGGCTCGCGCCCATCACTTGATCGAAGAAGTGCGTCAGGGTGGTCTGGAACTGGGTGATTTCCTTGCGACGATAACCGTGCAGGTCCTGGCCAGGAACGCCAGTCAGTAGCGAAGCATTGCCCAGGGCGCCGCCCAACGGACGCACACCGGCGAACAGGATGTCGGTGGAGTTGAGCTGCACCGGCGCGTTCGGACGATAGCTGATCTCACCGCTCCACGCCGTACCGGTAGGCAGGGTGGTGGAGAAGCTCAAGCCGTACAGGCGAATGTCTTCCGGGTATTCGATGAAATACTGCGAGTTGCCCGCCACCAGCAAAGGTGCCAGTGCAGCGAATGGACCCGGCAGGCCCGCGGCGGTGTTGTACACCGATTGCGGTGCACCCGTGGCGCTGAAGATCGGCGCACGGCTGTGGTAGTTCATGAAGTAGGCACCGAATTCGGTGTCCAGCGGATCGAACATGTACTTCAGGGACGCGCCCCATTGGCCGCTGTCCCGCGCATCGCGATCGGGGCCGCGACGGACCAGCACACCTTCCTCGTTGACGTCTACGCCAGCGCCAGCCAACGGTCCCAGTGCAATGGCCGGGATGGTCGAGCGTTTGTTCAACACCCGCAGGTTGCTGTCACAGCCATCGGCAACGATGTCCGGCTGGGAGAAGAAGGTGCCGCAGTTGTCGACGACGGTCTGGTCCCATTCCAGCTGGTAGAACGCTTCAGCCGAGAGATTCTCGGTGAGGCTCTGGGAGACGTAGAACATGTTGACCGGGATCAGGCCTTCCTTGATCTCGGCACCCGGACGACGGAATGCGGATACGTCGATCGGGTTGATCGAGTTGATGCCACCGCCGATGAACGTACTTTCGCCCCAGCTCACTACCTGCTTGCCCAGACGCACGGAGCCCGGCTGATCGGCGATGGAGTAGTTGTGGTAGACGAAGGCATCGAGGATCTGGCCGCCGGAGGATTTGGCGCCTTCCTTGCGGTTGTCGTTGCTGACGTTCTTGAATTCAAGGTCTTCGTTTTGCAGTGCGAAGTCGTACCAGTATTTGCCCCGCACGAACACACCGGTGTCGCCGTATTTCAATTCAAGGTCATGGATACCCTTGAAAATCTTCGAGAAGGCCTGGCCGCTCTTGAAGTTCAGGTGACCGTCATCGGAAGTCTGGGACAGCCCTTGGCCGCCGTTGTTGACCCCGATGAGGTTCTTGTTCGGCGACTGGGTGGAAACGCTCATGCCCAGGGAGAGAGAAGAGTCGAACTGACCTTCGATTTCACCAATGTTGAAACTGACGCCGAATGCGGGCCCGGCGAGCGTAGAAGCAAGACTGACCGCCAGAGGCAATTTCGCCCGGCGCCAGAACTGGTTTACTGATGTCATCGACGCTACTCCATGTGCATTATTGTTATGGCAGTGAGTACTTTTAAAAACGTTGTGGCTGACCGGACGCCAGGGCGTTCCGAATTCAATCCAATGTGCATCGCCCCGTTTGTGCGTTTGCGCTCGTTCTTAAAAATCCTTGAGCGGACTATAGCCAGCAGGTAGTAGAGCTTGATCCCTCTAAAGTGTGATTTGCAGCTGCCAGCCACTCTGGAACAGTCCTTTCGCCAGTCC
This sequence comes from Pseudomonas sp. ES3-33, assembly GCF_000952175.1. Classification (NCBI taxonomy): domain Bacteria; kingdom Pseudomonadati; phylum Pseudomonadota; class Gammaproteobacteria; order Pseudomonadales; family Pseudomonadaceae; genus Pseudomonas; species Pseudomonas sp. ES3-33. The sequence goes on along the minus strand of NZ_JZRI01000059.1, from coordinate 67,319 downwards.
GACAACTGTCGGCACGGGAAGAATGGCTGAAAATTCAGATTTCACAAGCCAAGCGCTTGCTTGGTGGGGCTGGCGTGCCTTTTCGGGCACGCCAGGATCGCTTAAAGCGTCGAGAGGAAGGTGCTGTTGTTGGCCTGCCATTCGGTAATGTCGAGGCGGATTTTTTTCTTGTCCAGCTTGCCGACGCTGGTCTTGGGAATTTCGGTAACAAGAGCAATCTGGCTCGGGATCGCCCACTTGCTAAGGTGCCCCAGTTCCACGAACGGCTTGAGGTGTTCCTTGAGTTCCTTGGCCCCGATTACGTGGCCTTCGCGGATCACCAGCAAGGCGAACGGGCGCTCGCCCCACTGCGGATCGGCGATGCCCACCACTGCTACTTCGCGTACCGCTACATGACGGCTGATCAGGTCTTCGAGGTCCAGGGAGGAAATCCACTCGCCGCCGGTCTTGATCACGTCCTTGATGCGGTCGCGAATATCGATCACGCCCATGGTGTCCAGGGTCGCCACGTCGCCGGTGTGCAACCAGCCGCCCGCCCACAGCTCGGCGCCCTTCTGCGGTTCATTGAAATAGCCTTCAGTGAGCCATGGCGCGCGCAGTACCAGTTCCCCCTGAGTCTCGCCATCGGCCGGCAGGAAATGACCCTCGGCGTCGACGATCGCCGCCTCCACCAGGGGGCCCGGCACACCGGCCTTGATGCGGTAAGTGGTGCGCTCGTCTTCAGTGCCTGCCATCAGCTCGTCGTTGAGGTGCGCACAGGACACCAGCGGGCCGGTTTCCGACATGCCATAGGCTGCGGTCAACTGAATGCCCTTGGCCTTGGCGGCCTCATACAGCGCCCGGTTCAGGGCACTGCCGCCGATGACGATTTTCCAGCCGCCAAAATCGGTGTCCTGCGCGGCCTTGGCATTGAGGACCATCTGCAGGATGGTCGGTACGCAGTGGGAAAAAGTGACCTTCTCCTTGCGCCACAACTCCACCAGAAACTCCGGGTCGTAACGACCGGGGTAAACCTGCTTGAGCCCGAGCATGGTCGCCACGTACGGCAAGCCCCAGGCATGCACGTGGAACATCGGGGTGATCGGCATGTACACATCATTGGTGCCCAGCAGGCGCACGCTGTCGATGGCGCCCATGATGGTCGACACCCCCATGGTGTGCAGCACCAGTTGTCGATGGGTGAAGTACACGCCCTTGGGGTTGCCGGTGGTGCCGGTGGTGTAGAAGGTGGTGGCGACCGAGTTTTCGTCGAAATCCTCGAAATCGTATTGGGCGCTCGCTGCCGCCAGCAGTTGCTCGTACTCCCCCACGAGATTGGGCAGGTCAGCAGTTTTTTCCGGCAGGTCGGTCAGCAGCAGGGTTTTCTCGACGGTGGTCAGGTGCCCGGCGATCGCGTTGTACAGGCCCACGAACTCGCTGTTGACCAGCACGAAGCGGTCTTCAGCGTGGTTCATGGTGTAGAGGATCTGTTCCGGTGACAGACGTACGTTGATGGTGTGGATCACCGCGCCGATCATCGGGATGGCGAACATGCATTCCAGATAGCGATGGCTGTCCCAGTCCATCACCGCCACGGTATCCCCCGGCTTGACGCCGGCGGCGGTCAGTACGTTGGCGAGCCGTGCCACGCGCTCGATCAGGGTCGGGTAGCTGTAGCGCAATTGATCGCGATAGACGATCTCGCGGGTCTTCTCGTAGCGGGCACCCGACATCAGCAGGCGTTTAATCAGCAGCGGGTATTGGTAAGCGCCTTCGGCTGGGGGGATAACGCGAGTCTGCAACATAAGAATCCCTTTTCCTGACTGCACGGTCGTGGCTGAAAGCAGCACTCTAATGCGCCGGCCCGGGCATCAAATCAGCCAAAGGAATGATTTCGTCGGAGGGTCAGATGCTGGCTTTGCGCCATCACCCGCAACCTCTGGCGGCCACGCTTATTGCCTGTGCAGGGCAACTTGTAATGGATGCCAGCAGGGTTTCGTGCGAGCCTATGCACTTTTACCGACACAATGACAGCGATGAATACTGAAGTGACCGACCCTCTGGATTGCTCCAGTAAACAAGCGCCCCTGGTTTCCATTGTGGCGCCTTGTTATAACGCGGAAAAATACCTGGAAGAGGCGATCGCCAGCATCTTCGCCCAGGATTACCCGAATTTTGAAGTCATCATTGTCGACGATGGCTCCAGCGACAACAGCATCGCGATGCTCAGGCAATTGCAGCAAACCCATGACTTCCAGCTGTATACCCAGGCCAACCAGGGCGTCAGCGCGGCCCTCAACCACGGCTTGCGTTATGCCAAGGGCGACTACGTATCCACGCCGGACCTGGACGACATCATGCTGCCGCAGTCCGTGCGCATCCGGGTGGATTACCTGGAACAGCACCCGCAAGTTGGCTGTGTGGGGGCGCTGATCATCTACATGGACAGCGACGGCAATACCATCAAGCAGCAACAACGCGACGAGATCCGCACCTACGACTTCGACAAGGTGCTCAGCGGCGCCGTGGTGATCGGTGCTCCGGTTGCGCTGTATCGCATGAGCGCCATGCGCAGTGCCGGCTTTTATGCGCCAAGCCTGCGGGTCCAGGATTTCCAGATGACCCTGCGCATCGCCCGCCTGGGTTACGAGGTGCATGAGCTGCCGGTGTGCGTGACCCGCTATCGCCGTCACCCCAACAACCTGTCGAGAAAGTACAAGGTGCTGCTACAGGCGGACCTTGAAGCCATCGCGCCGTACCTGGGCCACCCCGCATACCAGAGCGCTCGCACGCAACTGGTGAACAAGGCCCTCAAGTACGCGGTCGTCGAAGACAAGAAGGAAGCCTGGAAACTGTTGCGCTCCATTCCCTGGCGTCACCTGAACCGCACCAGCTTCCGCCGTTTGAAACGCTTGATGCTGCATCGCTGAACGCCCTCCCCGCTTCCAGGCCTGGCCATGAAATTTCTCGAAAAACTCAAACAACGAAAAATCCGCAAGCACCTCAAGCGCCTGGAAAAACTGCAGCGGGCGCCAGAGAAAATTCGCCTGCGCTACCCCCGCTATGAAATAGGCGTGGGGACCTATGGCATTCCCGAGGTCATGGAATTTGGTGACGATACGATCCTGAAGGTCGGCTCCTACACCTCGATAGCCGAAGGCGTGCAGATTCTGCTCGGCGGCGGGCATCGCACCGACTGGGTCAGCACCTACCCGTTCCCGTTGATGATTGACGAAGCCCGGGATATTCCCGGGTGCAGCCCGACCAAGGGTGATGTGGTAATCGGCAGCGACTGCTGGATCTGCGCCAATGTGCTGATCCTGTCGGGCGTCACCATCGGTCATGGCGCGGTAGTCGCCGCGGGGGCCGTGGTCACCCGTGACGTGGAACCCTATGCGATCGTTGGCGGCAACCCCAGCCGGCACATTCGCTGGCGCTTCGAGGAAGACGTGCGCCAGGAACTGTTGGCATCTGCCTGGTGGGACTGGCCGATGGAAGAGGTGAAGACTGCGTCACGGGTGCTGTGCAGCAGTGACATGGACGGGTTTCTGGATTACGTCCGCCAGCGCCAGTCGAATCAACCCGGGTGACGGATTGGCCGCGACAAGATGGCGCGGCGCTCCCCAGTTCCTTCAATGCATTTCGGTAAACGCCAGTTTCACCCCGATGGCAATCAGCACCGCGCCCATCGTCCGATCGAACCAGTGGCCCATGCGCGCAAATCCGGCGCGCACTCGCTGCTGGCTGAACAGCATCGCCACCAGGCAGAACCAGATCGCCGTGGCCACCGCCAAATAGACGCCGTAGCCAGCCTGCACCGACAACGGCGTGTGCGGGTTGATCACCACCGTGAACAGCGACAGGAAGAACAGCGTGGCCTTCGGGTTCAGACCATTGGTCACAAAGCCCGAAGTGAAGGCGCCACGGGCAGTGCGCTCACCGGCTTCCTTGTGCAGGTCGTCGGTCACCGGCTTGGCCGGTTTCGCACGCAGCGCCTTGAATCCGATGTACAGCAGGTACGCGGCAGCGGCCCATTTCAAGGCGTTGAACAGCACGATCGATTGCGACACGATCAGCCCAATGCCCAGCAGCGAATAACCCACATGCAGGAATATCGCCGAGCCAACCCCCAGTGCAGTCCAAGTGCCGGCGCGACGACCGTGGGTCACGCTTTCGCGCACCACCACCGCAAAGTCCGGGCCGGGGCTGGCCACGGCGAGCAGGTGAATGAGGGCAACGGTCAAGAACTCTGTCCAATACATGCGCAAATCCTTAGTGGCAGGCCTGGCGAAATCCAGCGGCGTATAGGCCAGCCCTGCGATGAGTAACTGATTGTTTCATCTGTTAGGCTCGGCAGATTACGCCTTCAGATCAATGCACAAAAGGTACAGTTGATGACGAACACTCACCGCGCAGTTTTCCTCGACCATCCTTCCCTGGACCTGGGCGACCTCGACCTGGCACCGTTGCGCGATTGCTTCAGCGACTTGCAACTGTTCGCCCAGACAACGCCAGACCAGGTGATCGAGCGCCTCAAGGGCGCGACTGTCGCCATCAGCAATAAAACCGTGATCGATGCAGCCGCAATCGCCGCGAGCCCCGGGCTGAAGCTGATCCTGATTGCCGCCACCGGCACCAACAATGTCGATCTGGCGGCCGCGCGCGCCCACGGCATCACCGTGTGCAACTGCCAGGGATACGGCACACCCTCGGTGGCGCAACACACCATCATGTTGCTGCTGAACCTGGCAACGCGCCTGGCCGACTACCAGAAAGCCGTGGACGAAGGACGCTGGCAACAGGCGAAACAGTTCTGCCTGCTGGACTATCCGATCGTCGAACTGGAAGGCAAGACCCTTGGCTTGCTGGGGCATGGCGAACTGGGTGGCGCCGTCGCCCGGCTGGCGCAAGCATTCGGCATGCGCGTGCTGCTGGGCCAGATACCGGGGCGCCCAGCCAGGCCGGATCGACTGCCGCTGGCAGAGCTGCTGCCGCAGATCGACGCCCTGACCCTGCACTGCCCACTGAACGAACACACCCGCCATTTCATTGGAGCCCCGGAGCTGGCCTCGATGAAACCGGGCGCATTTGTAGTGAACACGGCCCGAGGTGGCCTGATTGACGAGCAGGCGCTGGCCGACGCTTTGCGCAACGGCCACCTCGGCGGCGCGGCCACCGACGTGCTCAGCGTAGAGCCACCGACCGCCGGCAATCCACTGCTGGCCGACGACATCCCTCGCCTGATCGTCACCCCGCACAACGCCTGGGGCAGTCGTGAAGCGCGCCAGCGGATCGTCGGCCAACTCACGGAAAATGCGCAGGGATACTTCAGCGGTAAAGCGCTGCGTGTCGTCAGTTGATAGACTGCGGCACTTTTTTCCAGGGAGCAGATTATGGATCCGCGCAGTGAAGTACTGCTTCGTCAGGCCGAGTTATTCCAGGGTTCGGTATTGCTCGCCGGGTTGCCCGCCGATGATCTGCTGGGACGCCTGCCCGATGCCCACGGCTGGTGCTGGCACGCTGGCGATCAAGCAGCCCTCGATGCCCGCTTCGCCGGGCGCAGCCAATTTGGGGTGACCGCGCCAGAGCGCGAGTTCGAAACAGCGGTGGTGTTTCTGCCCAAATCCAAGGACCTCACCGACTACATTCTCAACGCCCTGGCCTCGCGCCTGGCCGGTCGCGAGTTGTACCTGGTGGGCGAGAAGCGCAGCGGCATCGAAGGCGCCGCCAAGCAACTCAACCCTTTTGGCAAACCGCGCAAGCTCGACAGCGCGCGCCACTGCCAGCTGTGGCTGGTCACCGTCGCCGATGCGCCACAGGCCAAATCCCTGGAAAGCCTGGCCCAGACTTATGAGCTGGACCTGTCTGAAGGACCGCTGACCGTCATCAGCCTGCCCGGGGTGTTCAGCCACGGCCGCCTGGATCGCGGCAGTGCGCTGCTGCTCGAGCACCTCGACAAGTTGCCAAGCGGTCATTTGCTGGATTTTGGTTGCGGTGCCGGTGTGCTGGGGGCGGCGGTCAAGCGCCGCTATCCGCACAATCAGGTGACCTTGCTCGACGTGGACGCCTTCGCGGCCGCCAGCAGTCGCCTGACGCTGGCCGCCAACGGCCTTGAAGCAGACGTGATAACCGGTGACGGTATCGACGCGGCACCCATGGGTTTGAGCGCGATTTTAAGCAACCCGCCGTTCCATGTGGGCGTGCATACCGACTACTTCGCCACCGAGAACTTGCTGCGAAAAGCGGCCAAACATCTGAAAAACGGCGGGGAACTGCGCCTGGTTGCCAACAGCTTCCTGAAGTACCAGCCGCTGATCGAAGAGCACCTTGGCGTGTGTGCGATCAAGGCCGAAGGACAGGGCTTCAGGATCTATCGCGCAAAGCGCGGCTGAAATCTTTTCTGCAAAAAGAGACTTGCTCATTCGGATTTGCCTAGGCAGAATCCGCTCCGTCCTAGGGGAGTAGTCTCCCACGAGCGCCACGCTCGTCCGGCATACGTCAACATACTTGGTCCTCAGACCATGGCGTATGCGACCTCGAGGTCCGCACAGACGGACCTCAGGGTTTGACAAGACCTATGACACGAACACCTTACCCGGGGCGGGGAGGCTGTACGTGTCATAGCCGTGTCGACCCGCCCCTTAGGAAAATCCCTGATGCTGGACTCTCTACTCGTTCCAACCGCAATCGTTGCCTTGGCCGAAATCGGTGACAAGACGCAACTGCTCGCCCTCATTCTCGCCGCGCGTTTCCGCAAGCCCTGGCCGATCATCGCCGGCATCGTCGCTGCCACCCTGGCCAACCATGCGGCTGCCGGCGCAGTGGGCGCATGGGTCGGCAGTTTCTTCTCGGATGCGATGCTGCACTGGATCCTGGCCGCGAGCTTCGCCGCCACTGCGCTGTGGACCCTGGTGCCGGACAAGATGGATGACGACGAAGCCAGCACCGCACGCAAGTTCGGGCCGTTCGTGACCACGCTGATCGCGTTCTTCCTCGCTGAGATTGGCGACAAGACCCAGATCGCCACGGTCATACTCGCAGCACAGTACCCGGAATTGTGGCTGGTAATCATTGGTACCACCCTGGGCATGTTGATTGCCAACGTGCCGGTGGTTCTGGCGGGTAACTTTGCCGCGGAAAAACTGCCATTGACCCTGATTCGCCGCCTGGCGGCTTCGGCGTTCTTCATCCTGGCGATCGTTGCGGTGTACAAGGCGATGCAGAGCAGTGGGTGGGTTTGACGCGCTAGGTCTTAGAACGAGTTAACGTTCATCGCGGGCAAGCCCGCTCCCACAGGGTTGGTGGTGATCACAAAATTGTGGCCACCACGGGACCTGTGGGAGCGGGCTTGCCCGCGAAGGCGTCAGCGGCATCACCCCATGATTATCAAGACTTCGGCGCTTTCTCGTAGAGCGGCATCACCTTCGGAATCGCTGCTTCCAGCGAAGCAATCCGGCTGGTCGAAGCCGGGTGAGTGCTCATGAACTCCGGCGGCGAACCTTCCGAGACCTTGCTCATCTTGTTCCACAGGGTAATCGCTGCATTCGGGTTGTAGCCGGCACGGGCGGCCAGCTCCAGGCCGATCAGGTCCGCTTCGTTTTCATTGGAGCGACTGTTAGGCAAGGTCATGCCGTAGTTGGCCACGGTGTCCGCCAGCGCCAGGCTGTCCTGGCCCAGGCCGAACAGCGCACCGGCGCCCTGCTTGGCCATCTCGATACCATAGGCTTTGGACATTGCTTCACGCCCGTGCTCGCGCAGGGCGTGGGCGATTTCATGGCCCATGATCGCCGCGATTTCATCGTCGGTCAGCTTCAACGTGTCGATCAGCCCGGTGTAGAAAATGATCTTGCCGCCCGGCCCGCAGTTGGCGTTGAGTTCGTCGCTCTTGATCAGATTGACTTCCCACTTCCACTGCGCCGAATCAGGACGGAACACCGGCGCCTGGGCGATCAGCCGGCTGGCAATCGCCTGGACGCGCTTGGCATCATTGCTGGTTTTGTCCAGGACGCCCTGGGTGGTCGCTTCACCGACGGTCTTCTGGTAGGACTGGGCATACATCTGGTTGACCTCGTCGGTCGACAGCATGCTGAACATGTACTGCTTGCGCTCAACACCTACCGCGCCACCGCTGGTGGTGTTGACCGACTGACAACCGGCGAGCAGCAGACCTGCGCTCAGTGCACACAAAACCAATGTCTTGTTCATCGAAAAGCTCCTTGAAAACATGCCGGTATCCTAGGCGCGGAATGATATCGGCGCCAGGTACAACAGACATACAGACGCGCATTTGAGGAAAAGATCCGAACCCGAGCAGAAAATTGCCGATGGCGACGCCTACCCCGGCGTCAAACACTCCGGGCCATTGAGCTTTGGATCGTTTATCAGGTTGGCCAGCACCCGCTCGCGCAAGGGCGCAGGTTCGCTCGCCAGCAGGGCCTGCAAGGCATGCAACGGCGTCTCTGGATCGAGCCACGCTTGCTGCCCGGCGGCATCCAGAATCAATGGCCGACGCTGGCTCGCGGCCGGCTGCGTTATCACCGCGGTACTCAACCACACCTGCTCCTGCACCGGATATGCCTCCCAGATTGCCGCGAAAAACAGCGACGCGCCCTCTCCCGGCGTCAGCCAGTACGGACGCTTGCGCGCTGTGCCGCGCCATTCGTAGAACCCGTTGGCCGGCAACAGGCAACGGCGCAGGCGCAGGGCTTCGCGGAACATGGGTTGTTCGGCCACGGTTTCAGCTCGGGCATGCGCGGGCGTGCGGGAAAGATCGGTCAGCCACGGCGGGGTCAGCCCCCAGCGCGCGCGCGCCAACTCGCGCTGGCCATCAGCGCCAGCGCGCAGCATCAGCACCGAATCGGTAGGGGATATGTTCCACTGGGCCTGCTGATCAGCGGGAAAACCAGGCAGGGCCGCAAAGGCGGGGTTCCAGCGAAACAGGGCATAACGTCCACACATGGGGCAGCATAACTCTTGATCAAACGAACGCCAGCCTAACAGACCAGCGTGCCGGGGAAACTCTCCGGTTCATCCCCGGGCAGCGGCAGCGCGGCATTGTAAGCGCTGATCAGCTCACGCGCGTAGGCCGCCTGGTCATTGTCAACCGACAGCCCGAGCAACCCGTAGATGGGCAATTCTCCCGTACCTCCGACCAGGTCCCGCCCCACCAGGTGGGCCTCGATCCCCTCGCTGGCCAGCATGCCTTGCAGCAACTCCCCTTCCATCAGGTTTTCCGGTTCGTAGATCCGCTGCATGTCACGCCCCTTTCACTCGTTTTCGCTATGGACTTCCAGCAACCATTCCTGACCATCGGTCTGCAGTACAAAGGTTATCGGGCGACAACACACCGGACAGTCCTCGATATACGTCTGATCGCCACCGGACAAGTCCAGTACAGCGTCGGCTTGCTCACCACAATATGGACATTCGTAGCGCTCGGTTTCCAGCATCGCGGTCTCCCAGGTGACTTGTGCGTATAATCGCCGGTCTATTTGCAGGGCTATTTTTGTCTGTCTATTTTTCAGACCGTGCCCCGTTGGTTTGATCAAAACCTTTACTTACCCTAGCCGTTTCCAACAAGAGAGCATGATGGGCGAATTCGATACCATCCGACCTTACGACGACAGCGAAGTCCCGGCGGTGCTGGCACGGCTGCTCAGCGACAAGGCGTTGCTAGATATCCTCACCCACTTCCGCTTCCCGCGCTTTGCCGGAGCCCTTGGCTGGGCGCTCAAACCTCTTATAGCTCATCGGTTGCGGCGTGAGTTCGCCGGCGTGAATTCAGTGGCAAGCCTGCAGGATAAAGTCGAAGTTTATGTCGACCACACCATTGAGCGTGCTACCGACGGCGTCACCTACAGCGGCGTCGAGCAATTCAAGTCCGGCAGCGCCTACCTGTTCATCGCCAACCACCGCGATATCGTGATGGACCCGGCCTTCGTCAACTATGCCGTATACCACGCGGGGCTGCCGACCCCACGTATCGCGATTGGCGACAACCTGCTGCAGAAACCCTTCGTCAGCGACCTGATGCGCCTGAACAAGAGCTTCATCGTGCATCGCTCGATCACCGGTCGCCGGGAAAAGATGGCGGCGTACCAGTTGCTCTCGGCGTACATCAATCATTCGATCCGCAACGACTGCGCCTCGATCTGGATCGCCCAGGCTGAAGGTCGGGCCAAGGATGGTGATGACCGGACCGAGTCGGCGATCCTCAAGATGTTTCATATGAGCCGCAAGGACGAGCCGTTCGGCGAGGTCATTCGGTCTCTGAACCTGACTCCGGTATCGATCAGCTACGAATACGATCCCTGCGACCAGGCCAAGGCCCGCGAACTGTACATACGCGCCACCACTGGCACCTACACCAAGGTGCCGGGCGAGGATGATGTCAGCATTGCCAAGGGAATCACCGGCTACAAGGGCCGAGTGCATGTGAACTTTGCGGCGCCCATCACCCAGGTCTTCGACGACACCAAGCAATTGGCGATCGAGATGGACAAGCAGATTCTCGGGGGGTATCGGCTGTTTCCGGTGCATTACCTGGCCTACGCCCAATGGCAGGACGCGGATCCGCAACTGCAGGTGCCAGACGCGGCCAAGGTATTTGCGGCGGATGAGTTGGCCAAGGCTCAGGAGGAGTGGCAGCGGCGCCTGGACGAATGCCCTGCGGACCATCGTCCATACCTCATCCAGCAGTATGCGACGCCGGTGCGTAATCAGTATCGGGTCAAGGCCGGATTGCCCCTATAGGCCGGAGCTGCCGCAGGCTGCGATCTTCTTTTAGAGGTTCAAAACTGCGTGCTGACCCACGACACGACCAGCGCCAGCGCCAGGCACGCAAAACCAAAGCGATAGAAAAACCGGTTCATGCGCAAGGTCGCCCAATCCAGGGTCGGCTCCACGCTTGGCCGGCTCTGGCGCTGGGCCTCGATACTGGCCAGTGCGCGCTGCTCGCGGCGACGGGTGGCATGCAGCAGCCAGCTGCCCGGGAAGGCGAGCAGCAGGGCCAGCAGGTTGATCAACTTGGCGGGATGGGCGATAAACAGCGTCATCAAATGCAGCGACATCACGAACCTCTGGCGAATCGGATATGGCAAGTCGCCAGATCGACGACTGCGGCGCGGATTCTACCGAAAGGCCGCCCACCTGCCCCACCTTTCCGACAAATAACGAAAAACTGAGCAAATGCTGTTCTGTGTCACGGCGACGTCATCTGACTGGGTCAGTCTGGCGCCCCTCGAAACCGACACGGAAAACGTCATGCTGCACGCCGAAAACCAGGATCGCCTCTACCTGATCGCCGCAAGCGAAGAACAGCAGAACCTTGTGGGAAGCCTGTCCTTCAATGTCCAGGACCGCCACTGGCTGGTGTATTGCGCATTGGGCGGGCATCAGCATGAGGACTTGCCGGAGACGGATTTGCTCACGGGGATCAGCGTGCTGGATTTCTATTCCCAGGCGGCCTGACATAAAAATGCCCGGGCCATTTCTGGTCCCGGGCATACTTTTTTCATCTCGCGAACGTTTATTGGCCCAGCACCTGACCCACTGTCGGGTCCTTGAACAGGCGCGTCAACGCATCACTCAACACATCGCTGACCAGCTTGGTGTTGGTTTCCTGATTAGGTGCCATGCCGAAACGCTGGTCCAGGGAGGCGCCGTAGCGACCGCTGTAACGACGATTGGCATTCTGCACATCGGAGCGGAACGTGGCGCCGATGGTAGCCTCGGTCACGTACATGCCTTCCTTGGGCGACTGATACTTGAGCTCGGCCAGGGTCACAGTCAATTGCGGCGCGTTATTGGCGCTGGAAACCGGGGTGAAGCCCAGCAAACGCACGGCTGCTTCAGCCTGGGCCTGCAGCTTCGGCAGGATCTGCGCACTTTGCACGGTGATCGCGCTGGTCTCCGGGTACATGCCACCGCGGGTACCCAGGGTTGGCGAAGGACGGCCATCCACCACCCGCACCACCACCTGCTGGCCATGGCCAACGGGCGCGAGCTGCGTGGTCAGCTTCGGCTCCGGGCTCAGTTGTTGCGGGCTGTGGGCGCAGCCGACGAGGGTCAAACTGGTCACAGCGATCAAACCGAACAACAAGCGTTGCAACATGCTCTTCTCTCCAGAATCAGGCACAAACAAGGTCGCAGTATAGCTGTGCGCCACGACAGGGAACCAGCGCCACAAATAAGGAAAAGCCTGAAGTGCATTTAGGAATTATTGTCTGTCACACACCTGTCATCGCTCATACACCGTCCCGTCACCGCTCAATGCCAACCTTCAGGCAACCTCAGGAGGAATCTTGCCATGCGCTTTCTCATTTCGCTGTTCGCCCCCCGCCCCCTGCACCGCTGTTTTGCTCTGCTCGACCGCCAGGGTCGCTGCCAGGCGTTCAAGCAGTGCAGCCTCCAGCCAATGGGGGACGGCTGGGTCGAAATCGACGAGATCCGCCTCAACTGGTTGCACCAGCCACTGCCTCAAAGTGCCCGGGTGATCCAGCGCCAGCCACGTGCGCGGGCGCCGCGTATGTTGACCACCTGACCGGACGCCGAACAAAAGTCATAAAACACGACCATTTCCCTGCGTTTCTTCGCTACAATCTCCCCCCGATTATAAGGACGTCTCCTGATCGGGCCCCGCAACATTGTCAATGCGCCTGTATTGACCCTCGACATCGCCCACAGAGAGCCGCCCACACAGATCGAGTGAAGCTGGCGTGCTTGCTGTTTCCTGAGCAAAACCCCTACTTTTCGCGAATCTGCAGAGCTGTCGTTACGCTCGGTCACTGAGCTGTTTGCCCGTTTTGCCTGTCATGCACTCCATGAAGGCGATCCATCCGGGCACGGTGCCAGGCTGGGACAGCCCTTTTTGAGGTTCACGTCTTCAAAAGAGCGTGAAAAAAACGGGTTTTCACAACTTCACAAGAGTGTGGCGAGCAAATGAATAGTTTTGCGTCTGAATATGCACCATTAGCGTCTGAAACAGCCCAACGACACAGGACCGAGTACTCCTCGAACACCGGAGCCTGAAGCCTGTCCGCTACGGATTTGGTTGCACAAACGGATGTATCGACCATAAGTCGAATTGCCTCCCGCGCGCTGAAATGAGTTCATGTAGCTCATAGGCCCGGCCGGTAGCGTCCGTCGAAGTTGCGATAAATTGCGAAGATTCGGACATGGAGATCCTGGCCATGAGTACCTGGGGCATCACTGACACGCCCCGGAACACCTGGCAGCCATGCCGACAATTTGGTGCTGCAGATTTTGGAGACGCGTTAAATGGCGCATAACGAAGCAGTCGACGTAGTACTGGTAGGGGCCGGCATCATGAGTGCCACCCTGGCCGTACTGCTCAAAGAGCTCGACCCTGCGATCAAGCTGGAAGTCGTCGAGCTGATGGATTCCGGTGCCGCGGAGAGTTCCAACCCGTGGAACAACGCCGGTACCGGTCATGCCGGGCTGTGTGAGCTTAATTACACGCCGCAGGCCGCCGACGGCACCGTCGACATCAAGAAAGCCGTGCACATCAATACCCAGTTCGAGGTGTCGAAGCAGTTCTGGTCCTACCTGACCCGCAAAGGCACGTTCGGCTCGTGCAAATCGTTCATCAGCCCGGTCCCTCACCTGAGCTTCGTGCAGGGTGACAGCGGCGTGTCTTTCCTCAAGGAACGTTTCAATATCCTGAGTAAGCACCACGCGTTCTCGGACATGGAATACACCGAAGACAAGGCCACCATGGCCGAGTGGATGCCGCTGATGATGCCCGGCCGTCCAGCCGGCGAAGTGCTTGCCGCCACTCGCGTGATGAATGGTACCGACGTCAACTTCGGCGCCCTGACCAATCAATTGCTCAAGCACCTGACCAGCGCCCCCGATGCCCAGGTCAAGTACTGCAAGCGCGTTACCGGTCTCAAGCGTAATAACGGCGGCTGGACCGTCAGCATCAAGGACGTCAACAGCGGCAGCACCCGTGAAGTCGACGCCAAATTCGTCTTCCTCGGCGCGGGCGGCGCGGCCCTGCCGTTGCTGCAGGCGTCCGGTATCGAGGAAAGCAAAGGCTTCGGCGGCTTCCCGATCAGCGGCCAGTGGCTGCGTTGCGACAACCCGGAAGTGGTCAAGCACCACCAGGCCAAGGTCTACAGCCAGGCTGCCGTGGGTTCGCCGCCAATGTCCGTGCCGCACCTGGACACTCGCGTGGTCGACGGCAAGAAGTCGCTGCTGTTCGGACCTTACGCCGGTTTCACCACCAAGTTCCTCAAGCACGGCTCCTTCATGGACCTGCCGCTGTCGGTTCGCGCCGGCAACATCGGCCCGATGCTGGCCGTGGCGAAGAACAACATGGACCTGACCAAATACCTGGTCAGCGAAGTGATGCAATCGATGGAACAGCGCCTGGAATCCCTGCGCCGCTTCTACCCTGAAGCGAAAGCCGAAGACTGGCGCCTGGAAGTGGCCGGCCAACGGGTGCAGATCATCAAGAAGGACCCGAAAAAAGGCGGCGTCCTGCAGTTCGGTACCGAGCTGGTTGCGGCCAGGGACGGTTCCCTGGCAGCACTGCTGGGTGCTTCGCCGGGCGCATCGGTGACTGTTTCGATCATGCTCGAGCTGATCGAGAAGTGCTTCCCGAACAAGGCGTCCGGTGAATGGGCGGCCAAGCTGGCGGAAATTTTCCCGGCTCGGGAAAAGGTTCTGGAAACCGACGCGGCGCTGTATCGCAAGATCAATGCGCACAACAACGTTGCGCTGGAACTGGTTGAAGCCAGTAACGAGACCGAAAGCTACGCTTGATTCGGCCTCACAAAAAAACGCCCCATTGGGGCGTTTTTTGTTGGTAAAGATCTTAACCGCGAGCTTTTTTGATCAGCTCGATGTATTCGGCCGCGTTGCGCTGATCCTTGATCACCGCAACGAAGTCATTGCCCTGCTCATCCTTGCCATCGAGGTCATGCCCGGCCTCGACGAAAAACGTCAGGAATCGCTCGAAATCATCGATGCGCAAGCCGCGGTAGGCCTTGATCAGTTTGTGCAGCGACGGCGAAGTGGCGTCGACCGGCTCGAAATCGAGGAACAACTTGATCTGCTCATCGCCGATCTCGTCACCAATCACTTGCTTCTTATCTTTACGCATTGCCGACTCCAGCTCGCAGACATTTCACGGGGCGGGCAGTTTACCCCTCACTTGGCGCCGTACTCAACGCGGACGAACGCTGCCCGTGTGCAGGTCGGCCCAAACGTGGCCGTTGGCGTAGCTGAGGAACTGGCAATACACGGTGTCGTTGCGCAACAAGTCGATCACCACCCGGTATTGCGCCATTGGGTAGAAAAGCGTCAGGGTCTTGCTTGAGCTGTCGTAGGTCGGCTTCTTCAGGCTTTTGCTTTCGCCGTCGAAATTGACCAGCACCTGATTGATGGTCGCACCTTTGTTCAGGGACTTGCCCTTGAGGCGGATCATCAGCGGCGAGGTGACGGGAATGGGCTGCTGGTTCGACTGGCGCTGGCTGCCCACCACCACCGAGTACTCGGTGACCTGGAGCAATTGCTGTTGCTCAGGTTCGGCGTCACGCACGTTCAGGTCATCGGGGGGCAGGAACTGCGAGTGCATCGGAGCAGGCGCTGCCGCCAGGGGCAGGCTTGCGGTCAGTAACAGGACGGCGCAGCTGCGAATCAAAAGGCTCATGACGGGCTCCGAAGAAGAGGCCAGCACTTTAGCATGCGCCAACATCATTCATTGTGGGAGCGAGCCTGCTCGCGATAGCGTCAGGCCAGGCGACATCTTCGCGGCTGACACACCGCTATCGCGAGCAGGCTCGCTCCCACAGGGATCGAAGATCAATCGAACTGCGCGCGCATCCAGGCGTGGTATTCGGCCACACCGGGCTCGCCTTCGCGGGGAGCCCAATCCGGGAGTTCGCCTTCACCTACCGGGCGATACGGGCCGGCCTTGCACTCGAACATCAGGCTGTCGGCTTCCAGCACCACCAGGCCATGAAACACGCCCGTGGGCAGGTCAACGCCAATGCTGTCGCCACCCGCCTGGAGGATACGCTTGCTCACCACCGCTCCGGACTCATCAAAGATCAACAGCCCGAGACGCCCCTTGAGTACCAGCAGGGTTTCCGCCTTGTTGTCACCCAAATGCCGGTGAGGCGGAATGTATGTGCTCGGCTGCAGACCTACCGCCATGCGGTGGCAGGCATCTTCCATCTGATGAAAGTTATGATGCTGGCGCCCGCGCGGATTCGCCGCCGCTTTCTCGGCCAGTTCAGCGAACAGCGTGTTATCAAGAAAGCTCGGCGTGGTCATTGCTTACATCCCCTTGACGGCAAAAATCCCATTGGCGTTGCGCCAGTAACCCTTGTAGTCCATGCCGTAACCGAAGATGTAGCGGTCGATGCACGGCAGGCCGACGAAATCGGCCTTGAGGTCCGGGCGGGCCTTGCGGTCGTGGTCCTTGTCGATCAGCACGGCGGTGTGCACCTTGCGCGCACCGGCGTGCTTGCAGAAGTCGATGATCGCTCCCAGGGTATGACCTTCATCGAGGATGTCGTCGATGATCAGCACGTCACGGTCGATGAACGACACTTCCGGCTTGGCTTTCCAGAACAGATCGCCGCCGCTGGTTTCGTTGCGATAACGGGTGGCGTGCAGGTAGGACGCTTCCAGCGGGAACTGCAAGTGAGTGAGCAGCTTGCCGGCGAAAATCAGGCCGCCGTTCATCACGCAAAACACCACCGGATTGCTCTCAGCCAGTTGCTCATTGATGTGCGCACCGACGCGGGCGATGGCCGCCTCGACTTCAGCTTCGGTGTACAGGCAGTCAGCCTCTCGCATGATTTGACGGATATGCTCGAGATCAGCGGACATGGCGCTCTCCAAGGGTGGCGGATTCGGGAAAAGCGGGCAAAGGTACGCATCAAGCCAGGCCAGATCAAGCGTTTGTGGACTAACGTACTCTATGTCTATAGGACAACACCCTCGGATAGATTAATCTAAGCCGGTTTTTTTGCCCGCCGCCGGAGCTTTTCCCATGCCCATCCTCGAGATCCGCCATCCGCTGATCCGTCATAAACTCGGCCTGATGCGCCGTGCAGACATCAGCACCAAGAACTTTCGCGAGCTCGCTCAGGAAGTCGGTGCCCTGCTGACCTATGAAGCCACCAAAGACCTGCCCCTGGAAGCCTACGACATTGAAGGCTGGTGCGGCACCGTGTCGGTCGAGAAAATCGCCGGCAAGAAAATCACCGTGGTACCGATCCTGCGCGCCGGCATCGGTATGCTCGAAGGCGTACTCAGCCTGATCCCGGGCGCCAAGGTCAGCGCCGTGGGCGTGGCCCGCAACGAACAGACGTTGCAGGCTCACACCTACCTGGAAAAACTGGTTCCGGAGATCAACGAGCGTCTGGCGATGATCATCGACCCGATGCTGGCCACCGGCAGTTCCATGGTTGCGACCATCGACCTGCTGAAGAAAGCCGGTTGCCGCGACATTCGCGCCATGGTGCTGGTTGCGGCGCCCGAAGGCATTGCCGCTGTGGAAAAGGCTCACCCGGACGTGACCATCTACACCGCTTCGATCGACGAAAGACTGAACGAACACGGCTACATCATCCCGGGCCTGGGCGATGCCGGTGACAAGATCTTTGGCACCAAGCAGAAGGACGCTTGAGCATGCAGGATGAGTTCAACGATCCGCTCTGGCGCACGGTGCTGTCCGGCGCGCAGATGCTGTTCGTGGCCTTTGGCGCCCTGGTTCTGATGCCTTTGATTACGGGTCTGGACCCTAACGTGGCGCTGTTCACCGCAGGGTTGGGGACGATCCTGTTCCAGATCGTCACCGGTCGTCAGGTCCCGGTATTCCTGGCGTCGAGCTTTGCCTTCATCACTCCGATCATTCTCGCCAAAGGCCAGTTCGGCCTGGCGGCAACCATGGGCGGCGTGATGGCAGCAGGTTTTGTCTACACCTTCCTCGGCCTCGCCGTGAAGATCAAGGGCACCGGCTTCATTGACCGCCTGCTCCCACCGGTGGTGATTGGCCCGGTGATCATCTCCATCGGCCTGGCCATGGCGCCGATTGCCGCCAACATGGCGATGGGCAAGGCCGGCGACGGTGCCGAGCTGATTCCTTACCAGACGGCAATGCTGATCTCGATGCCCGCCCTGCTCACCACCCTGATCGTGGCGGTATTCGGCAAAGGCATTTTCCGCCTGGTGCCGATCATCTCGGGTGTGCTGGTGGGGTTCGCCATGGCGTTCTATTTCGGCGTGGTCGACACCGCGAAGATTGCTGCCGCGCCCTGGTTCGCGATCCCGCACTTTACCGCACCGGAGTTCAACTGGCAGGCGATCCTGTTCATCGTCCCGGTGGCCCTGGCGCCAGCGATCGAACACATCGGCGGTGTCATTGCAGTTGGCAGCGTGACTGGTCGTGACTACCTGAAGAAGCCGGGCCTGCATCGCACCCTGCTGGGTGACGGCATTGCAACCACGGCAGCCGGCCTGTTCGGCGGCCCGCCCAACACCACTTATGCCGAAGTGACCGGCGCGGTGATGCTGACCAAGAACTACAACCCGAAGATCATGACCTGGGCGGCGGTCTTCGCCATCAGCCTGGCGTTCGTCGGCAAATTCGGCGCGCTGCTGCAAAGCATTCCGGTACCGGTGATGGGCGGGATTCTCTGCCTGTTGTTCGGCTCGATCGCGGCAGTGGGGATGAACACGTTGATTCGCCACAAGATCGATCTGGGCGAAGCGCGCAACCTGGTGATTGTGTCGGTGACACTGGTATTCGGGATTGGCGGGGTGCTGGTCGGCACTGGCACAGGGCCGGACGATTTCGGCCTCAAAGGCATTGCGCTGTGCGCGGTGGTGGCCATTGCCCTTAACTTGCTGCTGCCAGGGAATGACAGCTGGAAGCACAAGAAGGCGGATGAGCCTCTGCTGTAAGCCAGGTTTGAAATCGCCATCGCGGGCAAGCCTTGCCCCTACAGATCCTCAGTCGAACCACATGGATGCGCACTGACATGAAATCTGTGGGAGCTAGGCTTGCCCGCGATGCTTTTACAGCGCCAAAGGCGCTCGCTCGCACAACGTGCTCAACGCCTTAGCCCACTGCGGGTCATCGTTCAGGCACGGCACCAACACCAACTCCTCTCCCCCCGCTTCACGGAACTGCTCCAGCCCGCGGTCGCCGATCTCTTCCAGGGTCTCGATGCAATCGGCGACAAACGCCGGACACATCACCAGCACCTTCTTAACCCCCATTCCGGCCAACTCATCAAGGCGGGCTTCGGTGTAGGGTTCGATCCACTTCGCCCGACCCAGGCGCGACTGGAATGACACCGACCACTTGCCGTCCGGCAGCCCCATCCGTTTGGCGAACTCCGACGCGCTGCGCAGGCATTGGGCCCGATAACAGGTGGCCAACACTTCTGGCGAAGCGTTCCTGCAGCAGTCTTCATTCTTGAAACAGTGCTGCCCCGTGGGATCCAGCTTGGTCAGGTGGCGCTCGGGCAAGCCGTGAAAACTCAGCAACAGGTGATCGTAATCCTGCTCCAGGTATGGCTTGGCACTGGCAACCAGCGCGTCGAGGTACTCCGGCTGATCGTAAAAAGGCTGCAGCACCGAGAACTGCACATCCAGCTGGTGCTCGCGCACGACCCGCCGCGCCTCTTCAATCACCGTGGTCACGGTGCTATCGGCAAACTGCGGATACAGCGGTGCGAGGGTAATTCGCTTGTGGCCCTGGGCAACCAGTTGCAACAGTTTGGACTCGATCGACGGCTCGCCGTAACGCATGGCCAGCTCAACCGGCCCCTGGGTCCAGTGCGCAGTCATGGCCTGCTGCAGACGACGGCTGAGCACCACCAGCGGCGAGCCCTCCTCCCACCAGATCGAAGCGTAGGCGTGCGCCGACTGTTCCGGGCGCTTGATCAGGATCAGCGAGACCAGCAGGCGTCGCACCGGCCAAGGCAAGTCGATTACATACGGGTCCATCAGAAATTGATTGAGGTAACTGCGCACATCCGCCACCGAAGTGGAGGCCGGGGAGCCAAGGTTGACCAGAAGCAATGCGTGATCGGTCATGCAACGTCCTATTTCAAAGGCGGCTGGACAAGTCGTCCAAAGCCGCACGCAAATCGGTGAACTGGAAGGTGAAACCCGCTTCCAGCAAGCGGACCGGCATGGCCTTCTGGCCACCCAGCAACAACAGGGACATTTCCCCCAGGCACACTTTCAATGCCAGGCTCGGCATTGGCATGAACGCTGGACGATGCAGCACCGCACCCAGGGTCTTGGCAAACTCGCTGTTGCGCACCGGTTTCGGCGCGCAGGCATTATAAGGACCGCTGGTGGTGTTCTGGTGCAGAAGAAAATCAATCAGGCCGACCTGATCCTTGATATGGATCCAAGGCATCCACTGCCGACCATTACCCAGAGGCCCGCCCATCGCGAGTTTGAAAGGCAGTAACAGGCGCGACAAAAAGCCGCCATCGGCCGACAACACCAACCCGGTGCGGATCAGGATGACGCGCAGGCCCAAGGCCTCGGCACGCTGGGCAGTTTCTTCCCAGGCGATGCACAGCTGACTGGCAAAATCGTCAATCACCGGTGCCGACTCCTCGGTCAACTCGCGCTCGCCTCCGTCGCCATACCAGCCGACCGCAGAACCGGAGATCAGCAGCGCCGGTTTCTGTTCACGGGTTTCCAGCCAGGCCAGCAAGGATTCGGTCAGGGTGATGCGGCTGCTCCACAACAGTGCCTTGCGTCTGGATGTCCAGGGTCGATCAGCAATGGGCGCGCCTGCCAGATTGATGATGGCATCCAAAGGTGCCTGCCCGAGGTCTTCCAGCCGGGCAATTCCACGGACCTGGGCGCCGCATATTTTCGCGACCTTTTCCGGTTGGCGGCTCCAGACGGTCAGCGTGTGTCCCTGGCTCAACCAGTGTTGGCAGAGTTGGCGCCCTATCAACCCAGTACCGCCGGTCAGCAATATGTGCATGACTTCTTCCTCGCGTGGCCTTTTATCCTGCTCACTAGTCTATTTTTATAAGCAGGGATCTTTGGTATCGGGCAGTGTCTGTTTAAACAATAGGCCAACCTGTCAGAACTAGAACGCTAAAAGTTATACCAAAAAACAATATTGTACAGGTTTAAACCACGGCGTAGTCTGTACAGAAAGGTAAACGAGGCCCCTATGACTGTACCTATCGCAATCATCGGCACCGGCATCGCCGGGCTCTCCGCCGCCCAAGCCCTGACAGAGCTCGGGCATGTTGTTCAACTTTTCGATAAAAGCCGCGGCAGTGGCGGTCGCATGTCGAGCAAGCGCAGTGATGCGGGGGCTCTGGACATGGGCGCGCAGTATTTCACTGCCCGTGACCGCCGCTTCTCCACGGAAGTGCAGCGCTGGCAAGCCCAGGGTTGGGTCGCCGAGTGGACGCCACAGCTGTACACCTTCCACGGTGGCCAACTGAACCTTTCGCCGGATGAACAGACCCGTTGGGTTGGCACACCGCGCATGAGCGCCATCACTCGCGGCCTGCTGGGCGACCTGGAAGTGCAGTTCGGTTGCCGGATTACCGAGGTCTACCGCGGTGAACAGCACTGGCACCTGCAGGACGCCGAAGGCTTTACCCATGGCCCATTCAGCCACGTGGTCATTGCCACCCCCGCCCCGCAGGCGACTGCCTTGCTCGCCTCGGCGCCTAAGCTCGCCGGTGCCGCCGCCGGGGTAAAAATGGACCCGACCTGGGCCATCGCACTGGCGTTCGACCAGCCGCTGGACACACCTATGGAAGGTTGTTTCGTGCAGGACAGCCCGCTCGACTGGCTGGCGCGCAACCGCAGCAAACCCGGGCGTGACACCGCGCTCGACACTTGGGTGCTGCACGCGACCAGTGCCTGGAGCCGGCAACACATCGACCTGCCCAAGGAAGCCGTGATCGAACAATTGCACGGCGCATTCGCCGAATTGCTGCACAGCGCCATGCCGGCGCCCACCTTCAGCCTGGCCCACCGCTGGCTCTACGCCCGTCCAGCCAGCAGCCATGAATGGGGCACCCTGGCTGACGCCGATCTGGGACTCTATGCCTGTGGCGACTGGTGCCTGTCGGGCCGCGTCGAAGGCGCCTGGCTCAGCGGCCAGGAAGCTGCCCGTCGTCTGCACGAGCACTTGCAATGAATCGCATCAACCCAAGTAAACTGCTGCTGTCGAAATGGACAGCAGCCCAACCGCAACACCGCGAAAAACACTTTATGGTGACCGAGCTGTTCCGTGATGAGGAAGGTGTGGTGCTGGAAATTGAGTTGCAGGCGGTATTAACCAAACGCAATCAACGCATGGATTGGCAAGCCCTGAAAAACAGCGACGCCTGGAAGTTGGGCTGGAATTAACCACCGGCAGGCGCGAGCTTGCTCGCGAAGAAATCCCAGACGTCGCGTTCATCCAGATTCCCCACGTCCTCGTTCACCACCCTCGTCATCAAGCTCGCTCCTGCAGAGTCCTGGCAGTCTAAACGCCGCCCGTGGCAACCCCCGCCGGCAGGGCATGCACAAGCTCCTCACAAAACCTGTACAAATGATTTGACTTGTACAGCTTCGAATCTATGATGAAGTCATGTTGTACATATCTTCGGGTTTGTACAGGTCTGGATTCGAGGTGCCCTGATGTCCAACTCCGCCGTGAAACCGAAAATTGCCATCAGCGCCTGCCTGATGGGCGCCGAAGTTCGCTTCAACGGCGGACACAAGGAATCGCGGCTGTGCAGTCGCACTCTCACCGATTACTTCGAGTTTGTACCGGTCTGCCCTGAAGTGGCGATAGGCCTGGGTATCCCGCGCCAACCGATTCGCCTGATTGGCGACCCTGAACATCCTCAAGCGGTCGGCACGGTCAACCCGGACCTCAATGTCACTGAGCCGCTGGCCGCCTATGGCGAACAAATGGCCGCTGAACTGGGCGATATCTGTGGCTACATCTTCATGCAGAAGTCGCCTTCCTGCGGCCTTGACCGGGTCAAGGTCTACCATGCCAACGGTGCACCGGTAGACGGCGGCGGACGCGGCATCTATGCCCAGGCCTTTTGCGAGCGTCATCCGGACTTGCCGGTGGAAGAAGACGGCCGGCTCAACGATCCGGTACTGCGGGAAAACTTCCTGACTCGGGTGTTCGCCTATAGCGCCTGGCAACAATTACTGCGCGAAGGGCTGAGCCGTCGCGGCCTCACCGAATTCCACTCACGCTACAAATACCAGCTGATGGCTCATAACCCGGTGCAGTACAAAACCCTGGGCAACCTGCTGGGCACCATGGGTCAGACAGAGCCCGACACCATCGGCCCGCGCTATTTCAGCGAGCTGATGGCAGCCTTGAAAAAATGCGCCACGCGGCGCACCCACAGCAATGTCTTGCAGCACATCAGCGGTTATCTCAAACAGGCGATAAGTGCCGAAGACAAACAGGAAATGCAGCACGTTATTGGCCAATACCGCCACGGCATCGTGCCATTGGTGGTGCCCATGACCCTGCTCAAGCACCACTTCCGCCAACACCCGGACCCTTACATCGCGCAACAGGTTTACCTGCAACCGCACCCGGAAAACCTCAGCCTGCGAAATGCGATTTAATGACTAACCCACTCGACACCAGCGCCAGCGAAGACCTCGGCGACGATTTCAAGAAAGCCCTGGACGAAGGCTGGCTGCCGATCCGTGAAGTGGCTCGGCAAACCGGCGTGAATGCCGTGACCTTGCGAGCCTGGGAACGGCGTTACGGTTTGATCGTGCCGCAGCGCACGCCCAAGGGGCATCGGCTGTTCTCGGCTGAACATGTGCAACGTATCCTGACCATCCTCACCTGGCTCAATCGTGGCGTGGCTGTCAGCCAGGTCAAGCAATTGCTCGACACTCCACAAGTCACCAGCGAACCGATCGAAAACGATTGGCATGTGCTGCGCCAGACCTTGCTGCTGGCAGTCACCGGACTGAATGAACGTGCCCTCGACGACGCCGTCAATCAGGCGATGGCGCTGTACCCACCGCGAACCTTGTGCGAGCAGCTGTTGCTGCCGCTGCTCAAGGAGCTGGAACAACGCTGGCAGGGCCAATTTGGCGCGCAGATGGAGCGAGGTTTCCTTTACTCCTGGTTACGCAGCAAGTTCGGCGCGCGCATTTACCACAACAACCGGCAATTACGCAGCGCACCTGTGCTGCTGGTCAATCAGTCAGACCTGCCACTGGAACCGCACCTGTGGCTGACCGCCTGGCTCATCAGCAGCGCCGACTGCCCCGTCGAAGTGTTCGACTGGCCGCTACCGAACGGGGAGCTGGCCCTGGCGGTTGAACACCTGCAAGCCCGTGGCGTGCTGCTGTATTCCAGTAAAGCGATGAACCTGGGTCAGCTACCGAAACTTTTGAATGGCATCGGTTGCCCAAAATTGATTGCCGGACCGACCGTCTGCATTCACCACGTCGAGTTGTCCGCAAAAACCTCCGGTATTCCCGAGCTGTTCCTGGCCGAAGATCCCCTGTCGGCGCACCAGGAACTGGTCCTGCGGGGGGTCATCTGATGAGCTCAACGGACACCCGCATGCAATTGATCTGGCTGCGCAGCGACCTGCGCCTGCACGACAACACCGCGCTCTCGACCGCTGCTGCCCGTGGCCCGTGCGTGGCCGTCTACCTGCTGAGCCCGCAGCAATGGCTGGAGCACGACGATGCCGCGTGCAAGGTGGATTTCTGGCTGCGCAACCTGGCCGTGCTCAGCCACTCGCTGGGCGAACTGAACATACCCCTGCTGATCCGTACCGCCACCCACTGGCATCAAGCGCCACAAGTGCTGCTCGAGCTGTGCCAGCAACTGCAGATCGAAGCGGTACACGTCAACGAGGAGTACGGCGTCAACGAAACCGCTCGAGACGCTGCGGTGGCCGAGGCGCTCGAGGCCAAAAACATCGGTTGGCATAGCTATCTCGACCAACTGTTCTTCAAGCCAGGCAGCGTGCTGACCAAGACCGGTACTTACTTCCAGGTCTTCAGCCAGTTCCGCAAGGTCTGCTACGAACGCCTGCACCGCTCATTGCCGGGCCAAGTACCGGCACCCGCGCCACAAACCGCGCTGGACATCGAGAGCGACAAAGTCCCGGCCCAGGTAGAAGGCTTCGAAGCGCCTGGCGAACACTTGCGTTCGTTTTGGCCGGCGGGTGAAGCCGAAGCCCGGCGCCGCCTGGACGCCTTCGTCGATGCCCAGATCGACTACTACAAAAGCGAGCGGGACTTCCCTGCCAAACCCGGTACCAGCCAGCTGTCGGCCTACCTGGCAGCCGGCGTGATCTCCCCGCGCCAATGCCTGCACGCGGCCCTGCAAAGCAATCAAGGCGAATTCGAGAGCGGCAAGGTCGGGGCAGTCACCTGGATCAATGAACTGCTGTGGCGCGAGTTCTACAAACATATTCTGGTCGGCTACCCGCGGGTCTCTCGCCACCGGGCGTTCCGCCCGGAAACCGAGGCCCTGGCCTGGCGCGACGCGCCTGAAGAGCTACTCGCCTGGCAGGAGGCACGCACCGGTTTGCCGATCATAGATGCCGCCATGCGCCAGTTGCTTGAAACCGGCTGGATGCACAACCGGCTGCGCATGGTAGTGGCCATGTTTCTGACCAAGAACTTGCTGATCGACTGGCGTGAAGGCGAGCGCTTCTTCATGCGCCATCTGATCGACGGTGACCTGGCGGCGAATAACGGTGGCTGGCAGTGGAGTTCCTCCACCGGCACCGACTCCGCCCCCTATTTCCGCATCTTCAATCCGCTGAGTCAGTCGGAAAAATTCGACACTGAAGGCCTGTTCATCAAGCAGTGGGTACCGGAACTGAATGGGTTGAATAAAAAGGAAGTGCACAACCCGGCCGATCTTGGTGGGCTGTTCGGCGTTGCCGACTATCCATCGCCGATCGTCAATTTGAGCACCTCGCGCCAACGGGCGCTGGCTGCATTCAAGAACCTGCCGTCGAGGCAGGACGCAGGAGGCGGCCATGCATGATGTAGCAGTGAGCCTTGCCACACAGTTTGCACTGGGCCCGGTGATCGCCGGGCTGCAAAGGAGAATGGGATGAGCCTTACACCTGCACGCCGTTA
Organism: Pseudomonas sp. ES3-33; assembly: GCF_000952175.1. NCBI lineage: Bacteria > Pseudomonadati > Pseudomonadota > Gammaproteobacteria > Pseudomonadales > Pseudomonadaceae > Pseudomonas > Pseudomonas sp. ES3-33. The sequence continues at coordinate 41,213 of NZ_JZRI01000059.1, read as the reverse complement.
TTGGTTGACCGGCGCCAGCAGCGGCATTGGCGCCGCATTGGCCGAAGAGATCCTCAAGACTGGCGCGCACCTGGCCGTCAGCTCGCGCTCGACGGCGCCGTTGAAAGCGCTGGCGCAACGGTATCCCGGTCAAGTCCTGGTCGTGGCGGGCGACCTGACCAACAGCCAGACGGTCCGCGAGATCGGCGAGCAGATCACCGAGCAATGGGGGTCGCTGGACACCGTCATCCTCAATGCCGGCACTTGCGAGTATGTCGACGCCCAGCAGTTCGATGCCTCGATCATCGAATACGTGGTGCGCACCAACCTGCTCGCCAGTGCCTACTGCGTTGAAGCCGCGCTGCCTCTGTTGCGCGCGGGCACCGCGCCGCACCTGGTGGGAGTGGCCAGTTCGGTCACCTACCTGCCGCTGCCACGGGCCGAGGCCTACGGCGCATCGAAGGCGGGTTTGCGCTACATGTTCGAATCCCTGCGCATCGACCTGGCGTGCGAAGGCATCGAAGTCACCGTGGTCAGCCCGGGCTTTGTCGATACACCGCTGACCGCCAAAAACGATTTTCCGATGCCCCTCAGCTGGCCTGTGGATAAAGCCGCCCGGCATATTTTCGCCAAGCTGAATAACCGACCACTGGAAATCGCCTTCCCGGCGCTGTTCATGGCGGCCCTGTGGCCACTGTCGAAGATGCCCAACTGCGTCAAGCTGGCGATCGGCAAACGCATGGTGCGCAGCAATCCACCGATACAGGACATCCCGTGAAAATAGCCATCATTGGCAGCGGCATTTCGGGGCTGACCAGCGCCCACCTGCTCAACCGCAGCCACGAGATCACCCTGTTCGAAGCCAGCGACTGGATCGGCGGACATACCCACACGGTGGATGTCACCGTGGATGGGCGCAATTACGCCGTGGACACGGGTTTCATCGTGTTCAACGACTGGACTTATCCCAATTTCATTCGCTTGCTCGGTTTGCTCGGTGTGCGCTTCAAACCCACCACCATGAGCTTTTCCGTAACGGACCCGGACAGCGGCCTGGAATACAACGGCAACAACTTCAACAGCCTGTTCGCCCAGCGCAGAAACCTGCTGTCCCCCGGGTTCTGGGGCATGTTGCGCGACATTGTGCGCTTCAACAAAGAGGCGCTGCGCGACCTGGAAGAACAACGGATCAGCGCTGACACCACCCTGGATCAATACCTCAAGGCCGGCAAATACGGCGAACGATTCATCCTGCATTACATCGTGCCCATGGGCTCGGCAATCTGGTCGATGTCCATGGCTGACATGCTGGCTTTCCCACTGCAGGCGTTCGTGCGGTTTTTCAAGAACCACGGCCTGCTGTCCGTGACTCACCGCCCGCAGTGGCAGGTGATCGAGGGCGGCTCGAGTGCCTACGTGGCACCTTTGATCGCGCCGATGGCTGACCGGATCCGCGTCAACTGTGCGGTCACGCGAGTCGAGCGTGACGCCGACGGCGTCGTTATCCACAGTGCTGCCGGCGTCGAGCGCTTTGATAAAGTGGTGTTCGCCTGTCACAGCGATCAGGCGCTAAAACTGCTGTCCGCCCCGAGTGCCGCCGAGCAATCGATCCTCGGTGCAATGCCCTACGCCGATAACGAAGTGGTGTTGCACACCGATACTCGCCTGCTACCCGAATGCGAACTCGCCCAGGCGGCCTGGAATTATCGGCTTGGAGGGCCCGGGCACACGTCAGCGGCCGTCACCTACGACATGAACCTGCTGCAGGGCATCGACAGCCCTACCCGGTTCTGCGTCAGCCTGAACCAGAGCGCAGGCATCAGCCCATTCAAGGTACTGGCCAAATACACTTACGCTCATCCGCAGTTCAGCCTGTCTGCGGTCGCCGCCCAGGCTCGCTGGGAAGAGCTCAACGGTGCGAACCATACCTGGTACTGCGGGGCTTATTGGGGCAACGGATTTCATGAAGATGGCGTGGTCAGCGCACTGCGCGTGGCTGGCGCGTTGGGTGAAACCCTGTGAACAGCGCCCTCTACAGTGGCTGGATTGCTCACCGACGGTTCAGTCCGCGGCAGCACCAATTTCGCTACCGGATCGGCTTGCTCTACCTGGACCTCGACGAGCAGGACGCGGTACTCGCGCTGTCGCCGCTGGCGGGTCGCAGCCGCCTGGCGCCGTTCTCGTTTCGTGAAGGTGATTATCTCAAGGCCTTTACCGGTACCGGCATGCGCTTGATCGACGCGGTGCGCCAACAGGTCGGCCAGGCCATCGGCCATGAGCCGCAAGGGTCGATCTGCCTGCTGACCCAGGTACGCAGTTGGGGCCTGGCGTTCAACCCGGTCAGTTTTTTCTACTGCCACGAAGCCGATGGCCAACTGGCGGCGATTCTCTGCGAAATCACCAATACCCCCTGGCGTGAACGCTATCACTACGTGTTGCCGGCCAGACCGCCGGAAAACCTTGCGGATTTCCATCAGCATTTCGCGGTGGCCAAGGCCTTTCATGTATCGCCTTTTTTACCCCGGGACCTTGAGTACCGGATGAGCTTCAGTCCTGCCGCAGCAAAACTGGGCGTGCACATGGCGGACTGGCAAGGCGAGCTGAAGCTGTTCGACGCCACGCTCAACCTGGAGCGCGAAGCCCTCGATCGCACCAGCCTGCACCGATACTTGCGTCGCTTTCCATGGATGACCGGGAAAACCTGCCTGGCAATCTACTGGCAAGCCGTACGCCTGCTGTTCAAGGGCACCCCCGTTTTTGCTCATCAACCTGCCGATGGCAGCGTTCAAACCGCCACTGTTGTCCCCAAGGACTGCCGCCATGAAATCCTCTAGCGTTTCGGCCAAGGCCCCGTTGTTCAATACCAATGGCATCACAGGCCTGTTATTGCGTCGCGGGGTACTGCGGCAACTGGCGCACCTCAAACATGGACAGCTGGTGGTCGTTGAAGACGGCGAGCGTCAGATGTTCGGCACGCCAGGCAGCCATTTGCTCGGTGAAATCCACATTCTCGACGCCGCGGCCTGGGGCCTGGTGGCGAGCAACGGCTCGATCGGCGCCGGTGAAGCGTTCATCCATGGTTATTGGAGTTCGCCGGACCTGACTGCCGTCGTGCGGGTCTTCGTCAGCAATCTTGACGTGCTGGACGCCCTGGAACGCGGCCTGGCAAAGCTGGGGCGGCCGCTGGTGCGAGGTTTGCACTGGGTCAACCGCAACACGCGCAAGGGCTCGCAGAAGAACATCGCCGCGCATTACGACCTGGGCAATGAGCTGTTCGAACAGTTTCTCGACCCGACCATGATGTATTCGGCGGCACAGTTCCTCACGCCCGAGGACACTCTCGAGCAGGCGCAGTTGAACAAGCTGGAACGAATCTGCCAGAAGCTTGCGCTCAAGCCGACCGATCACCTGCTGGAGATTGGTACGGGCTGGGGCAGCATGGCGCTGTACGCAGCGCAGCAATATGGCTGCAAGGTCACCACCACCACACTGTCCAAAGAGCAGTTTGCATTTACCGCGCAACGGATCGAGGCGCTCGGGCTGCAAGATCAGGTCACGCTGCTGCTGTCGGACTACCGCGACCTCACTGGCCAGTACGACAAGCTGGTGTCGATAGAAATGATCGAAGCCGTCGGCCACCGCTTTCTACCGACTTACTTCAAGCAATGTGCGCAGTTGCTCAAGAGCAACGGCCTGATGCTGTTGCAAGCTATCACCATTCGCGACCAGCGCTACGAGCAGGCCAAGAGCAACGTCGACTTCATCCAGCGCTACATTTTCCCCGGAGGCGCCCTGCCCTGCGTGCAGAAAATGCTCGAAATCGTCAGCCGCGACACCGACATGAACCTGCTGCACATGGAAGACTTCGGCCTGCACTACGCCAAGACACTGCGCCTGTGGCACGAGAATTTTCGTCGGGCGCACAACCGCCTGAGCGAAATGGGTTACGACGATCACTTCCTGCGGCTGTGGGAGTTCTACCTGTGCTACTGCGAAGGTGGTTTCCTGGAACGCACCATCGGTACCGCGCAAATGCTGCTGGCCAAACCGGCGGCAATCACTGAGCCGCTGCTGGGTCGATTTCATGCGTGAGCGCTTTGCCAATGGCGTGCTCTTCCAGATGGGCTGGTTCGCTTGCGTAATGGGTGGCGACAGTTTGTGGTTACTGGTGCCACTGGCGGCATTGGTGATCCATCTGCTGTGGATAAGTCGCTGGAGCGATGAAGGTCACTTGATTCTCAGTGTGGTCCTGCTGGGGACTACAGTGGACAGCACACTGCGCTGGCTGGGGGTGTTCGACTTCACCGACGTCGCGCCATTGATACCCCTGTGGCTGATGTTGCTCTGGGCACTGCTGGCCACGACCTTGCGCCACTGCCTGGCCTGGAGTGCCAAACCGTGGTGGCTTGCCAGCATTCTGGGCGGCCTTGGCGGGCCGCTGTCGTATTACGCCGGCAGCCAACTGGCCGGCGTGCAGTTTCCCTATGGACCCTGGCCGACACTGGTGGGCATCGGCCTGCTCTGGGCGCTGCTGTTTCCGGCACTGCATTTCATGGCCCGACGGCTGGCGGCGAACACTCCACACTAAACGTCTGTCAGGGCTTTCACACTCGTGCAGCCCACTGCCTTACACTGCGCACCATGAAAACCATTCCCCTCACACCCGTTGCCGAGCCTGCGGTCACCTGCTCGACTTGCGCAGCCTGCTGCTGCCAGCTCGAAGTCATGCTGATTACCGACACGGGCGTGCCCGAGCGTTTTATCGACACCGATGATTGGGGTGGGGAAGTCATGCTGCGTCTGGATGACGGCTGGTGTGCGGCGCTGGATCGCAACACCATGATGTGCACGATCTACGAGAAGCGTCCGTTGATCTGCCGGGAATTCGAGATGGGGGCACCGGAGTGCATCGAGGAACGCCGGGGCATTACCACGGCGTATCGTTGAACGCAGATTCATGCGGGAACCGGCAAGCCCGTTCCCGCATGAATTAATCCCGCCGTTACAGGGGCATCGTGTAATGCAGGGCGTAGCTTTCGACACCGTCGTTATGGCTGCTCAGGCCGGCATTGGAATAGTGCGTGGCACGAATCCCGACCTCATGACCGCCCGTGAAGCGCAGGCCGAAACCGATGCGGTCTTCGAACTGGAAGGACTGGCCAATGTTGTTGTCTTCAAGCTGGGTGTCGGAGAAAAACGCCACACCTACCCCGGCTTCGATGTACGGCTTGACGTTCTGGCCGGCAAACTCGTAGACGAACACGGGTGCAAACGACAGGCTGTTGTTACTGGAAGTCTTGTCACCCTCCCAGTAGGTATACGCGCCGCTCCAGAAACCGGTGAGTCGACCAACGTCGGTCTGCCACCAGCTCTTGTCCCAATCAAACTGCATGCCCAGCCGATAGGTCATGGTTGAATCGCTGGTCGCTCCGACCCCGAACTCCACGCCTGCCGCCTGTGCGGTAAAACTGTGCCCCAATAGTGTGGCCGCAAGCGCAGCCAAGCAGAATAGTCGCTTCACTAGAAACATCCTTTTCCGAACGAATTCGTATGGTTTTTTTGGTGTCGCCATTAATCACAGCTATAGAAGTCTGCGCCTACTCAGAAGTTCAGACTATTCCGATACATTTCACATTTTTTTTACAAGTCGAAACTACGCACTACGCCGGGGGAATTCCAGAGTAATGGCAAGATATTACTGAAATGCTGTGGATTGGCGCTGGTCCAGAACTGCGCAGCCCGCGCCGGGCCTGCGGCAAGCAGCTCGCGTTCGGCCAACAAACGCTGAAGCTGGCGTGCTACTGCAGCCCCGGTATCGATCAAGCTGATGTGCGCCGGGATCATCTGCTTGAGCAGCGGCTTGAGGAAGGGATAGTGGGTGCAGCCAAGAATGATCGTGTCGCAGCCGGCGTCGAGCAAGGGCTGCACGTAGCCGAGTAACAGCTTGCACAGCACCGGGCTGTGCAGGTCGCCGTCCTCAATCAGCTCCACCAGGCCCGGGCATGGCTGGGTGATCACTCGTACGTCGGTGGCAAAACGGTCGAGCAGCGCGGCGAATTTAGCGCTTTGCAACGTACCGGTAGTGGCGAGTACACCGACCACACCACTGCGGGTCGCGGCCGCTGCGGGCTTTACTGCGGGCTCCATGCCGACGATGGGCCACTGAGGGTAGTCACGGCGCAAATCGGCCACGCCTGCCACCGTGGCGGTATTGCAGGCCAGCACCAGCGCCTTGGCGCCCTGTTGCTGAAAAAAGCGCGCCATGACGCTGCAGCGCGCACGGATGAACTCCGGCGATTTCTCGCCATAGGGGACGTTGCCGCAATCGGCAACGTACAGCAGAGTCTCGTCGGGCAACAGGCGCTGGATCTCGGCCAGTACCGATAGCCCGCCGACACCGGAATCGAATACGCCAATCGGCGCCTCACGCACGGGCAGGACCACAGACCGCGCAGCCCGGATCGCGCTTGACCCGAAGTTCACGAAAGCGCGCGCCCAGGGCATCGATCAGCAACAGTCGCCCCACCAGCGGTTCGCCGAACCCGGCCAGCAGCTTGAGCGCTTCGAGTGCTTGCAGGCTGCCGACCAGGCCCACCAGAGGGCCGATGACCCCGGCTTCGCTGCACGTCAGTTCGGCTTCGCTGCCGTGGCCATACAAGCAGTGGTAGCAGGGACTGTCCGGACGTCTTGGGTCGAACACCGACAATTGTCCTTCGAGGCGAATGGCGGCGCCGCTCACCAGGGGTTTGCCAGCCAGTACGCAGGCGGCATTGACGGCTTCGCGGGTGGAAAAATTGTCCGAGCAGTCCAGCACCAGGTCCACCGCAGCCACTGCGGCGGCCAGGGAATCTTCGTCGAGGGCGGTGCGCAGGGCTTTGAGCTGGATTTCGGGATTGATCGCGCTCAGTCGGCGGATCGCCGAGTCGACCTTGCTCACGCCGACGCTGTCTGTGTCGTGGATAACCTGACGCTGCAGGTTGGTCAGGTCGACGCTGTCGAAGTCCGCCAAGTGCAATTCGCCCACGCCCGCCGCCGCCAGGTAAAGGGCTACCGGCGAGCCGAGACCGCCCAGGCCGATGATCAGCGCCCGGCTGGCTTTGAGCCGCAATTGGCCATCGATATCGACGTGCTGCAGCAGAATCTGCCGACTGTAGCGCAACAATTCCTGATCATTCAGCACGGCAGGCGTCCAAGGCTGATACGTTCGTGGCCGCCCAGGTCGGTGCGGCTGTGGACTTCTTCAAAGCCACGGGTCATCAGCAAATCGCGCACGGCGAGAGCCTGATCGTAACCGTGTTCGAGCATCAGCCAGCCACCGGCATCGAGGTGGTTCGGGGCCTGGTCGACGATCAGGCGCAGATCGTCGAGACCATCGATGCCGGCGACCAACGCACTGGCAGGCTCGAAGCGCACATCGCCCTCGGCCAGGTGCGGATCGGCGCTGGCGATATAAGGCGGGTTGCTAATGATCAGCTCGAAGCGCTGACCTTGCAAAGCACTGAACCAATGACTGCTCAGCACGGTGGCGTTGTCCAGGTGCAGGCGCTGGCGATTGCGCTCGGCCAGCGCGACGGCTTCCTGCACGCGATCCACGGCGGTGACTTGCCACGCCGGACGCTCGCTGGCCAGGGCCAGGGCAATTGCGCCGCTGCCGGTGCCCAGGTCGAGCACCCTGGCAGGGGCGACCGGCAACAACTCCAGCGCGGCCTCTACCAGAAGCTCGGTGTCCGGGCGCGGGATCAGGGTGTGCGGTGCGACTTCCAGGTCGAGCTTCCAGAAACCCTGCTGGCCCAGAATATAGGCCACCGGCTCGCCGCCACGACGGCGCTGCAGGTACCCGGCAAATTTGAGCGCCGCTTCACTTGGTACGATGCGCTCCGGCCAGGTGTGCAAAAAGCTCCGGGACTTGCCCAGGGCCGCAGCCAGCAGCAACTCTGCGTCCAGGCGCGCGGTGGGCGAGTCCGGTAGATCGGCGGCGCGTAGCAGGCTGGCAATGATCGTCATTTACTCACCTATCGCTGCCAATTGATCAGCCTGGTACTCGGCCAGCAACGGCTCGATTACCGCATCGACGCCACCGGTGAGAATTTCATCGAGGGAATACAGCGTCAGGTTGACCCGGTGGTCGGTGACCCGGCCCTGGGCAAAATTGTAGGTGCGAATCCGTTCCGAGCGATCGCCCGAGCCCACCAGCAGCTTGCGCTCGCTGGCGATGGCATTGGCGGCGGCACTGGTCTGCTGGTCGTTCAGCTTGGCCGACAGCCAGGACATGGCGCGCGCACGGTTCTTGTGCTGGGAACGCTCTTCCTGGCACTCGACCACGATGCCCGACGGCAAGTGAGTGATGCGGATCGCCGAGTCGGTCTTGTTGACGTGCTGGCCACCGGCGCCTGAGGAGCGATAGGTATCGACCCGCAAATCCGCCGGGTTGATCTCGATCGCTTCCTGCTCGTCCGGCTCGGGCAATACCGCCACCGTGCAGGCCGAAGTGTGGATACGACCCTGGGATTCGGTGGCAGGAACCCGCTGCACCCGGTGCACGCCGGATTCGAACTTGAGCTTGCCGTAGACGTTGTCGCCCTCGACGCGGGCGATCACTTCTTTATAGCCGCCGTGTTCGCCGATGTTCTCCGAGAGGATCTCCACCCGCCAGCCACGGCGCTCGGCGTAGCGCGAATACATGCGAAACAGGTCGCCGGAAAAAATGGCCGCCTCATCACCGCCAGTGCCGGCGCGGATTTCGAGAAACACGTTGCGGCCGTCGTTCGGGTCCTTGGGCAGCAGCATACGTTGCAGGCTGGCTTCGATTTCGAGCAGTTGCTCCTTGGCTTCGCGGACTTCTTCCACGGCCATTTCGCGCATGTCCGGGTCGCTGTCCTTGAGCAGCGCCTGGGCGCCTTCCAGATCACCCTGAACCTTGAGCAACTGCTTATAGGTTTGCACGATAGGTTCGACTTCCGCGTATTCCTTGGAATAAGTACGGAATTTGGTCTGGTCGGAAATGACTTCGCCGTCGCCAAGCAAGGCGGTCAGTTCCTCGAAACGGTCCTGGAGGATGTCCAGCTTATTGAGCAGTGAAGCTTTCATTGCGGTTTCTTATCCGAAAAGCTATCCGATGAGCCCTCACCGAGGGCAAAGAGTTCCTGGGCCATGGCCAGCGCATCGAGGCGACCTTCGGCAGAGAGCTTTTTCAACTGCACGCTCGGGGCGTGCAGGAGTTTGTTGGTCAGGCCACGTGCCAGTTGGATCAACACCTCTTCGGCGCTGCCGCCATTGGCCAGCATGCGCTGGGCCTTCTGCAATTCTTCGTCCCGCAGGCGTTCGCTTTGCTGACGATAGGCCTTGAGCACGTCCACCGCGGCCAGTTCACGCAGGCGCACCATGAAATCTTCGGCGCCGATGGAGACCATCTCTTCCGCCGCCTGCGCCGCACCTTGACGACTCTTGAGGTTTTCCGCGACCACTTCGTGCAGGTCGTCGACGCTATAGAGGTAGACGTCTTCGAGTTCGCCAACTTCCGGCTCGATATCCCGGGGAACGGCGATGTCCACCATGAAGATCGGCTTGTGCTTGCGCAGCTTCAGGGCGCTTTCCACCGCGCCCTTGCCGAGGATCGGTAACTGGCTGGCGGTGGAGCTGATGACGATGTCACTGCGCACCAGTTCGGCCGGGATATCCGACAGCAACACCGCATGCGCGCCAAACTGCTCGGCCAGGATGCTGGCGCGCTCCAGCGTGCGGTTGGCGACCACGATACGCTTGACCCCGAGTTCGTGCAGATGACGGGCGACCAGGGTAATGGTCTCGCCGGCGCCAATCAGCAAAGCCTGGCTGCGCTGCAAGTCGCTGAAAATCTGTTTCGCCAGGCTGACTGCGGCAAAGGCCACCGACACAGGGTTCTCGCCGATGGCAGTGTCGGTGCGCACCTGCTTGGCCGCATTGAACGTAGCCTGGAACAGTCGCCCGAGCAGCGGCCCGATTGTCCCGGCTTCCCGGGCTACCGCGTAGGCCGATTTCATCTGGCCGAGAATCTGCGGTTCGCCCAACACCAGCGAGTCGAGCCCGGAGGCGACTCGCATCATGTGACGAACTGCCGCATCATCTTCGTGCACATAACTGCTGGCGCGCAGCTCTTCGATGCTCAAATGGTGATAATCGGCCAGCCAGCGCAACACGATGTCAGCCGAAAGGTGATCCTGCTCTATATAGAGTTCGCTGCGATTGCAGGTGGAAAGGATCGCGGCTTCGCGGCTGTCGGTCAGTCGGCAGAGCTGCTGCAAAGCCTCTACCAGCTGCTCAGGGGAAAAGGCCACGCGCTCGCGGACGTCTACTGAAGCAGTCTTGTGGTTAATACCGAGTGCAAGGAAGGCCATTCAAGGTCGCTGATAGTGACGTGAAGCCGGCAATTGTCCTACTTCGACAGATTCAGAACAACTACTCGATATCTATCGCCCCTGTAGGAGCTGCCGAAGGCTGCGATCTTTTGAGATTTTAAAGGTGAGGTAAGGGCAAGATCAAAAGATCGCAGCCTGCGGCAGCTTCTACGATCGTCCTGACCACCTGACTCTGTAAAGTCATCCTTCGAGACTCGGTTATGTTTGGCCGAAGGCTTGTGTCATGATGATCCGACCGCAGGTTAGTCGTCCTCTTCCTATATGAATAGATCCTCCGCGTTGCTCCTTGCTTTTGTCTTCCTCAGCGGCTGCCAGGCCATGGCGCCCGTGTCTCCGGACGATCCGTCGCCGGTCGAAGACAGCACTCCGGCCCCTGAAAAACCCATGGTCTACAGCTCCTTCAGCGAAGAAACCGTCTTCAGCCTGTTGAGCGCGGAACTGGCTGGCCAGCGCAATCGTTTCGACATTGCCCTGGACAACTACGTGACCCAGGCCATCAACACCCAGGATCCGGGGATCTCCGAGCGGGCGTTCCGGATTGCCGAGTACCTGGGCGCCGACCAGGCCGCCCTGGACACCGCGCTCATCTGGGCAAAAAACGCCCCGGACGACCTCGAGGCGCAACGGGCTGCTGCCGTGCAACTGGCTCGTGCCGGGCGCTATGACGACTCCATGGTGTACATGGAGAAGGTCCTGCAAGGCAAAGGCGACACCCACTTCGACTTCCTCGCCCTGTCCGCTGCCGACACCGACCAGGACACGCGCAACGGTTTGATGCAAAGTTTTGACCGCTTGCTGCAACGCCATCCCGACAACGGCCAGCTGATTTTCGGCAAGGCCCTGTTGCTGCAACAGGACGGCGATGCCAAGGGCGCCTTGTCCCTGCTCGAAGACCATCCGCCGGAAGATGGCGAAATCGCCCCGATCCTGCTGCGGGCGCGCCTGTTGCAGTCCCTCGATCGTGGTGACGAGGCCCTGCCGCTGCTGCGCAAAAGCATCAAGCAATACCCCGACGACAAACGCCTGCGCCTGACCTACGCACGCATGCTGGTGGAACAGGACCGCATGGACGACGCAAAGGTCGAGTTCTCCAGCCTGGTCCAGCAATACCCTGAAGACGACGAACTGCGCTATTCGCTGGCACTGGTTTGCCTGGAAGCCAAGGCCTGGGAAGAGGCCAAGGGCTACCTCGAAGACCTCATTGCCCGGGACAGCCATGTCGACTCGGCGCACCTGAACCTAGGACGTATCGCTGAAGAGCGCAACGATCCACAGGGCGCCCTGGCCGAATACGCACAGGTAGGGCCGGGCAATGATTACCTGCCGGCACAATTGCGCCAGGCGGATATCCTGATGAACAACGGCAAGACTGCCGAAGCCCAGAGTCGCCTGGCCGCTCAGCGAGACGAACAGCCCGATTACGCCATCCAGCTGTACCTGATCGAGGCCGAAACCCTGTCCGCCAACAAGCAACAGGACAAGGCCTGGGCTGTTCTCGAAAAATCGTTGCAGCAATACCCGGACGACCTGAACCTGCTGTACACCCGCGCCATGCAGGCGGAAAAACGCAATGATCTGGCGCAAATGGAAAAAGACCTGCGCCTGATCATCAAGCGCGACCCGGACAATGCGATGGCGTTGAACGCCCTCGGCTACACCCTGTCTGACCGTACAACGCGATACGCCGAAGCCAAGGCCCTGATCGAACAGGCGCACCAGATCAACCCGGAGGACCCGGCGGTTCTCGACAGCCTCGGCTGGGTCAACTACCGGCTGGGCAATCTGGACGAGGCCGAGCGCTATTTGCGCAAGGCCCTGGAGCGCTTTCCCGACCAGGAAGTCGCCGCTCACCTGGGCGAAGTCCTTTGGGCGAACGGCAAACAGCGTGAAGCGAAGCAAATCTGGGGCAAATTCCTCAAGGATCAGCCCGACAGCCCACTACTGCGCGGCACCATCAAGCGCCTGACCGGATCAGAGACTCTTTAAGATTATGTTTTTGCGCCATTTCATCGTTTTCAGCTTCATCGCCCTGCTCGCCGGTTGCGCGGGCTTCGGCGCTCGCGAATCCGTCGAAGGTCACGGTAATTCCGCCCAATGGCGTGAGCACAAACAGCAGCTCACTGGACTGGATGGCTGGCAGATCAACGGCAAGATCGGCATTCGCGCACCCAAGGATTCGGGCAGCGGCACCCTGTTCTGGCTGCAACGCCAGGATTACTACGACATCCGTCTGTCTGGCCCCCTGGGTCGGGGCGCTGCACGCCTGACCGGTCGCCCCGGCAAGGTGTCGCTGGAAGTCGCCAACCAGGGTCGTTATGACGCGCCGAACCCGGAAATCCTTCTCGAAGAACAGCTGGGCTGGAAATTGCCGGTGTCCAACCTGGCCTGGTGGGTGCGCGGACTCCCGGCTCCCGACAGCAAAAGCCGCCTGACCCTGGACGCCGATAGCCGCCTGGCCAATCTCGACCAGGATGGCTGGCAGGTTGAATATCTGAGTTATGCCGAGCAGAACGGTTTCTGGCTGCCCGAGCGCATCAAGCTGCACGGTACCGACCTTGACGTCACGCTGGTGATCAAGGAATGGCAACCACGCAAACTGGGGCAGTGAACATGACTGCTGCGCGCCTGACGCTGCCCTCACCGGCCAAGCTCAACCTGATGCTGCACATCCTTGGTCGCCGCAAAGACGGTTATCACGAGCTGCAGACGATTTTTCAGTTCCTGGATTACGGTGACGAGATCACCTTCGCCGTTCGCGATGACGGCGTGATCCGTTTGCACACCGAATTCGACGGCGTCCCTCACGACAGCAATCTGATCGTTCGCGCTGCAAGACAACTGCAGGAGCAATCCGGCTGCCCGCTCGGGATCGACATCTGGATCGATAAAGTCCTGCCCATGGGCGGCGGCATCGGTGGCGGCAGCTCCAATGCTGCCACCACCTTGCTCGGCCTGAACCATCTCTGGCAACTGGGCTGGGACGCAGATCGCCTGGCCGCACTCGGCCTGACACTGGGCGCAGACGTCCCGGTTTTCGTGCGTGGCCATGCCGCTTTTGCCGAGGGCGTGGGGGAGAAACTCACCCCTGTAGACCCCGAAGAACCGTGGTATCTCGTACTGGTACCGCAAGTATCTGTAAGTACAGCAGAAATTTTTTCTGATCCGCTGTTGACACGTAACACTCCTCCCATTAAAGTGCGCCCCGTTCCCAAGGGAAACAGTCGAAATGACTGCTTGCCGGTAGTAGCAAGGCGTTATCCAGATGTACGTAACGCATTGAATTTGTTAGGTAAATTTACCGAAGCAAAACTCACCGGAACTGGAAGTTGTGTGTTTGGGGGCTTCCCAAGCAAAGCTGAAGCTGATAAAGTCTCGGCCCTTCTTACAGAGACCCTTACAGGGTTTGTAGCAAAAGGAAGCAACGTTTCGATGTTGCATCGCAAGCTGCAGAGTCTGCTCTAAAGGAACCGAGTACTGGGTACTCGTTGCAACAGATACAGGGGCGTCGCCAAGCGGTAAGGCAGCAGGTTTTGATCCTGCCATGCGTTGGTTCGAATCCAGCCGCCCCTGCCATTTTCTATACTCATCCAGGTTACCCTCAGCCTCTAGGTACTGCGCGTGTCCAAGATGATGGTCTTTACGGGGAATGCCAACCCCGATCTGGCTCGGCGTGTCGTACGTCAGCTGCATATCCCTCTCGGTGACATCTCTGTCGGTAAGTTCTCCGACGGCGAAATTACTGCCGAGATCAATGAAAACGTCCGCGGTAAAGATGTCTTCATTATTCAGCCGACTTGCGCTCCGACCAACGATAACCTGATGGAACTGGTAGTGATGGCTGACGCCTTCCGCCGCTCCTCGGCTACTCGTATCACTGCTGTAATTCCTTACTTTGGTTATGCCCGTCAGGATCGCCGTCCGCGTTCCGCACGTGTGGCTATCAGCGCGAAAGTCGTGGCTGACATGCTTACCGTAGTCGGCATCGACCGTGTTCTCACGGTTGATTTGCATGCTGACCAAATCCAGGGTTTCTTCGATATTCCGGTAGATAACATCTACGGCTCCCCGGTTCTGGTGGATGACATTGAAGATCAGCGCTTCGAAAACCTGATGATCGTATCTCCGGACATTGGTGGCGTCGTGCGTGCACGTGCCGTTGCCAAATCTCTGGGTGTGGATCTCGGGATCATCGACAAACGCCGTGAGAAAGCCAATCACTCTGAAGTGATGCATATCATCGGTGATGTCGAAGGGCGTACCTGTATTCTGGTCGATGACATGGTCGATACCGCCGGCACCCTGTGCCACGCGGCCAAGGCCCTGAAAGAGCATGGCGCTGCCAAGGTTTTCGCCTACTGCACACACCCTGTGCTGTCCGGTCGGGCGATCGAAAACATTGAGAATTCCATGCTGGACGAACTGGTGGTGACCAACACCATCCCGTTGTCCGCTGCTGCTCAAGCCTGCTCGCGTATCCGTCAACTGGATATCGCGCCGGTGGTTGCTGAAGCGGTCCGCCGCATCAGCAATGAAGAATCGATCAGCGCGATGTTCCGTTAAGGGCCCTGCCCTTCTGGAACATCTCGTTGACGAAAAGCGCCCCGCCCCGGCATTCCTGTCGGGGCGGGGCTTTTTTGCCCATATCGCCTTTAGCGCTGGTCGCAAACGCTAGGGCGAATGTGGTTATTTTGGAGATACAACATGAACGAATTTACCCTGAATGCTGAAGTGCGTTCCGACCTGGGGAAAGGTGCGAGCCGCCGCCTGCGTCGTCTCGCAAGCCTGGTACCTGCTGTAGTTTACGGTGGCGAAAAAGCCCCTGAATCCATCAGCATGCTGGCTAAAGAAGTTGCCAAACTGCTCGAAAACGATGCGGCTTACAGCCACATCATCGAACTGAACGTTGGCGGCACCAAGCAAAACGTGATCATCAAGGCTCTGCAGCGTCACCCGGCCAAAGGCCACGTGATGCACGCTGACTTCGTACGCGTTGTAGCTGGCCAGAAACTGACCGCTGTCGTGCCTGTACACTTCGTTGGCGAAGAAGCTCCGATCAAGAAAGGCGGCGAAGTTTCGCACGTTACTTCCGAAATCGAAGTGACCTGCCTGCCGAAGGACCTGCCTGAGTTCATCGAAGTCGACCTGTCGAACGCTGAAATCGGCGACATCATTCACATGTCCGACCTCAAAGCCCCTAAAGGCGTTGAGTTTGTTGCTCTGGCACACGGTGACGACAAGGCTGTTGCCAACGTTCACGCTCCACGTGTTGCTCCAGAAGAAGACGCTGCTGAAGAAGGCGCTGCAGAGTAATTTCACTCTGTTCGCCGGAGTGACCGGTAACATCGCGGACTAGTACGTAGCGAGAAAGCGGGCGAGAACGCGGAGTTTACATAATGGTAAATGAGCACTTGTCGTCCACTTTCGCCGCACTCGGCGATGTTAACCACCACTCCAAGGAAGGGCCCCTATCGTGACTGCCATAAAACTGATCGTTGGCCTGGGAAATCCAGGCGCTGAATACGAACAGACCCGGCATAACGCAGGGGCCCTTTTTGTTGAGCGCATCGCGAACGCACAAGGCGTGAACCTTGTGGCGGACCGCAAATATTTCGGCCTGACCGGGCGCTATTCGCATCAGGGTCAGGATGTTCGTCTGCTGATCCCCACCACCTACATGAACCGCAGCGGCCAGGCCGTGGCGGCACTCGCAGGATTCTTCCGCATCAAGCCCGAAGAAATCCTGGTGGCGCATGACGAACTCGACCTGCCTCCGGGCGTTGCCAAGCTCAAGCAGGGCGGCGGCCATGGCGGTCACAACGGGTTGCGCGACATCATTGCGCAACTGGGCAATCAGAATACCTTCTACCGCTTGCGGCTTGGCATTGGCCACCCGGGCGTAGCCAGTATGGTTTCAAACTTCGTCCTGGGTCGTGCGCCACGCGCCGAACAGGAAAAACTCGATGCCAGCATCGACTTTGCCCTCGGCGTGCTGCCGGATATCCTCGCCGGTGAATGGAACCGCGCGATGAAAAACCTGCACAGCCAGAAGGCCTGACTTTTACCCGAGGGGAAACACCATGGGATTCAATTGCGGCATCGTCGGCCTGCCTAACGTCGGCAAGTCCACCCTGTTCAACGCCCTGACCAAATCCGGGATCGCGGCCGAGAACTTCCCCTTCTGCACCATCGAACCGAACACCGGGATCGTGCCGATGCCGGATGCGCGCCTGGAAGCTTTGGCTGCCATCGTTAATCCGAAGCGTATCCTGCCGACCACCATGGAGTTCGTCGACATCGCAGGCCTGGTGGCCGGCGCGTCGAAAGGTGAAGGCCTGGGCAACAAGTTCCTGGCCAACATCCGTGAAACCGATGCGATCGCCCACGTGGTCCGCTGCTTCGAAGACGAGAACGTGATTCACGTTTCCAACAGCGTCGACCCGAAACGCGACATCGAGATCATCGACCTGGAACTGATCTTCGCCGACCTCGACAGCTGCGAGAAGCAACTGCAGAAAGTCGCGCGCAACGCCAAGGGCGGCGACAAGGACGCCGTGGTTCAAAAGGCATTGCTTGAGCAACTGATCGCTCACTTCACCCTGGGCAAGCCTGCACGGACCCTGATGAAGAGCATGGGTGCCGACGACAAGGCGGTGATTCGTGGCTTCCACCTGCTGACCACCAAGCCGGTCATGTACATCGCCAACGTCGCTGAAGACGGTTTCGAGAACAACCCGCTGCTGGACATCGTCAAGGCCATCGCCGAAGAAGAAGGCGCCATGGTGGTTCCGGTCTGCAACAAGATCGAAGCCGAAATCGCCGAGCTTGAAGACGGCGAAGAGAAGGACATGTTCCTTGAGGCCCTGGGCCTGGAAGAGCCTGGCCTGAACCGCGTGATTCGCGCCGGCTACGAAATGCTGCACCTGCAGACCTACTTCACCGCCGGCGTTGAAGAAGTCCGCGCCTGGACCGTACGCGTCGGTGCGACCGCACCACAAGCCGCTGGCGTGATCCACACCGACTTCGAAAAAGGCTTCATCCGCGCCGAAGTCATCGCCTATGACGACTTCATCCAGTACAAGGGCGAAGCCGGTGCCAAGGAAGCCGGCAAATGGCGCCTGGAAGGCAAGGACTACATTGTTAAAGACGGCGACGTGATGCACTTCCGTTTCAACGTGTAAGACTCCCCGCTCAAGAAGAAGCCGCGTTCAATACGCGGCTTTTTTGTACCTGTCAGATTATTCGAAGATCGCAGCCTCCGGCAGCTCCTAGAGGGTGTACACCTCACATCAGTAGGAGCTGCCGAAGGCTGCGATCTTTTGATCTTCAGGCCTTTCTGGTTCTCGGCAGGAAGATCGCCAACACCCCCAGCAATGGCAGGAACGAGCACAGGAAATACACGAACTCAATCCCGCGGGCATCCGCCAGATAGCCCAGCAGCGCCGCGCCAATCCCGCCAAAACCAAACATCAAGCCAAAGAATATCCCGGCGATCATCCCGACATTGCCCGGGACCAGCTCCTGGGCGTACACCACGATGGCCGAGAATGCCGACGCCAGGATGAAACCGATCACCACGCTCAAGACGCTGGTCCAGAACAGGTCAACGTGAGGCAAAAGCAGGGTGAAAGGCGCAACACCAAGGATCGAAAACCAGATGACGGCCTTGCGCCCAATCTTGTCGCCGATCGGGCCACCGAAGAACGTACCGGCTGCCACCGCCCCCAGGAACAGAAACAGATGCAGTTGCGAACTGGCCACCGAGAGGTCGAATTTCTCGATCAGGTAGAAGGTGTAGTAACTGGTGAGGCTGGACATGTAGAAGTACTTGGAGAACACCAGCAGCCCCAGCACAACCAGTGCGCCGGTCACCCTCCCCTTCGACAGACCGTGGGTTGCCGCCTGCCCTTGTTTGAGCTTGAACAGGTTCAGGTGATTGGCGTACCAGCGGCTGATGCGGTGCAGCACAAACAGCGCAAACACCGCGAACAGGCCGAACCATGCCACATGCCCCTGGCCGAACGGAATGATAATGGCTGCCGCCAGCAATGGGCCGAACGCCGAGCCCGCATTGCCGCCAACCTGGAAAGTAGACTGCGCCAACCCGAACCGCCCGCCCGAGGCCAGTCGCGCTACCCGGGAAGCCTCCGGGTGAAAGGTCGAAGAGCCGATACCGATCAGCGCCGCCGCCAGCAGGATCATTGGAAAGCTGCCGACCACCGACATCATCAGTATGCCGATCAAGGTGCATACGCTCCCGGCCGGCAGCAGCCACGGCTTGGGATGACGATCTGTGTGATAGCCGACCCATGGCTGCAACAGCGAAGCGGTCAGTTGAAAAGTCAGGGTAATCAGGCCGACCTGGGTAAACGTCAGGCCGTAATTGGCCTTGAGCATCGGATAGATCGACGGCAAGACCGACTGGATCAGGTCGTTGATCAAATGGGCCAGCGCCACGGCGCCGATGATGCGCATGACCAAAGGGCTGCTTTGTGAAGTCGCTGATGCCGGCGCGGCGCCGGTCTGGGCATTGCTGATAGCCATGAGAATTTCCGCACAACGGGTGGGTGCAAATGGGCAGGAGCGTCAATGTGCCATTTTTCAGTGCATCAGCGCCATCCCCTTAGCCTGCTAACGACATTTACGAATGCTTTCCATGCGGGTAATAGCGCATCGCCATGGTCTGAATCTTGCGTTACCACTTCCTTTAGACGCGGCCCCTTACAAAGGGGACCGAGAATGGGAAGTTTCGCTACGCAGTCGGCCTACAGAGCGGACGAGGGTGAACTTTCGAGGCCTTTAAACGGGCACCAGTCGCGGCCAACACGGCCTCGGCGCACGCCAATGGTGCGTGGTGCCCAGGGGAGTCACGGGGCATGCAGGCTTTTTTATCACCGGGCATTGGCTTGCTGGGGCGCTTTGGCTTCGCACGCAAGTTTCAACTGTTGTTTTTGCTGTTCATTCTGCCGCTGGCGGGCAGCCTGTGGATGATCGGGCAGGATTACCGCAGCAAACTGAATCTGATCTCCGAAGAGCGTGCCGGGGTTCGGCAACTGCTGTCACTGGATGCGCTCGACAATCTGCTCGCAGCCCAACGGGATCGCGCCGCGCGCTGGCGAGCCACGGAAACCAATCGTCAACCCACGCCCGCCACGCTCGCCGCCATGGCTGCGTTTGACGAGGCCCAGCCAGCCATCGCCCAAGCGGCTGTGGAGCTGGGTAATACCCTCGCTGCCGAAGGTGCCCGGGATGAAACACTGGCGCGCTACCAGGCCCTGCAGGCCGCCCTTGAAGGCCTGGATTCAAAAAGCCTCGGCAGCATCGGTTGGTGGCCCGACGGTTACGATCGCTTCACCGGTGCCTTGAGCGCCCTGCAAGCCCTGCGCGAGCAAATTGCCATGGACAACCGGCTGACCCTCGCGCCATGGCTGGAAACCTATTTGCTGACGCAGATCTCCACTCAGCACGTGCCGGACCTGATCGAACGGGTCGGACGCCTGGCGAGCATCGGTCAGGCCTCAGTGGTGTCTGGGCAATTCACCTTGCAAAGCCGCTTGCAGCTACGAGACCTGCGCAGTCGTATCGGCGACGCCCGGGAGCAGCTTGTGAAAACCGCAGGCTTGCTGGAATCGCGCCTGCCCAGCGACTTGCAAACCTGGTCAGGGCGCTACCAGGACAGCCTCAAGCACCTGGATGCCGAGCTGAAAGTTCTCGATGACGGCGTATTCGGCGGTAGCATCAAGCTCAAGCACGAAGACTTTGAGCGTGGTCTGGACGCCTTGCTGGTCGACCTCGCCTCCCTGCGCCAACAGTCCCTGGGCTCGCTGGATCAGCGCCTGGATAACTACCATGGCTCGGCGATGCGCCAGGTCATCGGTGTGGCGACGATTTTCGGCTGCCTGCTGCTGGCGGCGCTGTATCTGTTCACCTGCCTGCAAACGTCCATCCGGCGCAGCGCCAGCGGTATTACAGTGCTGGCCGAAGCGCTGCGCGATGGCAACCTCAGCCTGCAGGTGCCGGTACAGGGTCGCGACGAGCTGGCGGCTATCAGCACCGCGCTAAACGTCGCGGTGGTGCAGTTGCGCAACAGCATGCTGGGGGTGGATCACGAGACCCTGCAATTGAGCAACGCCGTGCGCGCGCTCAACCAGCATTCCAGCGGCGCATTGGGCGAAGTCGAGGCACAACAACTGCAGATCAGCCAGATCGCCGCGGCGGCCACCCAACTGGCCGCCACGTCCCAAGGCGTGGCCCAGAGCTGCGAACAGGCCTCGGGCAGCGCCCAGCACACGCGGCGCATTGCTGCCGACAGCAGTCGCGACAGCCAGCGCACCACGGCAAGTATCCAGCAGCTTAACCAGCGTTTGAACGAGACCGCGGCGGCACTCGGCCGGGTGAGCGAACAGGGGCAGCAGATTCAGCTGGTAGTGGACACCATTCGCGGAGTGGCCGAGCAGACCAACCTCCTGGCCCTTAACGCCGCCATCGAGGCCGCCCGCGCGGGCGATCAGGGCCGCGGCTTCGCCGTGGTGGCTGACGAAGTGCGCAGCTTGTCGAAACGCACGCAGTCCTCTACCGCGCAGATAGCCCAGACCGTTGATAGCCTGCGGCAAACGGTGGATGAAGCGGTGAGCCTGATGGAAGCGGCCTGCAGCCAGGCACAGAACGATGCGCAGTCGGTCACCGGGCTGGGCCAACGACTCGGGGAAATTGCCAGCGCAGTGCAAGGCGTCACCGACACCCTGGCGCACATTGCGACAGCGGTAGAGGAACAGGCCAGCACCGCCGATGAGGTCAGCGGCAACATCCAGCAGGTTGATCAGGCGGCAGTGCGGCTGCTGGAAGGGGCCCGCGCCGTAAACCTTGCGGCGGACACCTTGAGCCAAGGCAGCAAGGCATTGAGCGCCAATACCGGGAGGTTTCAGCTCGGCTGACAGCCTCCACCGCCGCGTTTTATAGCACCATGTGGATAAGCGGTTGAAAGCGTAGAGAAATATTTTAAATTTACGCTTGACGCATCCCCGTTACCGGTGAATAATGCGCGCCACTTGGCTACATAGCTCAGTTGGTTAGAGCATAGCATTCATAATGCTGGGGTCCGGGGTTCAAGTCCCTGTGTAGCCACCAAGTACTAAAAACGGCTTACCGAAAGGTAGGCCGTTTTTTTATGCCTCGAGAAAAGTACGCAGGCTTCTCTGCTGACACAAATCCTGCAGGAGCGCGGCTTGTCGGCAAGGAGATACTCTAGTCCTGGATCGATTTTGCGGCCGCTATCGCCAGCAGGATCACCACCGCATCGACGCCAACGCAGACACCCCCCGCTCCCAGATCTGCCACGTCCGCAGCCAGACCATCGCCTGCCAGTCGCCGTCCGCGGGATAGAATTGTTCCAGCAGGTTCTGCTTGATTCCACGCCCTACCGCATCACTTGGATTGCCGTGCAGATGAAGCCAATGGTCGTCGCGCAAATGACGATGTACTTCGGGCCCCGGATAAGTCCCACACTCGATCACAAAAGGCATCAATCGCACTTGCGGCAGCGCGTCGATCAGCGCCTGTGAGGTGTAGCCGGTGGCCGTCGCGGCGACGCCGGTTTCGCTCAAGGTGTCGGCGCCGGTCAGCAGCGTGTAGAGCCACGGCCCGTAGATTGCCTGCGCATCCGCCAACGCTGGATAAGCGGACTCGGTGATGGTCAGCAACATTGGATGGCCGTACTCCCCCGCGCCGGTGTGCAAGTCGAAGCACATGGCGACATCAGCGTGGGCGACGTGCTCCTGGAGGATCTGCTGCAGCGTACGATTCGACCAGCTCGGTGCCCGTCCGCCAAAAAACAGGCCGTCAGGATGACTGTGTTGGCCGCCCTCGACAATCGACATCACCGCCGGCCAGCCGTGCTTGTGGATCTGCTCGTCAAGCAGCGCATCGGCGCGATCACGCTCGGGGCCCGCCAGCTGGGTACAGGCATAGATTTCATGCAGCGCTGCATAGGCCTGGTTGTCCGGGAGCGAATCGTCAAAATCCAGGTGATTGCGGTTAAGGTCGATGTTGTCTTCGTTGACCCGGCGCAGCCACGCTGTGCCCCAGGGATTGATCAGATGGACAAACACCACCGCGACATCGGTGGGCAACACGCGCTTGCCCAACTCCTGCACCCACTTGATCTGGCAGCCCGAGCCATAGAAGCCTTCAACCCCGTGAGTGCCACTTAGCGCGATCAGCAAGCGCTTGGCGCCCGGATCACCGAGCACCGCCACATCGGTACTCAGCCGTTCACCGAACGGGCCGTTGAGGGGATGCGGATATTCGGTCACAGTCGCGCCGGCGGCATTCGCTGCGGCCAGAAACTGTTGACGCTGCGCGCCATAGCTTGGCTGTGTGGGGAAGTCGGTGTGCATGTCTGCCTCTTGTTGATCTTCTGACGTGTCTGCTGCCCTTGACCCTACAGAAAATCCGTCAATGGATGAAGGACTAAAACCGCCTATGGTTTGCGTCACTGGCTGTAGGCCGATAAAGTCCCCGGACCTTTCCCACGGACGGAGTGCCCCGCGTGTTCACAGCCTTTAACTGCAATCGCTATCGGTTGTCAGCCCTTTCGCTGATTGCCGGTGCGCTAACGCTTGCCGCGTGCAACGCTCCGCCCGTTTCGACATTACCCCTCGCACCGGAAGCGGCCTCGGGCTATCGCACCGACCTGCAGGCCCGGCACGCCTCAAAGCATATGGCCGCAGCGGCCAATCCGCTCGCCGCCGAAGCCGGACGAGCAATGTTGCGCCAGGGCGGTTCGGCAATTGACGCCGCTATCGCGATGCAAGCGGTGCTGACGCTGGTCGAGCCGCAATCCTCGGGTATCGGCGGCGGCGCCTTGATCGTACTTTGGGACGGCAAAACAGTGCGCACCTACGACGGTCGTGAAACCGCGCCCGCCGGTGCCACCGAGAAGCTATTCCTGCAAGCCGACGGCCAACCGATGCCGTTCACGCAGGCACAGATTGGCGGTCGTTCGGTGGGCACACCCGGCGTGCTGCGGGCACTGGAACTGGCTCACCGGAAACACGGGCGCCTGCCCTGGGCACAGCTGTTCGAGCCGGCGATCAGACTCGCGGAGCAAGGTTTTCCTATCTCACCTCGTCTGCATCAGTTGATCGCGTCGGATTCGTCCATGCCGCGCTCGCCGGACATGATGGCGTATTTCCGCAACGCCGATGGCAGCCCGAAAGCCGCAGGCACTCCCCTGAAAAACCCGGCGCTGGCCGCCACGTTCAAACGGATCGCCAGGGAAGGTGCCGATGCGCTGTACAGAGGTCCCATCGCCCAGGAAATCGTGGACAAGGTTCAGGGGCATGCCAATCCCGGCAGCCTGTCGCTGAACGATCTGATCGGCTATACCGCCAAGGAACGCGCACCACTGTGCACCGATTACAAGCGCTGGCAGGTCTGCGGCATGCCGCCGCCGTCATCGGGCGGAATCGCCGTGGCGCAGATCCTCGGCACCTTGCAGGCCCTCGAAACTCGTGACCCGCGTTATGCCCTGGCGCCACTGAAACCGGTCAAAAGCACCCGAGCCGCCGGCATCGAACCTGCGCCTGCAGCTGTGCACCTGATCTCCGAAGCCGAGCGACTTGCGTATGCCGACCGCGCCCAGTACGTCGCCGACAGCGACTTCGTGCCCGTCCCGGTAAAAGGCCTGGTGGACCCGACGTATCTGGCCAGCCGCGCCGCCCTGATCGGCGAACGCAGCATGGGCACGGCCACACCTGGGACACCTCCGGGCATCCAGGTGGCCTATGCACCGGACCGTTCACCTCTGCGCATCTCGACCTCGCAAGTGGTGGCCGTCGATGACCAGGGTGGTGCGGTCTCCATGACCACCACCGTGGAATCCGCCTTCGGCTCTCACCTGATGGTGCAAGGCTTCCTGCTCAACAACCAGATGACCGACTTCTCGTTCATCCCGGAAGAAAACGGCCGGAAAGTCGCCAACCGCGTCGAGCCGGGCAAACGCCCCCGCTCCTCCATGGCGCCCACCCTGATCTTCGATCGACAGACCGGCGAGTTCCTCGCCACCCTCGGCTCCCCAGGCGGCTCGCAGATCATCGAGTACGTCGCCAAGTCGACCATCGGCCTGCTCGACTGGAACCTCGACCCGCAGGCCGCCATCAATCTGCCCAACTTCGGCAGCCGTAACGGCCCGACGGAACTGGAACGGGGGCAGTTCAGTACACAGCTGATTCAAACGTTGAAGGACAAAGGGCACAACGTGAACGAGATCGACATGACCAGCGGCACCCAGGCGATAGTTCGGGTCAAGGATGCGCAGGGCAAGGTCACATTGGCGGGCGGTGCTGATCCGCGCCGCGAGGGGGAAGCGTTGGGGGATTGAGCGTTTTGTGCGAGTGGGAAAGGGCTTACCGGGTGGCAGGCCCTTTTTTAGGCAGTGCATCCGGGTCAGGCTAATGTTGGCTGGCAGCGGACCCGATTCAAACCAGCAGAATCTTGCCGTCCACCGGATCACCAATCTTCAGGAAATGCCCGCCCGCGACGTGATGCAAGGTGCGCAGCTCGTCGTGCCCTTCGAAGTGCCAGCGGCCATCGCTGAACACCCGCGCGTCAGCCTGGGCAGCTATGACTTCGGCGAGAAACAGATCGTATTGCTGGTGATTACCAGGCTCCGGCAACAGTCGACATTCCAGCCAGGCGACGCAGCCTTCGAGCATCGGCGCTGCCACCTGCTCGCCGCTGAATGTCTGCAGTGCATAGGCCTGGAACTTGTCCTGGCCCGGCGCCCGGGAGATTTCCAGCCCGGATGTAGAACCGACGGTCTGGACGATGTCGGCCTGGGCGGCGCAGGGCACGTTCAGCACGAAGGTCCCCGAAGCTTCCAGCAGGTGTCGGGTCCAGGTGGACTTATCCAGCACCACGGCAATTTTCGGCGGCTCGAAATCCAGTGGCATAGCCCAGGCCGCCGCCATGATATTGCGCTGGCCATCGTGGGCGGCGCTGACCAGTACGGTCGGCCCGTGATTGAGCAGGCGATAAGCCTTGTTCAAGGGTACGGGCCGGCGATGGGAAGCGTGCATGCTGTCTGCTCCAGGAGAAAACGCTGATTGTAGCGGGATACGGGTTAATCCTGCTCAGGTCGCCAGTTGACTGGCGAACTGTCCGACCGCGTCGACCACCCTCTGCGCGCCGTCCTGCGCGCACCGAAATACGCCGCGCTGGCGACCCCGACCACGCCCATCACTGCACTGAATATTACGCATATCCAGGGGCTCCAAGGCATTAGCCCGATCAGCAACAACGGCGTGATACTGGCCCATGCGGCGTAGGCGATGTTGTAGGTGAAGGAGATTCCCGATACACGAATATGCGCTGGGAACAGCCCGACCATCACCGACGGCACCGCACCCACCACGCCGCAACACAGACCGGCAATGGCATAAGCCAGGCCAATCCAGCTCCCGCCATTGATCAGGCAGCTATAGAGCACTGCAATGCCCACTGGCAGCAGCAGGCTATAGAGCATAACGGTACGCCAGGCGCCGATGCGATCCACCAGTAATCCGGCGAGCACGCAACCCACATTCAGGAACACGATGCCCAGGGCGCTGAGCCCGAAGGTGTAGCTGGCGCTCATACCGAAGGTTTTCTGCATCATGGTCGGGGTGATCACCACGAACACCACCACCGCCGAGGTCAGAACACAGGTCAGGATCATCGCCGGCAGCATGGCCAGGCGATGTTCGCGCAGGACCGTGCGCAATGGCAGCTCGACCGCCGCTTCGCGCTTGGCCTGCATCGCCATGAATACCGGGGTTTCGCTGAGCCAGCGGCGCAACCAGACTCCAATCACACCAAACACCCCGCCTAGCAGGAAGGGATAACGCCAGGCGTAATCGAGGATTTCCTCCGGGGTGAAGACCTGCGCCAGGAACGTCGCCGCCAGCGCGCCGATCAGGTAGCCGAAGGTCAGCCCGGCCTGCAGGAATCCCAACGCGTAACCGCGATGGCCGACCGGCGCGTGTTCGGCGACGAAGACCCAGGCGCTGGGCACCTCACCGCCTACCGCTGCGCCCTGCAGGATACGCAGGGCCAGCAACAGCAACGGCGCAAAATAACCGATCTGGGCGTAGGTCGGCATGATCCCGATGAGCAGGCAAGGCAACGCCATCATCAAGATGCTCAGGCTGAAGACCTTCTTGCGTCCCAGTCTGTCAGCAAAATGCGCCATCAGGATGCCGCCCAATGGGCGCGCCAGGTAACCGGTGACGAAGATCCCGAAGCTTTGCAGCAGGCGCATCCACTCCGGCATTTCCGGGGGGAAGAACAGTTGGCTGAGGGTCAGGGCGAAAAATACGAAAATAATGAAATCGTAGATTTCCAGCGCCCCGCCCAACGCGGCAAGGCCGAGGGTCTTGTAGTCCGAACGAGTGAACGGCGCCGGGCGCACATCGGTTTGGGCAGTCATGAAAAAACACTCTGGCACGGGCAAAAAATTCTAGGCGCCCATGGTCTACGCAAATCCGTCTGCGGACAACCCGTTAGACCAAAGTCCCAAAGCGGTAAAAGTTGGTCACAAAAAATACAGCGTTTGATTTACTGTTGGCACCTGTCCAGACGGGCCCACGAGGCCCTGAAGACCACAATAAACATAAAATTCGAGGTTCTCCCGTGGCCGCTGATATCGACGATAGCCGCTATGCCCGCTTTGCCCTGCGCTGCTCAAGCTTTGCCGAACGCTGGTTCCCCGACTCCTGGGTGTTTGCGGCACTGGCCGTGATCATCGTGGCCCTTGCCACCATGGCAATGGGCGCCAAGCCCACCGATGCCGCCATGGCCTTCGGCGATGGCTTCTGGAGCCTGATTCCGTTCACCATGCAGATGGCGTTTGTGGTGATCGGCGGTTATGTCGTCGCCAGCTCGCCACCGGCTGTGAAACTGATCGACCGATTGGCACGCATCCCGAAAAACGGCCGCTCCGCCGTCGCCTGGGTCGCGCTGATTTCCATGGTCGCGTCGTTGCTGAACTGGGGACTGTCCTTGGTATTTGGTGGCTTGCTGGTGCGTGCCCTCGCCCGCCGTACCGATCTGAAGATGGATTATCGTGCTGCCGGCGCCGCTGCTTACCTGGGGTTGGGTGCGGTCTGGGCCTTGGGTCTGTCGTCATCGGCGGCGCAATTGCAGGCCAACCCGGCCAGCCTGCCGCCGTCGATCCTGTCGATTACCGGGGTCATTCCCTTCACCGAAACCATTTTTCTCTGGCAGTCGGGCGTACTGCTGCTGGCGCTGATCATCATTTCTCTGATCATTGCCTACGCCACCGCCCCTGGCCCCAATACGGCCCGTGACGCAAAAGCCTGCGGCATCGACCCGAGTTTCAATCTGCCGCCACTGCAACCGCGCACCCGCCCTGGCGAGTGGCTGGAACACAGCCCGCTGCTGACCATCCTGCTGGTCCTGCTGGCGGCCGGCTGGTTGTTCCATGAATTCTCGACCAAGCCGGCGATCAGCGCGATCTCCGGGCTGAACACCTACAACTTCCTGTTCATCATGCTCGGCGCCCTGCTGCACTGGCGTCCGCGCAGCTTCCTCGATGCAGTCGCCCGAGCCGTGCCGACTACCACGGGAGTGCTGATCCAGTTTCCGTTGTATGGTTCGATCGCCGCACTGATGACCACCGTCAAGGGTACCGATGCGCAAACCCTGGCGCACCACATCTCGACCTTCTTCGTCAGCATCGCCTCCCACGACACCTACGCGCTGTTGATGGGTGTGTATTCGGCGATCCTCGGCTTCTTCATTCCGTCCGGCGGCGGCAAGTGGATCATCGAAGCACCCTATGTGATGCAGGTGGCCACCGACCTCAACTACCACCTGGGCTGGGCGGTGCAGATCTACAACGCCGCCGAAGCGTTACCTAACCTCATCAACCCCTTCTACATGCTGCCGCTGCTGGGCGTACTGGGATTGAAGGCCCGGGACCTGATCGGATTCTCGTTCGTGCAGTTGCTGGTGCACACGCCACTGGTGCTGTTTCTGCTGTGGGCGCTGGGCACGACGCTGACCTACACGCCGCCCGTGATGCCATAAATGTCGCTGGATGCACCTGTTCAAGCAGGTGCATCCAGAGTTGTTCGGTGGATTGTTCCTACCCCACGGTTCGCCATCTCCTGACACCATTACAGGCTGCAGCTGACATCGCACGCGCGATGGCTGCAGTAACCTTCGACAATTGCGCAATCACAGGCTTAAAAGGATCTGAGCATGTTCAAACGCACAGCACTTACCCTCGCGGCCCTCACCCTGGGTGCCGCCGCCCACGCCGATGTCGATCTGAAACTGGGCAGCACTGAACGCGTCACGCGTCTGTTCGCCTACCCCAACAACTGCGGCGTCGTGTGCTTTCGCAACTGGACGCTGGAGCAAACCGTCGAGCACTACCTGGGCCAAAGCGTGCAGCGCGATGGCTACGCCACGGCAAAGGTGCGGGTCAAAACCGATAACGATCAGCTTTACGCGCAAATCACCGGGGTGCCTGCCGGTTATCACAAACCACTGCAAGCCCTGCTCGACGCCGGAGACCTGGCCTGGTCCGGCGCAAACAGACTGAACGCTGACGGCAAGTGGGCGTACAACTGGTCACTGTTCCTGCCTTTGGGCATGGCGCTGAACAATCGTAAAAGTATCGAGCTGTTGCACTTTCCGCCGGACTATT
Organism: Pseudomonas sp. ES3-33; assembly: GCF_000952175.1. NCBI lineage: Bacteria > Pseudomonadati > Pseudomonadota > Gammaproteobacteria > Pseudomonadales > Pseudomonadaceae > Pseudomonas > Pseudomonas sp. ES3-33. The sequence continues at coordinate 12,131 of NZ_JZRI01000059.1, read as the reverse complement.
CGCTGACCCAGGCCCAGGATTACCTGCGCTCGGCCACCACTGATCGTTGGGCCACGCTGCTAACCGCCAACGGCATCCCAGCCGCGCAAACACCCGCTTACCAGACCATCATCGACATCGCCCCGATTGCCGCACCCGCGACTGCGGGCAAGGACCTGGAGGGCGTTTACAATTATTTCACCGACTATCAGACCACCATGGTCAGGGAGCTCAGCCGCACTGCCAGCGGCGCGGCATTACCCATGATCGCGTTTGGCGCGCCGGTGCGCAGCTGGGTCAAGGCGCAATACGGCCCCACCGTCAGCGTGTTGGGGCTGGCGACGATAAGCCCAAATGCCGGGGTCAAAATACCCGTGTTGGGCGCCAATCACCCGAGCTACATCTGGTACGCGGCCAATCCAGCCGCCTATTCCGGCAAGGATGCCCAGGCCCAGGCTGACGCGGCAGGCCTGAAGGTGATGGGCCAGGATTTGAGCGCTGCGTGTTGGCAGGCCGGCATGGGCAGCGCCCCCGGCAGGGATCCGGCGACGCAATTGAAGAGCTGTACCCAGACCTGGCAAGTCACTCGCACGGAAAAAACCTGCGAACTGTTCTATACCTCGATTCGCAACCTGCCCCCGGCCCAGGCCGTCGCCAACTGTGCATCGGCACCGATCAGGTCCCAGCTCAGCCAGCTGAAAACTTCGGCGACCACGGTTGCACCGGGCCAGGGGCTGTAGACGCGAAAAGCGCTACAGCGGACGCAGACGGTACTGTGGCGGCAACTGCTCGAAGCCGCTGATGGTTGCGTTCAGGCTTTTCCAGCGACCGTCCTTGATGCCGTAGATGCAACCGTGAATCGAGAGTTTCTGTCCACGATGCCAGGCATTTTGCACAATGCTGGTGTGGCCGACGTTGGCCACTTGCTGGATCACGTTCAGCTCGCAGAGGCGGTCCACCTGCTCCTCTTCAGTTGGCAACAGCGCCAGCTCTTCGCGTTTTTCGTAATACAGGTCGCGAATCGAGCGCAGCCAGCCATCAATCAGGCCCAGCTGGCGGTCCTGCATCGATGCCCGTACGCCGCCGCAACCATAGTGGCCGGTCACCAGGATGTGCTTGACCTTGAGCACGTCCACCGCGTACTGAATCACCGACAGGCAGTTCAAGTCGGTATGCAGCACCACGTTCGCCACGTTGCGGTGGACGAACAGGTCGCCGGGCAGCATGCCAACGATTTCGTTCGCCGGCACCCGCGCATCGGAGCAACCGATCCACAGGTATTCGGGGGTCTGTTGGCGAGCCAGCTTGGAGAAGAAGTCCGGATCTTCCTGTTTGATCGCTTCAGCCCAGCGTTCGTTGTTATCAATCAGATCTTGTAATTCGTTCATGCTGTAGAGCCTCAAGAATGGTGCGCTTCTATGACAGACAACCACCCGTCGGGGTCACGCGATCGATGCAACTAAGGCAGGTGGAATTCTCGCCAGCCCTGTGGGTCCACCCTAGTAAGGCCCACAGTATGAGGAAATACCATGACTGATTCACGACGTCCTTTCGACGCGGCGCAACCCGAGCCCATCGATGACAACGAAGACCGCATGGGTTCAATGCATGAACTGGACTTTGACGAAGACGAATCCGGCGCCCGGATTGGCGACGAACTGCCGGACAACGAGCGCGAACAACGGATGCCGCCTGAGCGGGTGCGGGAGGCCGGCATGACGGGCGCCTCCACCAAAGACCACGAACCCACGGATGATGACATGAGCCCGGAAACGCTCATCCTCGAAGACGGCGCAAGGGATGCCCTGGAAGCAGGCGAAGAAGGTCAGGCAGACTGGGACTTGAGCATTGTCGATGAAGATGACATCGGCGGAGGCAATGGCCTGGATGAAGCGGAACTGGCGCAGCGTGATCCGCTGGACGGGAATCGCTGACCTACCCGATTGACGGAATTCTCCCGTGTAGGAGCTGCCGCAGGCTGCGATCTTTTGATCCTGGTGTGGATAAAATCAAAAGATCGCAGCCTTCGGCAGCTCCTACGGGGTATCTGTGTTCAATCCACCAGTGTGCAGGCCATGACCACCGCATCTTCCCGGCCGCCAACCGCCGGATAATAGTCCCGGCGCCGCCCTATCTCGTTGAACCCGTACCGCTCATACAAGCGAAACGCCGAACGATTGCTGTCCCTTACTTCCAGGAAGCACTCCCGTGCCTCGGCCTTGTAGGCAATCGACATCAGGTGCTCCAGTAACGTCAGGCCCAGGCCACGGCCCTGGTTCTCCGGTTTGACCGTAATGTTCAACAGGTGCGCTTCATCAAGAATGATCTGTACCACGCCGTGGCCGACCTGTTGCTGCCCTTCGAACATCAGCCAGATCTGGTACTTGCCGAGCCCATCAAGAAAAATCCCGCGGGTCCACGGATGGCTGTAAGCCGCGTATTCGATCTTCAGTACAGCGTCCAGGTCCGCCTCGATCATGGGGCGAAACGATACAGCGTCACTCATTTGATTCTTTCCAGCGCGCCATCAGCCGACGCATGGCTTGCCAGACATCAGCCTTACGCTGTGGCTCTTCCATTAATAATTCCAGGCCCGGCAGGGCCCAGACCGAGCCCAGGCCTTCGACCTGGAGTTCACGGTTGAACGATTCGGCGTTTTCCTCGCCAGCGAAACGTACCGCCGGCAGACCGATCAGCCATACGCAGACGCACGGTGCATCTTCCAGTCGGGCCGAGAGGAAACCCTGCACGAAGTCACGAGCGGCTTCCGGGCCTTGATCCATGGTGCCCCGGGCCAGCAGCGGCCAGCGCACGGGGTCACCGACTATCTGTGGGCTGTCCGGCAGGCCGGCGGCGCGCAGCATGTCCTTGAGCAGCAGATAGGCAGGGTCGCGGGTTTGAAAGGTTTCACCTGTGGGTAACTCGACCAGCAGCAGGCAGCGACCGGCGCGCAGCAACTGCAGGGCGAAACGCGGCGGCGGCACTACTGGTGGCTTGACCACGACTGGCGCGGCCACTTCTTCGATTTTTGCATCCGTGCGGGTGCTGGCCAGCGAAGGCCGAGGCACCTCGATCTTCACCCGCTCGGCGGGCTTGGCCTGCGGCTGCACGGGCGCCTCAGCCACAGCGGCCGTTGCTATCGGAGCGACGACCACGGGTTGCGGTGTCTCCAGCAGCTCGGGCCGCGACGGCGCGGCGAAGGGCAATTCGGTGCGCGGCAGCCAGTTGACCACCTGCATGGCGGTCAAATAAGCGCGGCGACGGGACTCGATAAGCAAAGGTCGGCCACTTGTGGATAACTAAAGTGCGTGGATTCTACCGCCCTTCTCGCAAGATCGCCCGCGCTTGATCGACAGAAAGCCGACTGTCCGTCCCGAGAGTTAATCGCAATGGGCGCGATGCAGTACAATCGCTGCTTTTATCGCCAACCAGCCGGCCATTCCGATGATCGAACCCAAGCGCGTCTTGCGCGCCCTCGCTGAACACTGGGCACTTCTGGAGCCACTGTGCGAGCACTTCGACCAGGGCACGTTGAGCCTCAACGAACTGCGCACGCAATTGGGCGCCCAGCAACTGGACAGCACGCCGCAGGACATCACCAGCCTGCTGGATGTGTGGATTCGCCTCGACATCCTGGTGCCTGTGGCAAAAAGCCCGAACCGTTTCGAGCTCAATGCGCAGATTCACGACTTCCTCGCCTACTTGCGCCGTGAGCACCGCCTGGGTCTGTGTCTGGAAATCGAAGCCTACTTGCGCCACCTCGAGCGCCTGGCCGGTTACATCCAGGATGCGTTCGACATCCGCGACGGCCACGACCTCGCACGTCAATTGCGCCTGCTGGACATGCGCGTACGGGACGTTTTGAAGAAACTTGCCAACGACGAACAGGCTCTTGTGGCCGTCGCCGAGCGCGCCAAGACCAGCGACCGGCAGATTCCCCTGCGCCAGCGTTACGCCGAAGTGCTGGCGACCTGGGACGAATACGTCGAGCCGATGATCCAGCTGGTCAATGCCGACGGTGCTTTCGAGCAAGGCGTACGCAAGGTCGAGAATGTCCTGCTGAAGATGCTCACCGAACAGCAACGGCTGGGCCACCTGGTCGACGACGACATGCTGCTGCGCACCCATGCGCGCATCCTCGAAATGCAGACCAGCGCCCAGTTGACCCTGCGCCACGCCCGCGAACTGCTCCTGCCGTTGCGTGAAGAGGCCCGTCGGCACAATGCCGTGACCCGTGGCGCGGCGCTGGCCTTGTCGGCTATCCGGCGCAAAGGCCTGGACGCGGTCCCCCAAGCGGCCATGCCAATGTTCACCCGCCCGCAAAGCACCTTCCTTGGCAGCGCCAGCCAGGTCGAAGCGTACGTGTATGCACTGGCCCGTTTCGAGCCGAAACCGGCGCGTTTCCCCAAGGCTCACAAAACCCAGAAAGGCGAAGCCCCGCGTGCGCCACGTACCGTTCGCGAAATGCTTGAACGCTGCGAAGACGCCCTGCCGATGCCGGACCTGATGGCCTGGCTGCTGGAACAGGAGCCAGACGGCGCCACCGACGAGTTGCTGTACTGGTTCTCGCGCCTGTCACGGGAAAAACGTTTCCAGCGCGAGCGTCTCGAACGCCGCGACTACCACACTCATGAGCACCAGGTCAGCCTGCGCTCCTTCGCCCTGCTCTCGGCCCGCGACAGCGCCGCCGAGGATTCCGCGAGCATCCCACATGCATCTTGATCTATCCGAACTGTCCCAGCTGGCACCGATATTCCGCGAGCTGTTCAAGGGCTACCACGTCAGCCGCCGTGATCCGGAGCTGTACGCGCAACTGTCGAACTTCCAGGACCAGTACCGCACGCTGTTCAAGGCATTGGGGTTCGAGCTGGTCTGCGATACCCGCGGCTTCTATTACTTCGTGCCGGACCTCGCCGCCGCTGCGGTGAACAAGACCGCCCAGCGCCTGGCGCTGTTTACTTTCATTCTGGTCGAGCATCTGGCGGATCAGGGGCGGGACCCGATCGCCGTGCTTGACGGAGGCAGCCTGGGTCGCGATGAATTGCCGTCGCTACTGGAAAAGTACCGCGACCTGTTTATCCAGGCCGAAGTGCAAACTGTCGAAGAGCTCGAAGAAAAAATCATGCGCCGCATGACCCAACTCGGTTTCGCCGGCGAAGAAAACGGCGTCTATCGCTTCCTGCCGCCGATGCACCGCTTCCTCGATGTCTGCCTGTCGGTGCAGCAGGACCGCGACCTGGCGGCCAGTCTGCACAGCGTGTTGCCGCTGCCGGTTCCATTGCTGATCGATGACGACAGCGATGAAAAGCTGCTGCAAACCGATGATCCACTGGATCTGACTGACTTCGAAGAAGAAAGCGAAGAAGACGCCATGGCGCGCGCCATTGCCGAAGAACAGGAGACCGACGCATGAGCAAGGAACGCTACGGCATTCGCCGCTTCGCCCTTTTGAATACCGCCGGCTACAGCCTCGGTCTGTTCCCGCTGGAAGAGCCGCTGTCGGTTTACGGCGCGAACAACCTCGGCAAATCCGCCTCGATCAACGCGCTCCAGTTCCCGATCCTGGCGCGCATGTCGGACATGAGTTTCGGCAAGTACAGCCTGGAACAATCCCGGCGCTTCTACTTCGCCTCGGACACCAGTTACATCCTCGTTGAAGTGTCCCTGCCACATGGCCCGCACGTGATCGGCGTGGTGGGTCGCGGCCCGGGCGGTGGTTTTGGTCACCAGTTCTTTGCCTACGCCGGCAAACTGGACCTGGCGCACTACCAGAAGAACGACACCTGCCTGCGTCAGAAAGAGCTGTTCACCAACCTTGAGCGCGAGGGCCTGAAAGCCTACGAACTCAAGCCGGATGAATTGCGTCGTTTGCTGGTGGGCGGTCACACATCGATTCCGCTGGACCTGACCCTGATTCCACTGCGCTCCACCAGCGAACAAAGCCTGAAGACGTTCCGCGCGCTGTTCATCAACCTGTTGCACATGCGCGAAATCACCGCGGCCAAGCTCAAGCAGCTGTTCCTCGATGCGTTCGAACACAGTCTGCGCTCCGGCAGCGTGGACTACATCGCGGCGTGCGAAGAAGCGTTCCGCGATGTGCGCCGCATGGAGCAGGATTACAATTCGCTGGTCACGGCCGGCCCGCTGGTCGAAGCCCTTGCGGCCGGCGTGACCCAGCGCAATATCCTGCGCGGCAAACTGCACCGCATCTCGCCGCTGCTCGACTCGTTACTGGGCACCTGGTCGGACTATGCCAGTGCGCGCAAGGAAGAGCTGACCATCCAGGCCGAGCACTACCGCAACGAACAGGACGCATTGCAAAACGATCAGCGCGGCGGCACTCAGGAGTTGATGCGCCTGGAACGGGAAATTTCCGGCATCCAGCGCTGGCTGGGGGAATTGTCGGTACTGAAGAATCGCTTTGCCCTGGTCGATGACGTCAAGGTCCTGGAACAGCAACTGCTGGCGGCCAAGGATGCGCACGACGAACTGGCCGGTGCGCTGGCCCAGTCCCGCCAATTCAGCGCCGAAGACCTCGAAGAGCGTCTGCGCGACCTGGAAAAACGCCTGAAGTCGGTCAAGCAGCAGCTCGATCATGCCGACAACAACAGCTACGCCCGACTGCGCGAAGAGTTCTCGCAACAGGACGTCGAGCGCTTGATGCGCCTGTTCAACAGTGCCCTGTTCAGCCTGCCACTGGGTGAACACGGTATTGCGCTGGATGAGGACGGACAGTGGGTCAAGTCCATGGAGCTGATTCTGGACAGCTTCAAGGGCGAGCGATTCGAAGTGCCTGGCTTGTCCATCGATATGTCGCACATCGAGCCGCCGGCCCTGCAAGCCCTGGCTGACCGCGCCGCATTGCGCGACCAGAAAGAGCGCCTGGAAAAAGAACTCAAGCAACTCAAAACTCAAGCTGCCGTGGCCGCCGACCGCGCGGCGAGCAAGACCCAGACCGAAGCGTTGTACCAGCAAGTGCTGGACGCGCAAAAGGCGCTGGAGGATTTCCGTCGCTCGCAAACCCTGAGCGCCGAAGAAGGCGACAAGCTGGAACAGCTGGCCCAGATGGAAGCCGCGCAGGACGAATTAAAACGCTCCAGCGATGCATTCACCGAGCGAGTCCAGCAACTGTCGGCCAAGCTGCAACTGGTAGGGCGGCAGATCGGCGACATGGAAGCCAAGCAGCGCACGCTCGACGACGCCTTGCGCCGCCGCCAACTGCTGCCGGCAGACCTGCCGTTCGGTACGCCGTTCATGGACCCGATCGACGATTCCATGGACAACCTGCTGCCGCTGCTCAATGACTACCAGGACAGCTGGCAGGGACTGTTGCGCAGCGATGGACAGATCGATGCACTCTACGCCCAGGTGCGTCTCAAGGGTGTTGCCAAGTTCGACAGCGAAGACGACATGGAGCGGCGCCTGCAACTGCTGATCAATGCCTACGCGCATCGCACCGACGAAGCGCTGACCTTGGGCAAGGCCCGCCGCGCCGCGGTCACTGACATCGCGCGGACACTGCGCAATATCCGCAGCGACTACGACAGCCTTGAGCATCAACTGGCCCTGTTCAACCGCGAGATCAACAAACGCCAGGTGTCCAACCTGCAGAGCTTCCGCATCGTGCTAGCGCCGAACAAGGAAGCTTTGAAACACATTGACCAGATCATCCACAGTGCCGGCCAGTACGAAGAAGGTGAAACCCTCTCGGTATTCGACCTCAGCCAGAGCGCCGATCAGGACAACAGGAACGAGGAGGCCAAGGAGTATCTGGCACGCCTGGTTGCTGCCAACCACAACCAGTTGGGCCTCAAGGACCTGTTTGAACTGGCATTCGAGATCACCAAGGTCAACGGCCAGCCCGTCATCCACACCGACATCGATGGTGCTGCGTCCAACGGCACCACCATGACCATCAAGGCGCTGACCAACATGTACCTGTTGTTGCACTTGATGGACCGCGACCAGGCTGGCCGGGTGCGCTTGCCCTACTACCTCGACGAAGCGGCGGACATCGACGAGAAAAACCAGGCAGCCTTGCTGGAAACCAGCCTGCAACTGGGTTTCGTGCCGATTCTGGCGAGTGTCAAACCGCAGGTTTGCGCCAGCGTCGCCATTGACCTGGAAGGCGGCAGCGGACCGAACGGGATTTACATCGACGAGGCGGACTGGAAATACATTCGCCGTCACGATGAAGTGAAGCCTGTGGTCAATGTGGCAGCCGATGAACCGGAGCTGGATGCGGTCTGAATTTGCCTGATCCAAACAAAAGGCCGCGATCCAATGGACCGCGGCCTTTTTTGTCCAAGCTGCTTGGGGAATGCGAGGGCCTGCTCGCGATGACGGCAGCACCGCCGCCGATAATTATTTACCGATCGCGATCTTCGGCGCCCAGGTCAGCCATTCATCTTCGAACTTATCAAATAAAGGGAATGTCTGTTCCGCTCGCGCAGGGTTACCCATGCGCTCGCCATCCGGGGTGGCGAACGCGATGCCACCCTGAATCAGGGTTTCCAGAGACTCGGTGCGCATCGTCGCTCCCTTGAACAGTCCATAGTCGAATCCGAAACCGCTGGAGTTCCAGAACCGCGTACCGCTGCGCACCAACGGCGCGTACTTGGGTTCAATCAGGATGTGGATCAGCACGCGATCCGCTGTCTGCCCCAACTCGTACCCCGTCACCTTGCCTACCGTCACTTCCCGGTAGGTGACCGGCACGCCGATCTTCAACGAGCCCCGACGAGCCGCGCTCAACACCAGGCTCAAGCCAGGCTCCACCTTGGCTATTTCTGGCGGGCTGGACAAGGCCACGAAACTCTTCTGCGGCCCCTGGCTCTTCAGCGCGGGTTGCACTTCGATATATTGACCGGTTACCAGGGTTTCCAGGTTCGCGGTCTTGATCAGACCCAACTCCGGCTTGACCACCCAGAATTGACTGCCGACCCGGGCAATACGCTCCGGCACTTCGGTAATTCGCGCGGTGAGCACCACGGACTGCAGGTCATCGGTGAGATCAACGTCCTCGATCTTGCCGACATCCAGCCCCTTGAACCGCACAGGAGTGCCGGTGCGCAAACCGTCGGCGCGGTCGACCTTGATGGTGACCAGGGTGCCTTTCTGGTTGGCCTCGTCGTGGCTGGGGAACAGGCGGAACCGAGGGATACGCTTCTGCAACGGCGCCTTGGCTTGCGGGGTCTCAAAAGCAATACCACCGGCCATCAGGCTTTGCAGTGACTCGCTCTTGACCTGGATGCCACCCGTCAGCCCACCCGTGAGGGTGACGCCACTCGCATTCCAGAATCGGCTGGAGGCATTGACCAGGCCTTCATATTCCTTCTCGATGTGAACGCCAATCACCAGCTGTTTACGGGTCTTGGAGAATTGATAGCTCTGGACCGAACCGACCTTCACCTGCTTGTAGAGAATCGGGCTGCCCACTTCCAGCGAGCCGAGGTTCTCGGTGAACAGGACCAGGTGCAGCCCGGGTGAGCGCAGGTCCAGAGGCGGAGCCTTGGGTCTTGCGACAAATTCACGCTGCGGCGCCGCCCCCTTGTCGCCGGGGCGTATGGCGATGTAGTTACCCTTCACCAGCGCTTCCAGACCCGTGATGCCAGCGAGGGAAATCGAGGGTTTGACCACCCAGAACTGAGTGCCATCGACCAGATAATCCTCGGCCAGCGGGTCAAGGGTCAGCTCGGCAGTGGCCGCCGTCAGGTCAGGATCGACCTTGAGCGCCTTCAGGTTGCCGACCTGTATCCCTTTGTACATGACCGGCGTACGACCGGCCTGCAAACCTTCGAAATCACTGAGCTTGACCTTGATACGGATACCGGCTGCGGCAGCGTCGAAATCTTCATAGAGCCGGAACGGCAGGCTCGGATCGGTTGCCGGGCTGTCCTTGCGGTTTTCCGGGGTCGCAAAGGCAATACCGCCTGCAACGATGCTGGCCAGGGATTCGCTGCGCACCTTCACGCCGGAAAGATTGGCGTCGATGCTGATGCCGCTGGCGTTCCAGAAACGGGTATGTTTACGCACCAGATTGGCGTAAGTAGGCTCAATGAAGACCTTGAGCTCAACAGTGCTTTGATCTTCAGACAACAGGTAGCTTTTCACCTGGCCGACCTTGATCTGCTTGTAGAACACCGGGCTGCCGCGGTTGAGCGAACCCAGTCGGTCGGCCTTGATGGTCAGGTGCAGGCCGGGCTTGGCGTCGGATAACGGTGGCTCTTCGGCAAGCGCCTTGAACTTGCGAGTGGGCTCGCCTTCGCCCGGGCTGATCGCGACATAGTTACCCGAAACCAGGGTCTCCAGGCCGGTAATACCAGCCAGGGTGACGCTTGGCTTGACCAGCCAGAAGCGGGTGCTGGTGCGCAGGTATTGCTCGACATCCTTGTTCATCTCGACGGTGGCGATCACGCCTTTGGAGGCGCCTTCGTCGTCGAGTTTAAGGGTCTTGACCTTGCCCACCGACATGCCTTTGTAGACGACTTCGGTCTTGTTGGCCTGAATGCCTTCACCACTTTCGAACCGCACCTGAACCTCGATGCCGGTCTCGTTATAGGCTCGCCAGCCGAGCCAGCCGCCGATGATCAGGGCGATCAGGGGTAACACCCAGATAGCCGACCAGTTCGAGGCCGGTCGGGTTTTAGCTGTTGGCAAATCAGTCATGGTCGTCGTCCGACTCCGTGTTATCCCAAATCAGTCGGGGATCGAAAGTAACTGCAGCAAGCATCGTCAGAATCACCACACTGGCGAACGCAATGGCACCAAGATTGGCTTCGACGCTGGCAAGCCGTCCGAAATTCACGACCGCCACGAGAATGGCGATCACAAAGATATCGAGCATCGACCAGCGGCCAATGAATTCAATAAAGCGGTACATCAGAATGCGCTGGCGGGCCGACAGCGGCTGGTGGCGTTGTACCGAGAACAACAGCAATGCAATGCCTACCAGTTTGAAGGTCGGCACGACGATGCTGGCAATGAACACCACGGCTGCAATGGGGATCATGCCGTGCTGAACCAGCTGGATCACCCCGGACATGATGGTGCTGGGATCGCCCTGCCCCAGGGAGGTAACCGTCATGATGGGCAATATATTGGCCGGGATGTACAAAATCGCAGCAGTAATCAGTAGCGCCCAGGTTCGCACCAGGCTGTTCGGACGGCGCTCATGGACCAACGCACCACATCGAGTACAGACCTGCTCGTCGGTGTCAGCGTCCTGCCTGTTCAACTCATGGCATTCGGTGCAAATCAGAATGCCTGCATCAATCGCCCGCATGGGCATCCTCTCCTGATAGAGCCTGCCAGATCTGGTGGGGCGACATCACCACTTCCAGCCAGACCTGAACCAACAACAAACTGATGAAACATGCCAAACCGAGTCCGACGGTAATCGCTGCCATATCTGCCAGCTTCACGATCGCAACCAGGACGCCCATGAGATAGACCTCAAGCATGCCCCAGTCGCGCAAATGGTGATAAATGCGATATAGCAACAAACCGTAACTGCGGCCGACGTCAAAGCGGATGCTCAGCAATACCGCCAGCTGGCACAGCAACTTGAGCAGCGGGATGGCCATGCTGCACAGGAACACGACGACCGACACACCTTGCATGCCGGTGTCGAACAACCCCACAACACCGCTCCAGACAGTGTCTTGCGACGATTGTCCGAGTAGATTGAGCTCCATGATGGGTAAAAAGTTCGCCGGGATAAACAACAGAAGAGCGGCGATCACCAGGGCGAGACTGCGTTGCACGACGTTATGCCGGTGCGCGTAGAGTTCATAGCCACAACGAGGACACAGCGCTTTCTCGCCATGGGCGAGCTGCGGCTTGCGCATCAGCAGGTCGCACTCATGACAGGCTACCAAGTCTTCCAGCGGTAATTCTGACAGCCCGGGGGCGTCAACCGAATCTGGCATAAAGGCGCTGGCTCCGAAATAGTTGGACCTATTCTAGTGTCCTGAACTGAAAATAACTGTGCCTATTTGTGCTGCAAATAGTTGCTTTTGTTCCAGACAAAAACAAAACCCCTACCTGCATACGCAGATAGGGGTTTCGGAATTTAATCTTGACGATGACCTACTCTCACATGGGGAAACCCCACACTACCATCGGCGATGCATCGTTTCACTGCTGAGTTC
>NZ_JZRI01000058.1:0-31227 GCF_000952175.1 Pseudomonas sp. ES3-33 | reverse complement strand
GTATTATTGCAAGTAATTCTTGTTAACAAAAGTAATAGAGTATCTTTTTTTCCTGCATTACTAGCCGCTCGTCCTTTGCCGACGCTAGTCTGTGCCTTTGCCAGAGGAGTTTTCTGATGTCCGCGCCTTCTGTTTTGATTGCCGGTTGCGGCGATGTGGGTAGCCGCCTGGCCACGCAATTGCTGGCTCGCGGCTGGGAAGTTCATGGTCTGCGCCGGGATGTTTCGCGTTTGCCTGAGGGCGTGATTGGCGTGGCCGGTGACTTGTTTAACGAAGACTGCCCGGCGACCTGGCCGATTGGTGCGGTGGATTACCTGGTGTATTGCGCCGCGGCCACCGATCACGATGAGGCGGGCTACCGCGCTGCTTACGTGCAGGGTTTGCAGAATGTGCTGAGCTGGCTGGACGACTATGGACAGGTGCCTGATCGACTGCTGTTCGTTTCCAGCAGCAGTGTTTATGGCCAGCAGGACGGGGACTGGGTCGACGAAACGTCACCCACCGTGGCTGGCGGTTATTCCGGCCGGCTGATGCTGGAGGCGGAGCAAGTAGCGCTCCAGAGCGGCATTCCCGCGAGTGTCGTGCGCCTGACCGGTATTTATGGTCCGGGCCGTGAGTGGCTGCTGACTCAGGTTCGTCGCGGCTATCGCGTAGCGATCGACCCGCCGTTGTATGGCAACCGGATCCACGCCGACGATGCGGCGGGGTTGCTGGCGTTTCTGCTGGAACAGGATCAGCAGGGTGTGGGGCTCGATGATATCTATATCGGTGTCGATGACTCACCGGCGCCGCTTGCCGAGGTGGTGGGCTGGTTGCGCGAGTATCTGGGTGTGACCGAATGGGCCGACGATGCGAGCGTGCGTCGGGCGGGGAGCAAGCGGTGCAGTAATGCGCGAGCGAAAGCTCTGGGCTGGGAGCCGAAGTACCCGAGTTATCGTGAGGGGTATGCGGCGATTCTTGAGGGTCGCTGCTGACTTTGTGGGAGCTGGCTTGCTGGCGAATGCGCTGGATCAGGCAATGGGTTCATTGGCTGGACGGACGCTATCGCCAGCAAGCCGGCTCCTGCAAGGTTTCGCGGTGTTACTGCTTTTCGAGCAACCACTTGCGCTCGCCCGGTGTGAACTGGGGCATCTCGTCTTCCCTGGCAGTGTTGGTGGCCTGGAAAATCTCCATTTCCTTGCCCTTGCGCGCAAAAATCCAGGTGTTGCCCTGGCCATTCTGTTGCAGCCACATGTTGTCGTTGCCGCCGCTCATCGACGCGCAATCACCCGCCAGGCAAAGGGCGTAGCGATCAGCGCCGGGCAGGCCGGCCACTTGGCCATCGGCCTGGAACTGCACGGTATTGCCTTCCCCTGGGCCACTGACGACTTGCCAGCTGCCACCCATGTAGGCGGTATACAGCGCACGCTCGAAACTGGCGCCCAGCGGTGCGCCTTCCGGCACGGGGATCACCGCGCGGTCAAAGACCTGCTCGGGTTCATTGTCGCTGGCGGCCTGGCTCAGTTGCTTGCCGTCACGCTTGAGCTCGCTGGCAGAGCTGCCATAAAAATCGACTTTCCAGGCGCCGGACTCTTCGCCGAGCAACTTGCCGTCGACGTTCTCGAAACCGTTGGTGTAGCGAGCCTGTGCGGCCCTGGTGTTAACGTCCCATTCCAGATTCGGGCCATAAGCCTGGAGCGCTTCACGTAATGGGCTGCCTTTGGCGGCTGCATCGATGGCCACCTGATTGATCCAGGTGCCGCTGATGTCACGATCGGCAGGGTTGCTGGCACATCCGCCCAGGAACAGGGCGACCAGCGAGAGGGCTAGCGCATGGCGCATGGTGGAATCCTTTCAGAACGCTATCTTTACGACATCAGCGGCGCAGCCTTGGGAGGCTGCGCCAGATGCATTACTCGATGACCAGAATGGCATCCATTTCAACCTGCGAACCCTTTGGCAGGGCGGCCACGCCAATGGCGGCGCGGGCAGGGTAAGGCTGCTCGAAGTACTTGCCCATGATCTCGTTGACCTTGGCAAAGTGGCTCAGGTCGGTCAGGAAGATGTTCAGCTTGACGATGTCCTTGAACGAACCGCCCGCTGCTTCAGCGACAGACTTCAGGTTCTCGAATACCTGGATGGTCTGGGCTTCGAAGCCTTCAACCAGTTCCATGGTTTTTGGGTCCAGCGGAATTTGACCCGACATGTAGACGGTGTTGCCAGCCTTGATCGCCTGGGAGTATGTGCCGATGGCAGCCGGGGCCTTGTCGCTGGTGATAACAGTCTTGGTCATGAATGACTCCTTGTAATAGGTGGGCTTAGGCGCGCATGCGGGTGATGCGAATCACCCCGGTCAATGCGCGCAGTTTCTTGATCACACGGGCCAGGTGCACGCGGTCGTGAACGCTGACCACCAGTTGGACCACGCTGATGCGACCATCGCGTTCGTCCATGCTGATTTTCTCGATATTGCCGTCGGCCGCGTTGACGCTGCTGGCCAGCAGCGCGATCAGGCCGCGCTGGTGTTCCAGCTCGACGCGCAGCTCGACGTTGAATTCCCCGGTGACATCCTTGGCCCACGAAAGCTGGATGCATTTTTCCGGGTTATGGCGGATTTCGCTGATGTTGCGGCAGTTGTCCAGGTGCACGACCATGCCTTTGCCCGCCGAAAGGTGACCGACAATCGGGTCGCCCGGGATCGGCGTGCAGCACTTGGCATAGCTGAGTACCAGGCCTTCGGTGCCGCGAATCGCCAGCGGGCCTTCCGGGCTTGGCAATTGCTCGCCTTCGCCTAGCAGGCGTCGGGCGACTACGTAAGCCATGCGATTGCCCAGGCCGATGTCTTCGAGCAGGTCTTCGATCAGTTCGAGACGGTACTCGGTGAGCATCGCCTTGACCCGTTCGGCCGGGACTTTTTCCAGCGAGCTGTCGAAGCCGTTGAGTACCTTGTTCAGCAGGCGTTCGCCCAGGCTGATGGATTCGGAGCGGCGTTGCAGTTTCAGCGCATGGCGGATGTGCGTTCGCGCCTTGCCGGTGACCACGAAATTGAGCCACGCCGGATTCGGCCGAGCGCCGGGAGCACTGACGATCTCGACCGTGGAGCCGCTTTGCAGCGGTTCGGACAGCGGTGCGAGACGACGATTGATCCGGCAGGCAATGCAGCTGTTACCCACGTCGGTGTGCACCGCGTAGGCGAAGTCGACCGCCGTGGAGCCTTTGGGCAACTCCATGATCCGGCCTTTGGGCGTGAACACGTAGACCTCGTCCGGGAACAGGTCGATCTTCACGCTCTCGATGAATTCCAGCGAGTTGCCGGCGCGTTGCTGCATCTCCAGCACGCCCTTGACCCACTGCCGCGCGCGGGCGTGAGTGCCTTTTGGCTGCTCGTCGCCGCTGGATTTGTACAGCCAATGGGCAGCGATGCCGTTGTTGGCCATCTCTTCCATTTCGCGGGTGCGGATCTGGATCTCGATTGGTACGCCATGCATGCCGAACAGCGTCGTGTGCAGCGACTGATAACCGTTGGCCTTGGGAATCGCGATGTAGTCCTTGAAGCGTCCAGGCAGCGGTTTGTACAAATTATGAACAGCACCCAGCACGCGGTAGCAGGTATCCACCTTGTCGACGATGATCCGGAACGCATACACGTCCATGATCTCGTTGAAGGCCCGACGCTTGCCGCGCATTTTCTTGTAGATGCCATAAAGGTGTTTCTGGCGGCCGCTGACTTCGCCCTGAATCTCGTCGATCGCCAGGCAATGGCTCAGCGACTCTTCGATCTTGTTGACGATTTCCTTGCGATTGCCCCGGGCGCGCTTGACCGCCTGGTAGATCCGCGCAGAACGCATCGGGTGCATGGCCTTGAAGCCGAGATCTTCGAATTCTATGCGGATGGCGTGCATGCCCAGCCGATTGGCAATGGGTGCATAGATTTCCAGGGTTTCCTTGGCGATGCGCCGGCGTTTTTCGCCGGACAGCACTTCCAGCGTGCGCATGTTGTGCAGGCGGTCGGCCAGCTTGACCAGGATGACGCGGATGTCCCGAGCCATGGCCATGGCCATCTTCTGGAAGTTTTCCGCCTGGGCTTCAGCTTTGGTCTCGAAGTTCATCTGGGTCAGTTTGCTGACCCCATCGACCAGTTCGGCCACGGTTTCGCCGAACTGCGCTTGCAGCGCTTCCTTGGCAATACCGGTGTCTTCGATCACGTCATGCAGCATGGCCGCCATCAGGCTCTGATGGTCCATATGCATGTCGGCAAGAATATTCGCCACCGCGAGGGGGTGCGTGACGTACGCCTCGCCACTGCGTCGGCGTTGGCCGTCGTGGGCTTGTTCGGCGTAGAAATACGCTCGGCGGACCAGGTTGACCTGGTCCTTGCCGAGATAGGTCGATAAGCGATCGGCGAGGGCGTCTATGCTCGGCATGATGACTCCTGCCGTTCGCTGTGACCCTGCGCCGTGCTACGTCGACCAGGCATAGGCTTAGACGGCCTCGTTGGACTCGTCCTCGAACGCTGCGAACAGCGGTTCGTCTTCGACGATTTCAGCGTTGGCAATGAACTCGTAGCTCATCAGGCCTTCCGCGATTTCACGCAGGGCTACAACGGTAGGCTTGTCGTTTTCCCACTGGACCAGAGGCTCTTTGCCGCCGGTGGCCAGTTGACGGGCACGCTTGGTGGACAGCATGACCAGCTCAAAGCGGTTTTCCACGTGGTTCAGGCAGTCTTCAACGGTTACGCGGGCCATGGTATTCCTCGGAGCGAATGCAATATGCGCGCTGCCCGGTTGGGCGAGCGGACTCAACAGTTTAAAAAATCACCAGCGTTTAGGGAAGCGCTGATTTTTTGACCAAGCTCTTCAACGCGCTGCAAGTGCCAATGTAAAGCCCCCGCAGCGGTTTTGGGAAGAGCTGTTTAGCCGAGCAATTCGGCCAAAAGTTTTCCATTGCGCTGCTGCTGACGCTTCTGATGCAGCTGGTTGGCACGGAAAATCGCTTTCAAATCGTCCAGCGCATGGGCGAAATTGTCGTTAATGATGAGGTAGTCATATTCCACGTAGTGGCTCATCTCGCTGACGGCTTCACGCATCCGCCCATCAATGATCTCGTCACTGTCCTGGCCGCGATTGGTCAGGCGCTGGTGCAAGGCCTCCAGGGAGGGCGGCAGGATGAAGATCGAGCGCGCCTGGGGCATCAATTTGCGCACTTGTTCGGCGCCTTGCCAGTCGATCTCCAGAATCAGGTCGTGACCTGCGTCCAGGGTTTGCTGCAGATGGCTCTGCGAGGTGCCATAGAGATTGCCGAACACTTCGGCGCGCTCCAGGAAGTCACCATGTTCACCCATCTTCACGAATGCTTCGCGCGAGACGAAGTGATAGTTCACGCCGTCCACTTCACCCGGGCGCATGGCGCGGGTGGTGTGGGAGACGGAGACGCGGATAGCCTGGTCGGCGTCG
Organism: Pseudomonas sp. ES3-33; assembly: GCF_000952175.1. NCBI lineage: Bacteria > Pseudomonadati > Pseudomonadota > Gammaproteobacteria > Pseudomonadales > Pseudomonadaceae > Pseudomonas > Pseudomonas sp. ES3-33. The sequence continues at coordinate 25,795 of NZ_JZRI01000058.1, read as the reverse complement.
GTGAGGGCCTTGACCAGGCTGCTCTTGCCCGCGCCCGAAGGGGCGGAAATGATGTACAGGGTGCCGGTGCTGTGGGTCATGTCAGGGGTAGCCTTACTCAATATTCTGCACTTGTTCGCGCATCTGCTCGATCAACACTTTGAGGTTGACCGCAGCCTGCGTGCTGCGCGGGTCGAAGGCCTTGGAGCCTAATGTGTTGGCCTCGCGGTTGAGTTCCTGCATCAGGAAGTCCAGGCGCCGACCGGCCGCGCCACCGGATTTGAGCACCCGGCGAACTTCGATGATGTGAGTGCTCAAGCGGTCCAGTTCTTCGGCCACGTCGCTCTTTTGAGCGAGCATGACCATTTCCTGCTCCAGGCGCTGAGGGTCCATCTCGGCTTTCATGTCGGCGAAGCGATCGAGGACTTTCTGGCGCTGGGTGGCGAGCATCTGCGGGACCAGTTCGCGCAGGGTCACGACGTCGCCTTCAATCGCGCTCAGGCGTTCGTTGATCAAGCGTGCCAATTCCGCGCCTTCGCGCTCACGGCCAGCCTTGAGTTCCTTGAGGCCTTCGTTGAACAGCGCCAGTGCCTCGGCGTTCAACGCTTGCGGGTCGTTCGCGTTGCCCACCAGCACGCCGGGCCAGGCCAGCACTTCCAGCGGGTTCAGCGCCGCCGGATTCTTGATCAGGCCGGCGATGGTCTCGGCGGCGGCAACCAGTTGGGCGGCGCGCTCGCGATCCACTTGCAGGGGTTTATCGGTGTTTTCTTCGGTGAAGCGCAGGGTGCACTCCAGCTTGCCCCGGGACAGGCCCTGTCGCAGCGACTCGCGGACCGAACCTTCGAGGTCGCGGAACGACTCCGGCAGGCGCAGATGCGGTTCCAGGTAGCGGCTGTTGACCGAGCGCAGCTCCCAGCTCAGGGTACCCTGGGTGCCGGCTTTTTCGACGCGGGCGAAAGCGGTCATGCTGTGCACCATGGAGGTACCTCGCAATGCAGATCCCAGCATTACCCAGGACCCGCTATCTATGAATTTAAGCCGACAGGCAGCAAAGGCGCAGGATTGTAGCGCAGTGGGGCGTATGCGCCCAAACACACCGCGTGACAAAGAGCTGCAGGCCGTCGGTAAAGCACTGTTCTAAGCTTGAGTCAGTGCCTCAATCGTCGGGCGGATTTTTTAGAAGTGCCCACGCCCGGCGCACGGCTCTATAATGCTCGGCAGTTTTCCGTCCCCAGTACAGGTATTCCCTATGAAACGTCCAAGTGGTCGCGCTGCCGATCAGCTCCGCTCGATCCGCATTACCCGCAACTACACCAAACACGCCGAGGGTTCTGTGCTGGTCGAGTTTGGTGATACCAAGGTCATCTGCACGGTCAGCGTCGAAAACGGCGTGCCGCGCTTCCTCAAGGGTCAGGGCCAAGGCTGGCTGACCGCCGAATACGGCATGCTGCCACGGGCCACTGGCGAACGTAACCAGCGTGAAGCGAGCCGCGGCAAACAAGGCGGTCGCACCCTGGAGATCCAGCGTCTGATCGGTCGCTCGCTGCGCGCTTCGCTGGACATGTCCAAGCTGGGCGACGTGACCCTGTACGTCGATTGCGACGTCATCCAGGCCGACGGTGGCACTCGCACCGCCTCCATCACCGGCGCTATGGTCGCGCTGGTCGATGCCCTGAAAGTCATCAAGAAACGCGGCGGCCTCAAGGGTGGCGACCCGCTCAAGCAGATGATCGCTGCCGTTTCGGTTGGCATGTACCAGGGCGAGCCTGTGCTCGACCTCGACTACCTGGAAGACTCGGCTGCCGAGACCGACCTGAACGTGGTAATGACCAGCACCGGTGGCTTCATCGAGGTGCAGGGCACTGCTGAAGGCGCGCCATTCCAGCCAGAAGAGTTGAACGCTATGCTGGAACTGGCGAAGAAAGGCATGACCGAAATTTTCGAACTGCAGAAAGCTGCACTGGCCGACTGATCGGACCCGTTCCCAGCAAGGAGGACGTCATGAGTGACGAACAACAGCTGCTTCCCGTCCCGAGCAAGGAAGTTCGGCAATGGGCGATGTTTTGTCACCTGTCCGCCCTGCTGGGGATATGGATTCCATTTGGCACGCTCATCGGCCCGCTGATTCTTTGGCAGATGAAGCGTGAAATGGACCCGTTCGTCGATGCGCAGGGCAAGGAGGCGCTGAACTTCCAGATCACCGTCGCCATTGCATCGGCTATCTGTTTCCTGTTGATGGTGGTGATTGTCGGGTTCTTCCTGTTGGGGCTGGTGGCAATCGGTGCCTTGGTGCTGACGATCATTGCTGGCGTCAAAGCCAATGAAGGGCTGCCTTACCGGTATCCGTTTACCTGGCGCTTGATCAAATAACGATCAACACAGCTCCCACATTGAAAATCATTGCGCACAAAAAAGCCGACATCGCTGTCGGCTTTTTTGTGTCTGCGAAACGACGCCTAGATAGTCAGCGTCCAGTCGTAGTCCACGATCAGCGGTGCGTGCTGCGAGAACCGTGGCTGACGCGGCAGGCGTGCGCTGCGTACGAAGCGGCGTAGGCCCGGGGTCAGCAGTTGGTAGTCGAAACGCCAGCCGAGGTTGAGCATTTCAGCTTGTTCGTTGTCCGGCCACCAGCTGTACTGGTCGCCTTCGCGGCTGACTTCGCGCAGGGCGTCGACATAACCCATGTTACCGACAATCTCGTCCATCCAGGCACGCTCAGGCGCCAGGAAACCCGGGGATTGCTGGCTGTCGCGCCAGTTCTTGATATCCAGCTTTTGTTGCGCCACGTACAGCGAGCCACAATAAATGTACTCGCGACGTTTGCGCCGCTGTTTATCCAGATAACGGGCGAAATCGTCCATTAGCTTGAACTTCTGGTTCAAGTCTTCATCGCCGTTCTGCCCCGAAGGGAGCAGCAAGGTCGCGATGCTGACCTTGTCGAAATCGGCTTGCAGGTAGCGCCCGTAGCGGTCGGCTGTCTCGAAACCGAGACCGCTGATGACTGCCTTCGGCTGCAACCGCGAATACAAAGCCACGCCACCCTGGGCGGGAACTTCGGCTTCGCAGGCATAAAGGAAGTAGCCATCCAGTTGGAAGGCTGGATCGTCCAGTTCAAAGGCGGAGGCGCGGGTGTCCTGCAGGCAGATGACGTCGGCATTCTGTGCTTGCAGCCAACTGAGCAACCCTCGCTCCACTGCAGCCTGAATACCATTGACGTTCACACTGATGATCCGCATAAATGGCCCCAAAAATCGCGTGCGTGTATGATACACGGCGTCAACCTAATTAGCTAAATCCGTGGTATTTGGGGTTTTTTTCATGCAAGCGTATCAGCGCGATTTCATTCGTTTTGCCATCGATCGCGGCGTTTTGCGCTTCGGCGAGTTCACCCTGAAGTCCGGGCGCACCAGTCCTTACTTCTTCAATGCCGGCCTGTTCAATTCGGGTTCGGCCCTGGCGCAGCTGGGTCGTTTCTATGCGGCGGCCATCATCGAGAGCGGCATTTCGTTCGACGTGCTGTTCGGTCCGGCCTACAAGGGCATCCCTTTGGCGGCCACGACTGCCGTGGCCCTGGCCGAGCACCATGACCGTGACCTGCCATGGTGCTTTAACCGCAAGGAAGCCAAGGCTCACGGCGAAGGCGGTAGCCTGGTCGGCGCGCCATTGACGGGCGAAGTGCTGATCATCGACGACGTGATCACCGCAGGCACCGCGATCCGCGAAGTGATGCAGATCATCGCTTCCCAGGACGGTGCCAAGGCGGCCGGCGTATTGATTGCGCTGAACCGTCAGGAGCGGGGCAATGGTGAGTTGTCAGCGATTCAGGAAGTTGAGCGTGACTTCGGTATTGCGGTGATCAGCATCGTTTCGCTGAACCAGGTGCTGGAGTTTTTGGCGGACGACCCGCAGCTCAAGCAGCATTTGCCAGCCGTTGAAGCGTACCGCGCCCAATTCGGCGTATAGCGCAGTTCCTACAGAGGGTTCGACAAATTCCAGCAGGGATTGCAGGCAAAAAAAGACCCCGCTCAGCCAGGCCGAGCGGGGTCTTTTTGTGTGTGCTATCGCTTACGGACGCTTGCGATTACTGATCAGAGTGCCCACGCCAGTATCGGTGAAGATCTCCAGCAGGATGGCATTCGGCACCCGGCCGTCGATGATCAGCGAACTGCCGACCCCGCCCTGGACTGCTTCCAGCGCACAGCGAATCTTCGGCAGCATGCCACCGTAGATCGTGCCGTCCGCGATCAGCTCGTCGACCTGTTGGGTTGTCAGGCCGGTGAGGACCGTGCCCGATTTATCCATCAGGCCCGCGATGTTGGTCAGCAGCATCAGCTTCTCGGCCTTCAGCGCTTCGGCCACCTTGCCGGCCACCAGGTCAGCGTTGATGTTGTAAGACTCGCCGTTGGCACCGACGCCGATAGGGGCGATCACCGGGATGAAATCGCCTTTGACCAGCAGGTTCAGCAAGTCGGTGTTAATCCCGACGACTTCGCCTACCTGGCCGATATCGATGATTTCCGGTTGGGTCATTTCCGGCGTCTGGCGGGTGACGGTGAGTTTCTTCGCACGAATCAGCTCGGCGTCTTTACCGGTCAGGCCGATAGCGCTGCCGCCATGACGGTTGATCAGATTGACGATGTCCTTGTTGACCTGCCCGCCGAGGACCATCTCCACCACGTCCATGGTTTGCGCGTCGGTCACGCGCATGCCATCGATGAAGTGGCTCTCGATCGACAGACGCTTGAGCAGATCGCCGATTTGCGGGCCGCCGCCATGTACGACCACCGGGTTGATACCTACGGCTTTCATCAGCACGATGTCGCGGGCGAAGCCGGTTTTCAGCTCCTCGCTCTCCATCGCGTTGCCGCCGTATTTGATCACCAGCGTCTTGCCGACATAGCGGCGGATGTAAGGCAGCGCTTCGGACAGGACCTTGGCGGTATTGGCGGCGGCTTCGCGTTCGAGGGTCATTCAGGGCTCCGGCACTTCGATAAATGGCGCTTCAATAAATCAAAACGGTAGTTGGAGATCAGGTGCAACACGCTTCAGTTGGACTTTGAATACGTCCTTGATGCGCTGCAGTTCAGCCTCGTCATCGGCCTCGAAGCGCAGCACCAGCACCGGTGTGGTATTGGATGCGCGCACCAGGCCCCAGCCTTTGGCGTAGTCGACTCGCACGCCGTCGATGGTGGTCAGGTCGGCGCCTTCACCCCACTTCGCGTCGTGCAATGCATCAATGATGCTGAATTTGCTCTCTTCGGTCACATGGATATTGATTTCAGGCGTGGAAATATCGTTCGGGAAGGTCGCGAACAGCTCTTCCGCCGTGGATTTTTCCTTGCTGAGGATCTCCAGCAGACGCGCGGCGCTGTAGATGCCGTCGTCAAAGCCGAACCAGCGCTCCTTGAAGAAGATGTGCCCGCTCATTTCACCGGCCAACAGGGCGCCGGTTTGTTTCATTTTCTTTTTGATCAACGAATGACCGGTCTTCCACATTAACGGACGACCGCCATATTCCTTGATCAGCGGGGTCAGGCGACGGGTGCATTTGACGTCGAAGATGATCTCGGCGTCCGGGTTGCGCTCCAGCACGTCGCGGGCAAACAGCATCAGCAGGCGGTCCGGATAGACGATGCTGCCGGTGTTGGTCACTACGCCAACGCGGTCGCCATCGCCATCGAAAGCCAGGCCCAGGTCGGCGTTGGTTTCCTTGACCTTGGCGATCAGGTCTACGAGGTTTTCAGGCTTGCCCGGGTCCGGGTGGTGGTTCGGGAAATTGCCGTCTACTTCGCAGAACAGCGGGATCACTTCGCAGTTCAACGCTTCGATCAGTTGCGGGGCGATCACGCCAGCGGCGCCATTACCGCAGTCCACAACAACTTTCAGGCGGCGGGCCAGCTTGATGTCCTGGACGATTTCGGTGTTGTAGCGATCGAGAATTTCGACCTGGGTGATGCTGCCTTTGCCGCTGGTCAGATTGTTGGTCTTGAGGCGGTCATGCAGGGCCTGGATTTGCTCGTTGGCCAGGGTATCGCCGGCGATGACGATCTTGAAGCCGTTGTAGTTCGACGGGTTATGGCTCCCCGTCAGCATTACCCCGGATTTGCCAGCCAGTACGTTGGCTGCGTAGTACAGCGCAGGCGTCGGTACCAGGCCTACGTCGCTGACGTGGCAGCCGCTGTCAGCCAGGCCCTTGATCAATTGTTCGACCAACTCCGGGCCCGACAGGCGCCCATCACGGCCGACCGAAACATTGGGCTCGTTTTGCGCCAGGCTCTGGGCTCCGATGGCGCGACCGAGCCAATAAGCGGTCTCAGCGTTGAGAAATTCCGGGACAGTGCCGCGAATGTCGTAGGCGCGGAAAATGCTGTCGGGGAATTTCGGTGCGACTTGGGCTGGGGTGCTCATCTGTAGGAATGCTCCATCTCGAAAGTGGCTGGACTGGCCTGCGAAATATTCGTTGGCCGGTTCAAACTGAAGGGTATGACGGCGTTTTCCACAGAGAGTTCGTGGTGCGAAAAGGCCATGCCAGCGATTTCAGTGAGCTTTTGGCCGTCCATTGCCTTGGTTTTCTGAGCGATCTGTTGCGCCGATACTGGCGTCAGAACGCTGTACCGTAGGAGCTACCGCAGGCTGCGTGGTCCTTGAGATCAAGAGATCGCAGCCTGGGGCAGCTCCTACGGGGATGTGGCGTCATTCGATCAACGGGTACCGGTATGGCCAAATCCGCCAGCGCCGCGTTCGGTTTCCACGAATTCTTCAACCATTTCGAAGTGCGCCTGAACCACGGGCACCAGAACCAACTGGGCCAGGCGTTCGCCGACCACCATGTTGAAATCGGTCTGGCCGCGGTTCCAGCAGGACACCATCAGGGGGCCCTGGTAGTCGGAGTCGATCAGACCGACCAGATTGCCGAGCACGATGCCGTGCTTATGGCCCAGGCCGGAGCGCGGCAGAATCAGTGCCGCGAGGCCCGGATCGCCGATATAGACGGACAGGCCAGTAGGGATCAGGAGGGTTTCGCCCGGCTTGATGACGGTGTCCTGTTCCAGCATGGCGCGCAGGTCCAGGCCGGCGGAGCCTGGTGTGGCGTACTGCGGCAGCGGAAATTCGGTACCGATGCGGGGGTCGAGGATCTTGGCTTGCAAAGCGTGCATGTAAATTAAACCTGGTTCAGACGTTCGGCGATAAAAGTGATCAGCTGACGAGCAATCTTGCTCTTGCTGGTCTGGGCGAAAAGTGTGGCGTGGAGCTCGCGATCGATCACGCTGCAGGCGTTTTCTTCGCTGTTGAAACCGATGCTCGGGTTCGCAACGTCGTTGGCGACGATCAAATCGAGGTTCTTGTCCTTGAGTTTGCGCGCTGCGTAATCGAGCAGGTGTTCGGTCTCGGCGGCGAAACCGACACTGAAAGGTCGATCGGGGCGGGTGGCAATCGAGGCCAGAATGTCTGGGTTGCGCACCATTTGTAGTAACAAACCGTCGCCGCTCGTAGGATCTTTCTTAAGTTTTTGTGGTGCGACGACCTCGGGTCGGTAGTCCGCTACTGCTGCCGAGGCGATGAACAGGTCGCAGGGGATCGCCGCTTCACAGGCCGCGAGCATGTCGCGGGCGCTGACCACATCGATTCGGGTCACGCGATCGGGGGTTGGCAGGTGCACCGGGCCGGTGATCAGGGTCACCCGAGCCCCCGCTTCGACGGCCGCTTCAGCCAGTGCAAAGCCCATTTTGCCCGAGCTGTGGTTGGTGATGTAGCGCACCGGGTCGATGTTTTCCTGAGTCGGGCCAGCGGTAATCAGCACGTGCTTGCCGGTCAATGCCTGGCGCTGGAAGCAGTCCGCCGCGCACTGTACGAGGTCGTTGGCTTCGAGCATCCGTCCCATGCCGACGTCGCCACAGGCCTGGCTGCCCGAGGCGGGGCCGAAGACTTTCAGGTCGCGGCTTTCCAGAAGTCGCAGGTTGCTCTGGGTCGCAGGGTCACGCCACATGGCCTGGTTCATGGCCGGGGCAACGGCCACCACAGCGTCGGTGGCCAGCACCAGTGTGGTCAGCAAATCATCGGCAGTGCCCTGGGCCAGGCGCGCGATCAGGTCCGCCGTGGCGGGTGCGATCAGCACCAGGTCGGCCCATTTGGCCAGTTCGATGTGGCCCATCGCCGCTTCGGCTGCGGGGTCCAGCAGATCCAGGTGCACCGGATGGCCGGACAGGGCCTGCATGGTCAACGGTGTGATGAACTCACTGCCACCACGGGTCATGACCACGCGCACTTCGGCGCCCTGGTCGATCAGTCGGCGAACCAGTTCGGCGCTCTTGTAGGCAGCGATGCCGCCGCCGACGCCCAGAACAATGCGTTTCCGATACAGCCGCTGCATAGGTCAGCCTTTCAATTCGTTGGTGACTGCATGGCGAAACCCCCTCCCCAGGGATGAATTCGCCCGCAAAAAAGATGGGCTAAGATATCACAGCGACCGCTATGGAACAGCGGCGCCCACAGACAGGGAGGTGCTATGAGTATTCGTGATTGGCCGGCGGCCGAGCGACCCCGGGAAAAGCTGCTTGAGCAGGGCTCGGCGAGTCTTTCGGATGCAGAGTTGCTGGCCATATTTTTGAGAACAGGTGCAGCGGGCAAAAGCGCCGTGGACCTCGCGCGTCACCTGTTGGGCAAGTTTGGCAGCCTGCGGGCGTTACTGGAGGCCGATCAGCCGGCGTTCAGTGCGGAATTGGGGCTGGGGCCGGCAAAATTTGCGCAACTGCAGGCGGTGCAGGAAATGAACCGGCGGCATCTGGCGGAACGGTTGCGTGTGCGTTCGGCGCTGGAAAACCCCCAGGCCGTTCGCGATTATCTGAAATCGATGCTGCGCCACGAGCAACAGGAAGTGTTCGGTTGCCTGTTTTTGGACTCGCGGCATCAGGTACTGGCCTTCGAGGCGTTGTTTCGCGGCTCCATCGACAGTACCGCCGTCCATCCCCGTGAGGTGGTCAAGCGCGCACTGGCCAACAATGCCGCCGCGCTCATCCTGTGCCACAACCATCCCTCGGGCAACGCCGCCCCCAGCCAGGCGGACCGCCAGCTGACCAAGCGGCTGCAGGAGGCCCTGCAGCTGATTGATGTGCGCATACTCGATCATTTCATCGTGGGCGATGGGGATCCGTTGTCGATGGCCGAGTACGGGTGGATGTAGTGGCGCTAAAGCCAGTGCGAGCTGGCTTGCCAGCGATAGCGTCAGTTCAGTCAGCGAATTCATGCCTGATCCACCGCCATCGCTGGCAAGCCAGTTCCCAGAGGGTGTGCGGTGGTGCGGTTACTTCACGCTTACCTTCGAATAATCCTGGCGACCAAACGGGCTCACCGAATACCCCTCGACGTTCTTGCGCAGCAAGGCAAAGGCGGTGGGGTGCGCCAGTGGCAGCCAGAGGGCCTGTTGCTGGATTTGCGCCTGGGCCTGCTCATACAGCTTGGTGCGCACACCCTGCTCGGACGTGGTCTTGCCAGCGCTGATCAGTTTGTCCAGGTCCTGGTTGCAGTAACGGGCGAAGTTGGTGCCGGACTTGACCGCCGCGCAGGAAAACTGCGGCGTCAGGAAGTTGTCCGGATCGCCGTTGTCACCCGCCCAACCCATGAACAGCAGGTCATGCTCGCCCGCCTTGGCGCGGCGGATGACCTCGCCCCACTCGATCACGCGAATCTCGGCCTGGATGCCAATTTCCGCCAGGTCCGACTGCAGCATCTGCGCGCCGAGACTTGGGTTGGGGTTCAGCAGGCTGCCGGAAGGGCGGGTCCAGATGGTGGTCTGGAAGCCGTCCTTGAGCCCGGCCTTGGCCATCAATGCCTTGGCCTTCGCAATGTCGTGGGCGTAGCCCGGCAAGCCTTTGGCGTAACTCCAGGTATTAGGCGGGTAGGGCCCGGCGGCGGGTTCGGCCGTGTCTTCGAACACCGCCTTGACGTAATTGGCCTTGTCGAAGGCGAGGTTGATCGCCTGGCGCACTTCAACCTTGTCCAGCGGCGGATGCTGGCTGTTGATGGCGACGAATGCCGTCATGAAGGCGTCGGTCTTTTCCACTTTAACGTCCGGCTCTTTCAGCGCGGCCTGTACGTCCAGCGGTTTGGGTGACAGGGCGATCTGGCACTCGTTGCGGCGCAGCTTCTGCAGGCGAACGTTGGCGTCCGGGGTGATGGCAAATATCAGCGGATCAACCGAGGGCTTGCCACGGAAGTAATCCGGGTTGGCCTTGTAGCGAATCGAGGCGTCTTTCTGGAAGCGCGTGAAGACGAACGGGCCGCTGCCGATAGGCTGACTGTTGAGCTTCTCCGGCGTGCCGGCTTTCATCAGCTTGTCCGCGTACTCGGCGGAATAGATCGAAGCGAAGCCCATGCTCAGGGTCGGCAGGAAGGTCGAATCCGGGTGGTCGAGGGTGAAGCGCACTGTAAGCGGGTCCAGCGCATCGATCTTCTTGATCAGCGCCGGCAGTTGCATCGACTGTGCATGCGGGAAGCCGCTCTGCGCCACTTTGTGCCAAGGGTTTGCCGGGTCCAGCATGCGATCGAAACTGAACTTCACATCTTCGGCAGTCAGCTCGCGGGTGGGCGTGAAATAGTCGGTGCGGTGGAATTTCACCTGAGGATGCAATTTGAACACGTAGCTCAGGCCGTCCGCAGAAACTTCCCAGCTGTCGGCAAGGCCCGCAACCACTTTGCCGCTGGCCGTATCGAAGTCCACCAGGCGATTCATCAGCACATCGGCTGATGCATTGGTGGTGGTCAGCGAGTTGTATTGCACCACGTCGAACCCTTCAGGGCTGGCCTCGGTGCAGACGCTCAGGGCCGCAGCCATGGCGTGCGGGCTCAGCAGGAGAGGGGCGAGCAACAGCGGTAGGGCAGCGAGGCGCATGGTCGGTTTCCTTTACAGATCGAAGGCCCATCTGCAAGTGCAGTCTGGAAAAGGCTTACCCTAGATGGCTCCTTTGCAAATGACTATCCCCATTTTCATTTTAGGGGGACTATGTGCGATTGATTTCCGTGTGCGGCGATCTGTGAAACCGCGAAACGGGCTGTCGGTTGATTCTCTGCGACGAGCGGTCAATATCCCCCACAGCCTTTATCCAAGGCGCTCAAAGCCTGAAAAACACGGTTTTTATCGACTCCACGCACACAGAATGTTGTTGCTCTGCGGTCTTTCTGGTATAAAGCAGCGCTCTTTTCTAGGGGCCCGGTTCCTTCACTGTAGGTGTAGCCGGTAAGACCTCTAAAGAAACGCGGCGCCTGGCGCCAAATGACTGAGAGATTAAGCGGCCAACCCATGCCGGGTTGGGCATGTGGTTTTAGAGGGCTGAGGCATGTCGAGAGTATGTCAAGTTACCGGTAAGGGTCCGGTGACTGGGAATAACATTTCCCACGCAAACAACAAAACCCGTCGTCGTTTCCTGCCGAACCTGCAGCATCATCGCTTCTGGGTTGAAGAAGAGAAACGTTTCGTGCGTCTGCGCGTATCTGCTAAAGGCATGCGTATCATCGACAAGCGTGGCATCACTGTCGTGCTGGCCGAAATCCGCAAAGCTGGCAAGATCTAAGGAGCTAAATCATGCGTGAAAAAATTCGAATGATTTCCAGCGCCGGTACTGGTTACTTCAAAACTACCGACAAAAACAAGCGTACTACTCCGGACAAGCTCGAGCTGATGATGTTCGATCCGCGCGTTCGCAAGCACGTTATGTTTAAAGAAGGTAAAATCAAGTAATTGATTTTTCCTACTTACGAAAAAGGCCCGGATCGCGAGATACGGGCCTTTTTTGTTGCCTGTCGATTATGCGTTGCCTGCCAGGGGCCTTTAGTGAGCAGGCCCGCGCCTACATTTGATTTTCAGTGAGCACAGAATTTGTGCCCGACGACGATCCAGTGTGGGAGCGGGCTTGCTCGCGAAGAGGCCGGCCGAGCCAACCACAATCCTCAGGCCTTCTGTTCGAACGCTACGTAGATCTTGCGGCACGGCTCCAGCACCTCCCAGGTGCCTTTGAAGCCTGCCGGAATGACAAAACGATCTCCCGCGCGTACGGTTTTGCTGTTGCCGTCATTGTCGCGCAGCACTGAAACGCCTTGAACGATTTCGCAGTACTCGTGTTCGGTGAAATTCACCAGCCACTGGCCAACTGCACCCTCCCACACACCTGCACTCAGCTGGCCGCAAGGGCTGTTGTAGTGGTTGTACACTGCTTGTTCGGGATCGCCCTTGAGGATTCTGGCGTCGTCCGGCCGATAGCGATCGGGCTGGATGTCGGCCTGGCTGAAATCGGCGATGTCCTGGATGTTCATTGTTGTAATCCCCAGTGATTGCGTTGGAAAGCCCGAAGTCTATGTTTATTAAAATGAACATCGCAAGGCCGTTTGCCGGCCTTATGTCAAATATATTGAAACTTCACCTGCCGCTGGTTTAGGGTGGCGGTTGCCTTGGGCCGAACATGCGGGATGGCCGGGCGGAATTCCTGAGAACGTCCGCGAAGAACGCAGGGCGCTCGTATTCAACAAGAGGAGGACACTCGTATGACCACCCTGACTCGTGCCGATTGGGAACAACGGGCTCGCGATCTGAAGATCGAAGGCCGTGCCTACATCAATGGTGAATACACCGATGCGGTCTCTGCCGAGACCTTCGAGTGCATCAGCCCGGTAGATGGCCGCCTGCTGGGCAAGATCGCCAGCTGTGACGCCGCCGATGCCCAGCGCGCTGTTGAAAACGCTCGCGCCACTTTCAATTCCGGTGTGTGGTCGCGCCTGGCGCCGACCAAACGCAAAGCCACCATGATTCGTTTTGCCGGCTTGCTTAAACAGCACGCCGAAGAGTTGGCCCTGCTTGAAACCCTGGACATGGGCAAGCCGATCAGCGATTCCCTGCACATCGACGTTCCTGGCGCGGCCCAAGCCCTGAGCTGGAGCGGTGAAGCCATCGACAAGATCTACGACGAAGTCGCTGCCACTCCGCACGATCAGTTGGGCCTGGTCACTCGTGAACCGGTTGGCGTTGTCGGCGCCATCGTGCCGTGGAACTTCCCCCTCATGATGGCCTGCTGGAAGCTCGGCCCGGCGTTGTCCACCGGTAACTCGGTGATTCTCAAGCCGTCCGAAAAATCGCCGCTGACTGCCATCCGCATCGCGGCGCTGGCCGTTGAGGCCGGTATTCCCAAAGGCGTGCTGAACGTCCTCCCGGGCTACGGTCATACCGTCGGCAAGGCGCTGGCCCTGCACAACGATGTCGACACGCTGGTGTTCACCGGTTCGACCAAGATTGCCAAGCAGCTGCTGATCTACTCGGGCGAGTCGAACATGAAGCGCGTGTGGCTGGAAGCGGGCGGCAAGAGCCCCAACATCGTTTTCGCCGATGCGCCGGACCTGCAAGCCGCTGCTGAGTCGGCGGCTGGCGCCATCGCTTTCAACCAGGGCGAAGTCTGCACCGCCGGTTCGCGCCTGCTGGTCGAGCGTTCGATCAAGGACAAGTTCCTGCCGCTGGTGATCGAGGCGCTGAAGACCTGGAAGCCGGGCAACCCGCTGGACCCTGCGACCAACGTCGGTGCGCTGGTAGATACCCAGCAAATGAACACCGTGCTGTCCTACATCGAATCTGGTCATGCCGACGGCGCCAAACTGGTGGCGGGCGGCAAGCGAATCCTTCAGGAAACCGGTGGTACTTACGTTGAACCGACGATTTTCGACGGCGTGAGCAATGCGATGAAAATCGCCCAGGAAGAGATCTTCGGCCCAGTGCTGTCGGTCATCACCTTCGACAGCGCCGAGGAAGCGGTGCAAATCGCCAACGACACGCCGTATGGCCTGGCTGCAGCGGTATGGACTGCGGACATCTCCAAGGCACACCTGACCGCCAAGGCGTTGCGTGCCGGTAGCGTCTGGGTCAACCAATATGACGGCGGCGACATGACCGCGCCATTCGGCGGCTTCAAGCAATCGGGTAATGGTCGCGACAAATCGCTGCATGCGTTCGACAAGTACACCGAGCTGAAGGCGACCTGGATCAAGCTGTAAGTCTGTGTGGAGCCTGATACATATCGGGCTCCTGAACGACTCTGATCCCCTGTGGGAGCGGGCTTGCCCGCGATAGCAATCTGACAGCCAACCCATGTTGAATGTTAGGGCGCCATCGCGGGCAAGCCCGCTCCCACAGTGTTTTGTGTTGTTTGTTAAAAATAATATCCACAGGAGCGTGGACCATGCGTTGGGCGACGTATTTCGCCGTGTTGGCGTCTGTCTTGAGTGTTGGCCTGGCCCTGGGCGTCAGCATGCCGCTGGTGTCGTTTCGCCTGGAAAGCTGGGGGTATGGCTCCTTTGCTATCGGTGTGATGGCGGCGATGCCGGCGATCGGCGTGTTGCTGGGGGCGAAGATTTCCAGTCACTTGGCAGCGCGCCTCGGCACGGCCAACCTGATGCGCCTTTGCCTGTGGGCGGGGGCGCTGTCCATTGGCTTGCTGGCGTTGTTGCCGAGTTATCCGGTGTGGCTGGCGTTGCGGCTGATGATCGGGGTGATCCTGACCCTGGTGTTTATCCTCGGTGAAAGCTGGATCAATCAGTTGGTGATCGAGCAATGGCGCGGACGCTTGGTCGCTCTGTACGGCAGCGCCTATGCGTTGAGCCAACTGGCCGGCCCGTTGCTGCTGGGGGCCGTTGGCACCGATCATGATTACGGATTCTGGGTCGGTGTCGCCCTGCTGATGATTGCGCCGTTGTTGTTGCTGGGCCGTAGCGGGGCACCGAGCAGCGAAGCGTGCAGTGTGACTTTCAGGGACTTGTTGGGTTTTTGCCGTGGTTTGCCGGCGATCGCCTGGGCGGTGTCGCTGTTCGCAGCGTTTGAAGCGATGATTTTGACCTTGCTACCGGTTTATTGCCTGCGTCAGGGCTTCACCACGGAAATCGCCCTGGCGATGGTCAGTACGGTGGTGGTGGGGGATGCACTGCTGCAGTTGCCGATCGGTGCACTGGCGGATCGCTTGTCCAGGCGCACGCTGTTTACCGGGTGTGCGGTGATTCTGCTGGTGTCGAGCCTGGCGATTCCGTTCCTGATCGACACCCTGCTGATCTGGCCATTGTGGGTGCTGTTTGGCGCGAGCGCGGGCGGCTTGTTCACCTTGTCGCTGATCCTCATTGGCGAGCGCTATCGGGACGATGCGCTGGTGCGCGCCAATGCGCATATTGCCCAGTTGTGGGGGATCGGCTGTCTGGTCGGGCCACTGGTTGCCGGTGCCGGCAGCCAGTGGATCAGTGGCCATGCGTTGCCGCTGTTGATGGCAGCAGGGGCGTTGGGCTTGGTGATCCTGCTGTCGCGGCAGGGGGCGTTTGGTGCCGTGCAACCGGCTTAGATCAAAAGATCGTCCGAACGCGGCCCGAGCCTTCGGCAGCTCCTACAGGAAATTGCATTTTCAATCGCAGGAGCTGCCGAAGGCTCGGGCCGCGTTCGGACGATTTTTTGCCCTTCTACAACATCCGCTCCAGGCCTACGGCCGTGCTGAACCATGCATTGAAGCGACGCCACCAGCTGCCAGGTTCTTTGGTCAGCACGTGCATCTTGCCGTCATCTTCGGTCACCCAGACGATCTGGTCGTCCTGCAGGTTCACCTGGTAACTCAAGGCCGGCGCCATGCCCTCCAGCGCCGATTTGCGCACATGCGCAGCGAGTTCAGGGCTGTCGACCAGTACGCCGACTTCGGTATTCCACAGGACCGAGCGCGGGTCGAAGTTGAAGGAGCCGATGAACGACTTCTGCTGATCAAAAATGATCGCCTTGCTGTGCAGGCTGGAATCGGAGCCGCGGTAGGACTTGCTGGAGAAAATGTGTGGGCCGCTACCGCCGCCTTCGCCCGGCTGACGGCGTAACTCGAACAACTTCACGCCGTGTTCAAGCAACGCTCTGCGGTAAGGCGCGTAGCCGCCGTGCACCGCCGGCACATCGGTGGCCTCCAGTGAGTTGGTGAGCAAGGTCACCGAGACGCCGGCATCGGCGCGGCCGGTCAGGTACACCAGGCCCGGCTGTCCCGGCACGAAGTAAGCCGAGATGAGGATCAGCTCCTTGCTCACCCCGTTCAATTCCGGCGCCAACTGAGTGGTCAGCAGCAGCTGCGGATCGGGTTCACCTTTTGCCAGCACCTTGCTTGGCGCATCCCAAAGCGCCTGGTTCCAGGCCCAAATCAGCTCCCGGCGCCAGATGTCCATGCGCGGATTTGTGTTGTAGGTCGTCAAATGCTGGTAGAGCGCGTGATTCTGCTTGCGGGTTTCTTCCAGGGATTGCTCAAGCCGGGTGCGGGTGTCTTGCAAGTCTTTGTGCGTAGGCCGGCTCGACAGGAACTGGTCGATCGGTTTGCTCAGCGCGCTGTTCCAGTACTGATCGAAGCTGTGCCCCAGCTGTTCGGCCACCGGGCCGACGCTGAGCATGTCGATGTCGGTGAAATTCAGGTTGGGCTCGGCGTCGAAGTATTCATCGCCCAGATTGCGCCCGCCGACGATGGCCACGCTATTGTCCGCCAGCCACAGCTTGTTGTGCATGCGTCGGTGCTGTTGCGACAAGTTGAACAGGCGGCCCATGTTGCGCGTCACGCCCGTGGAGCGGCCCAGGTGCAGCGGGTTGAACAGGCGGATCTGAATGTGCTCGTGCGCCGCCAGGGTCGCGATCACCCAGTCCAGACCATCACTGGTGGTGTCGTCGAGAAGGATTCTGACCCGCACACCACGGTCGGCCGCCTTGAGCAGCTCTTCGATCAGCATTCGCGTGCTGATACCGTCGTGGACGATGTAGTACTGCAGGTCGAGGCTGCTCTGGGCATTGCGGATCAACTCTGCGCGCGCCATGAACGCTTCACTGCTGTTGGACAGCAGGCGAAAACCTGACCTGCCCTCATGAGGTGCTGCCTGGGCCTGGATCGACCGGCCGAACGCCGAATCGCTCGCAGGCAGGGCCTGGCTGGGTTCGCGTGTCACATCCAGGCTGGCGCAGCCTCCCAGGAGCGAGGCGAGGAGCACAAGAGCGAGCAGGGGGTGTCTGACTCTCACGTAGGATCGTTCCGATTGGCGGCTGGGGACGGCATATGGACGCTGGTTTAGGCAGAAAGGTCAGTCGTGGATGTGATCAGTTTCCGCCAGCAGCCTGATCGCTGCCGCGCCGACCTTTCGCACCGCTTCTTCGATGAGCGGTGTTGGTTTGGCAGCGTAGTTCATCCGCAGGCAATTACGGTATTTGCCGGAGGCGGAGAAAATGCTGCCCACGGCAATCTGTACGCCCTGATCGTGCAAGGCACGATTCAGTTTCAGGGTGTCGAAGCCGTCCGGTAACTCGACCCACAGCATGAAACTGCCTTGGGGCCGGCTGGCGCGAGTGCCCGCAGGGAAGTAGCGCGTAACCCAGTCGATCATCAGGTCGCGGTTGCGTTGGTATTGGCTGCGCATGCGTCGCAGATGCGGCTCGAAATGCCCGGATTTGAGAAATTCCGCGATGGCGATCTGTGGCTGCGGCGCCGTAGAACCGGTGCTGATGTATTTCATGTGCAGCACCCTTTCCAGATACCGTCCGGGCGCTACCCAGCCAATGCGCAGACCCGGCGCCAGGGTCTTGGAAAATGAACTGCATAGCAGGACGCGGCCGTCTTCATCAAAGGATTTGATGGTGCGCGGTCGCGGGTAGGTGTAGGAAAGTTCGCCATAGACATCGTCCTCGACAATCGCCACGTCGAAACGCTGGGCGAGCGTCAACAATGCGCGTTTACGCGACTCCGGCATGATGTAGCCCAGCGGGTTATTGCAGTTGGGGGTCAACTGTATGACCTTGACTGGCCACTGTTCCAGTGCCAGTTCCAGCGCATCCAGGCTGATGCCGGTGATGGGGTCAGTCGGTATTTCCAGAGCCTTCATGCCCAGGCCCTTGAGGGTTTGCATGGCACCATGAAAACTCGGCGAATCCACCGCCACGATGTCTCCCGGCTCGCAAATTGCCCGGATACTGGTGGATAACGCTTCATGGCAGCCAGTGGTGACGACCAGCTCGCTGGCGCTTAGCTGACAGCCGGAATCGAGCATCAGCCGCGCAATCTGTTCGCGCAGTTCGAGTGTGCCATGGATGTTGTCGTAATACAGGCCGGGCATGTCCTGGCGCCGGCTGATGCGCGCAAGGTTGCGCAGTAACGGTTTCATGGTCGGTGTGGTGATATCGGGCATGCCACGCCCCAGTTGCACCACATCCTTGCGCGGTACTGCGCGAATCAGCTCCAGCACTTGGTCCCACTGGGAAATATCCACCGGCCGCTGCGCCGGCCGGCCTACCGCTGGCAGCTCCGGAAGCTTGCGGCTGGCGGGCACAAAGTAGCCCGACTTGGGCTTGGGCATCGCCAGGCCACTGTCCTCAAGGACGCGATAAGCCTGTTGAACCGTGCTCAGGCTCACCCCGTGCTCGACACTCAGCGCCCGCACCGAAGGCAGCCGATCGCCGGGGCGATAGAAGCCCTGTTCAATACGCGTGCCTAGCAAGTCGGCAAGGTTGACGTAGAGGGTCATGGCGCAGTCTCGCTATGGATTGTTCGGTCGACCAGTACAGATCAGCTGAAATTCGACAATTCAGAGCCAATTCGCCCAATCTGTATGGATTTAATACGCAAAGTTTGGATCTGTCACGGTTTTGCTCGTCCGCGCATCATCAAACCTCTTGCTACCCAAGTAAACAGGAGTCAACACGATGAACGGCTTGAGCGATGTGCGGCTGACGTTACACAGTCAGGAACTGGCGAAAGGGCAGGAAAACGGCACGCGTGAGGCGAACATGCGCAACGCGCCGTCCGGCCTGAGTCGCTGGGAACTGTTCTGGCATCGTCTGCACACGCGCAAGGCGTTGCTGGGACTTTCGGCGGAGCAGCTTCGGGATATCGGGCTGAGTCCGGAGCAGGCGCGGGAGGAGGGGCTCAAACCGTTTTGGCGGATCTGAGAGGTGCACTGTTCTCATCGGCCTCATCGCGGGCAAGCTTTGCTCCCACAGGTATGGAGTCAATCACATAATTGTCGCCGAACCTGTGGGAGCAAAGCTTGCCCGCGATGAGGGCCGAAAGTGCACAGACAAATGATCAGACCAACTCTTTGAGCCGATGCCACAACATTCCCAACGCCAGCAACGGCGAACGCAAATGCTTGCCGCCAGGGAATGTGATGTGCGGCACCTTGGCAAACAGATCGAACCCACCCCCCTGCTGGCCGCTGATGGCCTCGGCGAGCAGTTTGCCCGCCAGGTGGGTCGCGTTCACCCCATGACCCGAATAGGCCTGGGCGTAATACACGTTCGGCTGATCCTTGAGCCGGCCTATTTGTGGCAGGCGGTTGGCACCGATGCCAATCATGCCGCCCCATTGATAATCGATCTTCACGCTCCCCAACTGTGGGAAGACCTCGAGCATCTTCGGCCGCATGTAAGCTGCGATGTCGCCTGGATCGCGCCCCGAGTAATGGCAGGCGCCGCCAAACAGCAGGCGCCGATCCGCCGAGAGCCGGTAGTAGTCCAGCGCCACCCGTTGATCACACACCGCCATGTTCTGCGGCAGCAGTGAATGAGCCTGCTCTTCGCTCAGGGGTTCGGTGGCGATGATGTAGCTGCCCGCAGGCAGCACTTTGCCGCTGAGTTCAGGGTTGAGCCCGTTGAGATAGGCGTTGCATCCCAGGACCAGGGTCTTGGCGCGGACCGAGCCGTGGAGCGTGCGGACTTTCACTTGCGGGCCATACTCGATGCGGGTCACCGCCGACTGTTCAAACAACCGGGCGCCCAATTGCTGCGCGGCAGCCGCTTCGCCGAGCGCCAGGTTGAGCGGGTGCAGATGCCCGGAGCCCATATCGATGAGGCCGCCCACATACCGATTGGAGCCCACCACCGTGTGCATTTCTTCGGCGTGTAACAGCCGGGTTTCGTAGCGATAACCGAGCTCATGCAGCTCGGCGGCATCTTCGGCGAAACCTTGCAGATCACCGGGCTTGTTGGCGAGGTCGCAATAACCCCAGGTCAGGTCACACGGAATCTGGAAGCGTTCGACCCGCTGGCGGACGATTTCCACCGCCTCCAGGCCCATGAGTTTCATCTGGCGCACGCCGTCGGCGCCGATCACGTTGGCGAACTGGTCGATCCCATGGCCGACTCCACGAATCAGCTGCCCGCCGTTGCGGCCGCTGGCTCCCCAGCCAATCTTATGGGCTTCGAGCAGCACCACATTGAAGCCTCGCTCGGCCAATTCCAGTGCCGTGTTCAGCCCGGAGAAGCCTCCGCCAACCACGCAGACGTCAGCCACCACGTCGCCCTGCAATATCGGATGATCAGGTTGCGCCAGGCTGCTGGCGGCGTAGTAAGAGCGCGTGTGCTGGTGGCTCGCGATCGGTTGCTGAGCACGGGCATTCATGTGCGTGTTCCTGATTCGGGTGTCTGGAAAATTTGACCGAGCATAAGCCGGTCCTTCAAGGCCGGGCAACACTGGTCGGTTCGCGCTGTCTGGATGGACGCTTTTGCTGCACAATTGCGCTCTATTTCGCTGCTTTGGTCACTGTTTCGATGAGCTGCAACAGTCAGAAAATTCGCGCCCTGCGCCAGCAGATACCCTCGTTCGAGTGCGTGCCCGGCTGCCATGACTGCTGTGGGCCGGTGACCACCTCGCCGGAAGAAATGTCCCGCCTGCCGCGCAAGACCCGCGCCGAACAGGACGCGGCAATGGATGAGCTCAACTGTGTGCACCTGGGCCCGAATGGTTGCACGGTGTATGGCGAGCGGCCGCTGATCTGCCGGCTGTTTGGCACCACCAAAACCTTGCCGTGCCCCAATGGGCGTGGGCCTGTGGAGTTGATTCATCCTCGGGTGGAGAAGCAGATTCATGAGTACATGGCGTCGACCCGACAGGTGTTGGTTTAAACGTCGAAAGTCAAAAGATCAATCCGGAATCGGCAAACACAGGCTCTCCTTCACCTCTTCCATCACGATGTAGCTCTTGGATTCGCGCACATGCGGCAGCTTGAGCAGGATGTCTCCGAGCAGTTTGCGGTACGAAGCCATCTCGGAAATCCGCGCCTTCACCAGATAGTCGAAATCTCCTGACACCAGGTGGCACTCCAGCACGTGCGGCAGTTTCAGCACGGCACGGCGAAACTCCTCGAATGTATCTCCGGATTTGTAGTCCAGGCTGATCTCGACGAACACCAGCAGGCTACCCTTGAGGTGCTGCGGATTCAGGCGGGCGTTGTAGCCCATGATGATCCCTTCACGCTCCAGGCGCCGGACCCGCTCGGTGCAGGGCGTAGTCGAGAGCCCGACCTTTTCCCCCAGCTCGGTAAACGAGATGCGCCCGTCCGCTTGCAGGATCCGCAGGATGTTGCGGTCGATCTTGTCCAGCTCACGTTTGGTCTGAGTGTTGGTACGCATAGGGGATGCGCCTCCGTGAAAAGGGTTTTTGCCGAGAATTGTCGCCAAATATAGGCACTTATATAGTGAAAAGCACTGCCTAATCTTTTTTACACTGCGCACATCATTGCTCGAACACAACAAACGTCAGCGGCGTGCCGCGATGAGGGATATGAAAATGCGCGTTATGGTCTTGGGTAGCGGCGTCATCGGTACCGCCAGTGCTTATTATCTGGCTCGAGCCGGGTTTGAAGTGGTGGTCGTGGATCGTCAGCCGGCCGCTGCCATGGAGACCAGTTTCGCCAACGCCGGCCAGGTGTCGCCGGGTTATGCCTCGCCGTGGGCGGCACCGGGTGTACCGCTCAAGGCGATCAAGTGGCTGCTGCAACGCCACGCCCCGTTGGCGATCAAGGCCACCGCCGACATCGACCAGTACCTGTGGATGGCGCAAATGCTGCGCAACTGCACCGCCAGCCGTTATGCGGTGAACAAGGAGCGCATGGTCCGCCTGTCCGAGTACAGCCGTGACTGCCTCGATGAATTGCGCGCTGAAACCGGCATTGCCTACGAAGGCCGCAGCCTCGGCACGACTCAACTGTTCCGTACCCAGGCGCAACTGGATGGCGCGGCAAAAGACATCGCCGTCCTCAAAGAGTCCGGCGTGCCGTTCGAGTTGCTCGATCGCGCTGGTATCGCCCGGGTCGAACCGGCCTTGGCCAGCGTCACCGATATCCTCGCAGGTGCCTTGCGCCTGCCGAACGACCAGACGGGCGACTGCCAGATGTTCACCACCCGCCTGGCCGAAATGGCCGTGAAACTGGGCGTTGAATTCCGCTTTGGCCAGGACATCCAGAAGCTCGACTACGCCGGCGACCGCGTCAATGGCGTGTGGATCGACGGCAAGCTGGAAACCGCTGACCGCTACGTACTTGCGCTCGGCAGCTACTCGCCGCAGCTGCTCAAG
Organism: Pseudomonas sp. ES3-33; assembly: GCF_000952175.1. Taxonomy (NCBI): domain Bacteria; kingdom Pseudomonadati; phylum Pseudomonadota; class Gammaproteobacteria; order Pseudomonadales; family Pseudomonadaceae; genus Pseudomonas; species Pseudomonas sp. ES3-33. Next base: position 3,455 of record NZ_JZRI01000058.1, on the reverse strand, counting down.
CCGCTGGGCATCAAGGCTCCGGTGTATCCGCTCAAGGGTTACTCCCTGACCGTGCCGATCACCAACCCGGCAATGGCGCCGACTTCGACCATTCTCGACGAGACCTACAAGGTCGCAATCACCCGTTTCGACAACCGCATCCGGGTCGGCGGCATGGCGGAGATTGCCGGTTTTGACCTGTCGCTTAACCCCCGTCGGCGTGAAACCCTGGAGATGATCGTCAACGACCTCTATCCTCAGGGCGGCGATCTGGCCCAGGCAAGTTTCTGGACCGGCCTGCGTCCGACTACCCCGGACGGTACTCCGATCGTGGGCGCGACCCCGTTCAGCAATCTGTTTTTGAACACCGGTCACGGCACCCTGGGTTGGACCATGGCGTGCGGTTCCGGTCGCTTGCTGGCCGACCTGATGGCAAAGAAAACGCCACAGATCAGTGCCGAAGGCCTCGATATTTCTCGTTATGGCCACAAAATTCAGGAGTCCGCAAAACATGTCAATCCAGCGCCAGCTCACCAATGAGCGCATGAGCCAGATCGTCGTCCATAGCGGTACCGTGTACCTGTCAGGGCAAGTCGGCGATGATATGAGCGCCGGGATTGAACAGCAGACCCGCGAAACACTGGCCAATATCGAGCGTTTGCTCGATCTGGCGGGGACCGACAAGAGCCGGCTGTTGTCGGTAACGATTTACCTGAAAGACATCGACGCGCATTTCGCCGGCATGAACTCGGTGTGGGACAAGTGGCTGCCAAAAGGCGTCGCCCCAGCCCGTGCCACGGTCGAGTCAAAGCTGTGCGAACCGCAAATCCTGGTTGAGCTGTCGGTAGTGGCTGCTCTGCCTTAAGCAAGATCCCTCTCCCGGTGCGACTGGCGGTGTACGCCACCAGTCGCGCCGGTTTTTCTTCCACTGACCGACCAGAAGTCTGCCGCCATGCGTCCTGCCCGTGCCCTGATCGACCTTCAAGCCCTGCGCCACAACTACCAACTGGCCCGTGAAGTCACGGGGGCCAAGGCCCTCGCCGTGATCAAGGCCGATGCCTACGGTCATGGCGCGGTACGGTGTGCCCAGGCCCTTGAAGCCGAGGCGGACGGTTTTGCCGTGGCCTGCATCGAAGAAGCCCTGGAATTGCGGGCTGCAGGCATTCGCGCGCCGGTCCTGTTGCTCGAAGGCTTTTTCGAAGCCGATGAGTTGTCGCTGATCGTCGAGCACGATTTCTGGTGTGTTGTGCATTCGCTGTGGCAACTCGAAGCCATTGAAAAAGCCGCTGTAAGCAAGCCGATCACGGTATGGCTCAAGCTTGACTCGGGCATGCACCGGGTCGGCCTGCATCCGGCGGACTACCAGGCGGCGTATCAGCGGCTGCTGGCCAGCGGCAAGGTCGCGAAGATTGTGCTGATGAGCCACTTCGCCCGTGCTGACGAGTTGCATGATCAATCCAGTGCCGAGCAGGTCGCGGTGTTTGAGTCGGCCCGCCAGGGGTTGTCGGCGGAAATTAGCCTGCGCAACTCCCCGGCGGTGATGGGCTGGCCGCAGGTTCCCAGCGACTGGGTACGCCCAGGCATCATGCTGTACGGCGCGACGCCGTTCGAAGAAGCCAACACGGTGGCCTCGCGCCTGCAACCGGTGATGACCCTCGAGTCGAAAGTCATCTGTGTGCGTGAGCTTCCGGCCGGCGAGCCGATTGGCTATGGCGCCCGTTTTGTCACCCCGAAGCCGATGCGCGTTGGCGTGGTGGCTATGGGTTATGCCGATGGTTATCCGCGCCAGGCGCCCACCGGTACGCCGGTCATGGTCGCCGGGCAGCGTAGCCAGTTGATTGGCCGGGTGTCGATGGACATGTTGTGCATCGACCTGACCGACGTGCCACAGGCTGGCCTCGGCTCAACCGTCGAACTGTGGGGCCGGAACGTCCTTGCCAGCGAAGTCGCAGCGGCTGCTGACACGATTCCTTACCAGATATTCTGCAATTTGCGTCGGGTGCCAAAGCTCTATTCCGGGGTTTGACGCAAGGCACGGTGTGCACAATATCGCCTCGCCCAACAGGATTCAGGTCCAAGTGTTGTAAATACTGAACGCTGTCGCCATGATAACGCTCAATATTCCAACAACCTGAATTCCTGGAGGCTCCTGCATTGGACGTCGGTGAACGACTGCAATCCATCCGTAAGCTCAAGGGTCTCTCCCAGCGTGAGCTCGCCAAGCGCGCGGGTGTTACCAACAGCACCATCTCGATGATCGAGAAGAACAGCGTCAGCCCCTCGATCAGTTCGTTGCGCAAGGTGTTGGGCGGAATTCCCATGTCCATGGTCGAGTTCTTTTCCGAAGAAATCCTGCAGGAAAAACCGACCCAGATCGTCTACAAGGCCAATGAGCTGATCGATATCTCCGATGGTGCAGTGACCATGAAGCTGGTCGGCCGTGCTCATCCGACTCGCGCCATTGCGTTCCTCAACGAAATCTACCCGCCGGGCGCCGACACCGGTGACGAGATGCTCACCCATGAAGGTGAGGAGACCGGGATTCTGCTTGAGGGTCGACTGGAATTGGTGGTCGGGCTTGAAACATTTGTGCTCGAGGCGGGCGATAGCTACTACTTTGAAAGTACCAAGCCGCACCGTTTCCGTAATCCGTTCGATGCACCGGCGCGGCTAATCAGCGCAGCGACACCGGCGAATTTCTGACACAAGAGGCGTCCTGCCAGTACCGCAGAGGCGCCCGAAGCGTTTTAACGCCATGGAACAAGACCCCTTCGACTTTGGGGTTGTTTCAGTGTGGCGGGCTTACCGTTATACTTGCGCCCGCCTGCGAACCGTGGCCGTGGGCGTGACTAGCCACCATTGAGGGTGAACGCGTGAACCTAATTATGAAAATGCTGGCTGTACCAGCAACCGTACTGGCCCTATGGGCTGTCAGCGCTCAAGCTGCGACGAATGACGATATTGCCAAGCGCCTTGAACCTGTCGGCAAGGTCTGTGTAACAGGTCAAGAGTGCAAAGGTATGGAAGTCGCTGCTTCTGTCGGCGGCGGTGATGCCAAGACGCCTGACTCTATCATTGCAAAACATTGCAACGCTTGCCACGGCTCCGGCCTGCTGGGCGCACCAAAAATTGGTGACACTGCAGCCTGGAAGGAACGTGCGGATCACCAGGGCGGCCTCGACGGCATCCTGGCCAAGGCGATCACCGGGATTAACGCAATGCCGCCAAAAGGCACCTGTGCTGACTGCTCCGATGCAGATCTCAAAGGCGCCATCGAGAAAATGTCCGGCTTGAAATAAGCGTTCATCTTCAGCAAAAAGCCGCTTTCGGGCGGCTTTTTTGTGCCTGTTGTCTCGTCCTGAATAAGGTTTACACCTTCTGGCTTCTTATCAGGAAGGTGCAATGAATACGGGCGAAAAACGTAGCCAGAGAGATTACACGCTGACTTTTAAATTGTCGGTTGTCGACCAAGTCGA
>NZ_JZRI01000057.1:0-27696 GCF_000952175.1 Pseudomonas sp. ES3-33 | reverse complement strand
AGACAAGGTCAGGCGCAAGTCCTGCCTTCAGGAGCCATCGGCCTCCCCCAGAAACACATCTTTGTATGTCAGCACCAACGAGCTTAGACCTCTCTCGCTGGGTGCTGGGTCAACATACAAGGAGCTGCCGCAGGCTGCGATCTTTTTACAGCCACAACCATTAATGCCCTGCCGACGCAGGCCCGGCCTTGGCGGCAAATGGCGGTTTGGCCAGCCACACGATCAGTATCAACCCCATGAACCCCCACCCCAGCAGCGTGAAATAATCCACGGTGGAGAGCATGTACGCCTGGCTGGTCAGCACATGATCGAGTTGCGCATAGGCCGGGTTGCCAGGGCCGCCCAGGGCATTGAGCGCGTCACGGGTGGCGGGCTCGTAGGTGCTGATGCTTTCACTCATGTAGGCGTGGTGTTGATCCGCCCGGCGAATCCAGATCCAGGTGGTCAGCGATGCCGCAAAGCTGCCGCCCAGGGTGCGCAGGAAAGTCGCCAGCCCGGCGCCGTCGGCGATCTGGCTCGGTGGCAGGTCTGACATCAGGATGCTCAGCGTTGGCATGAAGAACAGTGCCACGCCAATGCCCATGAATAACTGCACCAGCGCGATGTGCTGGAAGTCCACTTCGTTGGTGAAACCGGCGCGCATGAAGCAGCTCAGGCCAATCGCCAGGAACGCCAGGCCGGCCAGCAGGCGCAGGTCGAATTTGTGCGCGTACTTACCGACAAACGGCGACAGGATCACCGGCAGGATACCGATCGGCGCCACCGCCAGCCCGGCCCAGGTCGCGGTATAGCCCATCTGGGTTTGCAGCCACTGCGGCAGGATCAGGTTGATCCCGAAGAACCCGGCATACCCCAGCACCAGCACTATTGTGCCGATACGGAAGTTGCGGTGGGCAAACAGGCGCAGGTTGACCACCGGATGCTGGTCGGTCATTTCCCAGATGATGAACACCGCCAGGGCAATCACCGAAATGGCCGCGCCGATGATGATGAAGTTGGATTCGAACCAGTCCAGGTCATTACCTTTGTCGAGGATCACCTGCAAGGCGCCGACCCCGATGATCAGGGTGATCAGGCCGACGTAATCCATCGGCTGGCGACTGGTTTCCACCGGGCGCGCCTTCAGTTGCTGACGCACGACCATCACCGCGAAGATACCGATCGGTACGTTGATGAAGAAGATCCACGGCCAGCTGTAGCTGTCGGTAATCCAGCCGCCGAGGATGGGACCTGCAATCGGCGCCACCACCGTGACCATCGCCAGCAACGCCAGGGCCATGCCGCGCCTCGCAGGTGGATAGACCGCAATCAGTAACGTCTGCGTCATCGGGTACAACGGCCCTGCGACCAGGCCCTGGACCACCCGGAACAGGATCAGCTCCGGCATCGAGGTGGAAATGCCGCACAGGAACGAGGCAATCACGAACAGGATGGTCGCCCAGAGAAACAGCTTCACCTCACCGAAGCGCCGGCTGAGCCAGCCAGTCAGCGGCAGGGCGATCGCATTGCTCACGGCAAACGAGGTGATGACCCAGGTGCCCTGCTCCGAACTGACCCCCAGGTTGCCGGAGATCGTCGGCAGCGCCACGTTGGCAATGGTGGTATCGAGCACCTGCATGAAAGTCGCCAGCGACAGGCCGATGGTGCTGAGCAACAGGCTGGGAGGCGTGAAAGAGGCGTTATTGCTCATCGCAAATCCTTTGGAGCTTCAGACCCTCTGGGCGCGGGCAAGCCCGCTGCCACAGGGTTTGTGTGGTTGCGAATCAGCGTTGCGCGGTCTTGCTCGCCGCGGCGCTGTTGTCGTGGATCAGTTGGGCGATCATTGCATCGGCTTCGGCCAACTGACGGTCGTAGACGTTGGTGCTGAACGAGGCCTTTTGCGGCGGCTGTTGCGCCAGCACCGGACCGCTCTGGTCATGCAGGTTCACATCGACCTGGGTCGACAGCCCGACGCGCAATGGATGCCTGGCCAGCTCTTCGGCGTTGATATGAATCCGCACCGGCACCCGCTGGACGATCTTGATCCAGTTACCGGTAGCGTTCTGCGCCGGCAGCAGGGCGAACGCGCTGCCGGTTCCGGCGCCAAGGCTGTCGATGGTGCCGCTGTACTTCACGTCACTGCCATAGAGGTCGGCTTCGATGTCCACCGGCTGCCCGATGCGCATGTCGCGCAGCTGGGTTTCCTTGAAGTTGGCGTCGATCCACAGTTGATCCAGGGGAATCACCGCCATCAGCGCGGTGCCCGGTTGAACCCGCTGGCCCAATTGCACCGTGCGCTTGGCGACATAACCGGTAACCGGAGCGATCAAGGTGCTGCGGGCGTTGGTCAGGTAGGCCTGGCGTAGTTGCGCGGCGGCGGACATGACGTCCGGGTGCGACGAAACCACAGTGTCATCCACCAGCGCGCTGGTGGTTTTGAGTTGCTGGCGGGCATTGGCCAGGGCGTTTTGCGCCGAGGTCAGGTCATCGCGGGCGTGGGACAGTTCTTCCTGGGAGATCGCCCCGCCGGCTGCCAGGTTCTTGCGTCGATTGAAGTTGTCCTGGGCCTTCTGCACTTCCGCCTGCTGGGCGTTGACCTGGGCTTTCATGCCGTCGACATTGCTGTACAAGCCGCGAACCTGACGCACGGTGCGGGCCAGGTTGGCCTGGGCACTTTGCAGCCCGACTTCGGCGTCATTCGGGTCGAAATTGATCAGCACCTGACCTTCATGCACCAGGTCGCCATCGTCGGCACCGATGCTGACCACGGTGCCGGTAACCAGCGGAGTGATCTCCACCACGTTGCCGTTCACATAGGCATCGTCGGTGCTCTCGTTCCAGCGCCCGTAGAGTTCGTGATAGGCCCAGACGCCAGCACCGGCGAGGATCACGACAATGGCCAGAAGCACCAGCATGATCTTGCGCTTGCGCGGATTGCCGGTGTCCTGATGAGCATCGGCGGCTTTTTGAGTGTTTTCGGCAGTGGCCATGACAGTTACCTTGAATTAGTTGTGCTGCGTGGCTGAAGTGGCGGCCGCCAGGGTGTCACCCTGGAAGCCTCCGCCCAGCGCCTGCATCAGTTGGATCGACAGGTCGATCTGCTCGGCATTCAGGTTGGCCAGCTGACGCTGGGCCTGGAGCAATTGCTGCTCGATGCTGAGCACGTCCAGGTAGTTACCGATGCCGGAACCGTAGCGCTGGACCACGGTGTCGTAGGATTGCCGGGCGATCTCGGTGGCGTGCTGCTGCGCGCCGATCTGCCGGCCGATATCTCGCAGCTGATTGATCGAGTCGCTGACATCGCCGAGTGCCTTGACCAGGCTTTTGTTGTACTGCGCCACCGCGAGGTCATAGTCGGCGTCGCGGGAATCGAGGTCGGCACGCAGGCGGCCGCCGTCGAAAATCGGCAGGGAAATCGTCGGCCCGACGTTGAAGAAACGACTGGCCGAGCCAAACATTGCATCCCCCAGCAGCGATTCGAAGCCAGCCGCGGCGCTCAGGTTGAGGTTGGGGTAGAAGCGGGTCTTGCCGGCGGCAATGTTCTTGCTCGCGGCTTCGACTCGCCAGCGCGCGGCGATCAGGTCCGGCCGGCGACCGAGCAGTTCGGCCGGCAGCACCGATGGCAGTGCCACGGCGCTGGCCTGGAGGACTTTGGGCCGGGGGATTTCATTGCCGCGATCCGGGCCCTTGCCGAGCAGCACCGCCAGGGCGATCTTCGCGCTGTTCAGGCGTTTTTCAGCATCGATCAGGCTGGCCTGCGAGCTGGCTTCCAGGCTTTCGGTCTGCTGGAACTGATACTGGCTGTCGATACCCGAACTCAGGCGGCGCTTGCTCAGGTCGAGCATCTGCCGGGTACGCTTGAGGTCTTCGCTGGCCAGGTCATGGATGATGTGGGCCTGGCCCAGATCGCTGTAGGCCCGGGCGACGTCGGCGGCCAGGGTCAACTGCGCGGCCTGTTGGTCGACTTCGGCGGCACGGGCCTCGCCCAGTGCAGCTTCCCAGGCGTCCCGCTGCCCACCCCAAAGGTCGAAGTTGTAATTGAAACTGGCACCGAGGTTACGCAGGGTGGAATACGCCCCGCCCTGCCCCTGCGGGTCCTGATCCCGAGCCAGGCGGGACCGACTGACCCCGGCACTGGCATCGAGCGTCGGCATGCGCTCGGCATCGGCGGCGTAGGCTGCGGCGCTGGCCTGATGCGCGCGAGCCTCGGCAATCTGCATGTCGGGGCTGTCTTGCAGGGCTTCGCGGATCAGCCCGTCAAGTTGCGGGTCGCCGAGGCTCGTCCACCAGGCGCTTTTCGGCCAGGCGGCAGGCGACAAGGTGACGCCGGTCAGCGACTGCCCGGCCTTGAGACTTTTTGCATCCAGACTGACGCCTTCGGTTTTCAAGCCACTGTAATTGGCACAACCCGCCAGGGTCATGGCCACCAGCACCAGGCTCAAGCGGGTGCGCGAGAGTTTACTGCTCATTTATCACCTACCCGCAGCAAGGTGATGGAGTCACCCGCCGCGACTAAAATTTTCTTCAGGATCTGTTCCAGGGTCGCCAGCTCTTGCTCAGTGATGGCGCCAGCCAATTCGTTCATGGCTGCCGCGCCGATGTCTGGCAGGCGGTCAGCCAGCTGCTGGCCTTGTGCAGTGAGTACCAGCTGCACTTGACGACGGTCGGCTTCCGAGCGCTGGCGGGCGAGGAAACCTTTGTGCTCCAGGCGATCGAGCATTCGCGTCATGGAACCGCTGTCCAGCGACAGGTGACGGCAAAGTTCGGCCGGGGTGTCGACGCCGAACTGGGCCATGATGATCAACACTTTGAACTGCGCGGCGGTAATGCCGTGAGGTTCCATGTGGGTGTCGATGATCCGGTCCTTGAGCAGCGCAGCTCGCCCGAGCAGGAGCCCGAGGTGGCAGTTCTTGAAGTCGTCCGGGGTGAAGTGTTTCATCTGGCCACCGATTAGCTGCCTAGGCAGAGAATGTATGACAAGATGTTACTGCCTAGGCAGCGAATGTCAACGTAATAGTTAGGATGCTTTGTATTTGAGTGATAAATGGAGGAGGCATTGGTGGCCGTACCGACGCCTTCGCGGGCAAGCCCGCTCCCACAGGTTCCGTGTTACACCTGTGGGATTGGTGACTCTTGAAGTGAGATCCCTGCAGGACATCCGATCCCTGTGGGAGCGGGCTTGCCCGCGAAGGCAGCGACTCGGTTTTAGAGGGAACGCGGCTTAGAAATCGCGCTTGTAGAAGATATCCAGTGAACTCGCCACGCCACCCGCCGCTTCCAGGTAAACCTTCTTGCTCAGCTTGTAACGCAACGCAATGGTATTGGCCGGCTCGAACACCCCAACCCCATACCGCAGGCTGAGTTTTTCCGAGATATTGCCGCTGGCGACCACGGCGGTCTGGTCGCCACTGCCCTGGGTGTCGAGCTGGAAGTCCTGAATGCCCAGGTTCTTGGCCAACCCGCTGGTCACCCCGGCACTGCCCATCAAACCCAGGCCCAGTGCCGCCTGGGCAAGCATGTTGTTATCGCCGCCATCCGTACTCAGCGGCCGCCCCAGCACCAGGTAGGACAGGGCCTGCTCCTGGCTCAATGCTGGTTCGGAGAAGATCTGCGTGGTGGGCTGTTCGGCGCTGCCACTCAGGCGAATGCCGGCGATAACGTCATCGGTCTGGCGGATGGCCTCGATGTCCAGGAACGGCTGATCCAACGGCCCGGCAAACAACAAACGGGCCCGGCGCACGGTCAGGCGCTGGCCGTAGGCGCGGTAACGACCGTCGTTGAGCCAGAGCTCGCCGCGGGTGTCCATGTTGTCGCCGATGTGCACGTGGCCCTGTAGGTTGGCCGTCAGGCCAAAACCGGCGAAGCTGAGTTTGTCGGCGCCCACCTCCACATCAATGTCCATTTTCATCGCCAGTGGCGGCTTGCCTTGCTCGGTCTGCTGACCCACGATGACCGTGTCATCGGAGACCTTGACCGTCGATGGCGGCAACTCGCGCACGGTGATTTCCCCTCTGGGCACCAGCACTTTGCCGGCGACCGCCAGCTCATCGCCTTTCATCGAGATTTTCAGGTCCGGGGCCACCTCAAGCTTTGCATAGGGTTCGACGGACACCGGAAGCTGCGAGCCCTTGAGTGCCAGGTCCACCACCAGTGCCTGGCCCCAGGCGATGTTGCCATTGAGCGTGCCCTGCCCGGTCTTGCCGCTTTTCCAGCCGCCGTTCAACTGCACGGTTTCCCCGGCGATCACTGCCTGCAGCTGCAGGGCTTGCAGTTCGATCGGCAATTGCGGTCCGGACACTTCGCCATCGCTCAACAGCAGATTGCCGTTAACCAAAGGCGCCATCAGGGTGCCGCCGATCGTGCCGCTGCCATTCAGGCGCCCGGTGATTTTTTCGACCATCGGCACAAACGGCCGGGCCACGGACAAGTCCAGGCCATTGAGGCGGAACGTGCCACTCATGGGTTTGTTTGCCGGCAGCGGGTTGATCTGGGCCTGAACCCGCAGCTCCCCCAGCTTGCCGCCGACGAAGTTCAGGTCGGTGTCGATGCGCTTGGGGGTCATTTTGCTGGTGAGCAGCAAGGCCTGGTACGGGAAGTCCAGCCACTGATCCTTGTCGCGCACTCGCAGCGTGCCGCCACTGGCATCGATGCTGATCTGGCCATTCGGACCGCTGGCGGGCAGATCCAGCTGCAGGTCGGCGTTAAGCGCGCCTTTCCAGGCGAAGTCCTTGGGCAACCACTGCGCCAGGCTCTCGATCGGGAATTGTTTCAGGTGATAGCGCAGCTTGGGCTCGGGCATCAGGCGCTGGTCTTCACCGCACAGGCTGGCCGGGCCGGACCGCCAGCAATGGGCGCCGAAGTTGATTTTACCGTCGGCCAGGCGTTCAAGCTTCGCCGGGCCCTGCAACCTCCAGTCCTGGCCGCCGGCCTGGATATCACCAGTGGCCAGGCGTCCGCGCCAGTTGCCTTGGTCCAGCGCGCCGTCCAGACCGAGGGCGAGCTTGAGCTGCGGCCCTTGCAGGGCAAGGCTGAGTTTCTGATTCTTGATGTCACCCTGACCGCTGGCAGTGAGCGTGCCCAGCGCGGTATCACCGGCCCGGATGCCGCTGCCCTTGAGATCGATTTTCGCCCGCTGCGCACTGTCCAAGGTCGCGTCCAGGTTCAGGCTTTGCAAACGATTGTCCTGGAAAGCCAGCTGAGTGCCTTGCAGGCCGAGTTTGCCTTGTGGCGCCTTGAGTGTACCGGCGACGTCCATCCGGCCATTGAGCTGGCCGCGCAGTTGTGGCCACAGCTGCGCCAGACGCGGCATCTTGATATCGATCTGGCCGGCGAGTTTCTGCTGCAGGCTGCCCTTGCCATTGATGCTGTTGTCGCCCAGGCGAATCTGCAAGGCACTGAGGTTCCATTGCTCGCCGGCGCCATCGGCCTTGGCCTGGATGACCGCAGGTTGACCACGCAGCTTGCCCTTGAGGTCGAGGTCGGCGTTGAGGCTGAGCTTGTCATTTTTCATCTCGCCAGTACTGCGCAGCGGGCCGGCCAACGTGCCCGGCAGCTCCGCGACCCAGTACGCCGGATCGATTGCCGACAGATCCAGCGCGGTATCCCAGGCGATGCCATCGGCAAATTGCAGGTTCAGGTGGCCCTGGGCCTTGCCCTGCCCTGCTTCCAGCTGGATTTGCTGCAGGTAGATTTTAGTCAGGTCGCCTGCGAACGGGCTCTGCAGGCTGAAGGCACCGGCCGGGCCATCCAGCGCAGCCTTGAAGTGCCCCAGGTATTTGCCGTCGGTGTAGGAGACTTCGCCGTTGAAGCTGCGCAATGCCACTTGTGGCTCATCGATCAGCGGATAGACGCGGTGCCAGGGGAAGTCCAGCCAGTCGATCTTGGCATCGGCGCTCAGGCCTTTGCTCCAGTCCAGCTGGCCGGTGAGTTTGAGGTACTGTTTGTCGTTTGCGCTCAGGTCCAGACCGGCAATCTGCGCGCCCTGAGCGTCGACCTTGCCTTGCAGCGCCAGGGCGACCGGGCCTTGTTCCGCCGGCAGCGTAGCCGTGCCGAGGAGCTGGTAGCCGTTTTTCAGGTCACCGGCGCCCGAGAGTTCAAGCTGATTGAGTTGCAGGGTATCCGGAAGAACGGCGCTGGCCTTGAAGCCGTCCGCCGTAATGCGCACCTTGGCCGGCAGGTTCTCCACCAGCGGCTGCAGTTCACCCGTCAACTGCCCGTTCAGATAGCCGCTGCTGTCGGCCTTGAGGTTGAGGGTTTTGAGCAGGTCTCCGTCGATTTTCAGGGCCAGGGCCCAAGGACCGGTGCCAGGCGCGGGCAACGTCAGGTGGCCTTCAGCGGTCAGTGGCCAGTTGCCGCTGGGTTGCAGCAGGCCGGACAGATTCAGGCTCAGTTCGTCGCGCTGCAGCTTGACCGAGTCAATCTTCAAGCCCTGGGCGGTCCAGTGTGCGGCCAGTTGCAAGCCCCTGAGCTCTTCGCTGCCGTTGAACAGCAGGCTCCCGACCTTGACATCACCCAGCTCGATGGCCAGCGGCAGGTCCAGGTCAGGCAGGCTGATTGGCCCGCTGCTGTCTTGGTCGGTGCCCGGTGGAAACTGCAGGCTGACCTGCTCGGCCTGCAACTGCTCGATGCACAGGGTCCGGCGGGCCAGGCAACCGGGTGACCAGGCGAAGATCGCCTTGTTCAACTCAACCCGGCTGCTGTCCTGCTGCCATACCAGATGATCGGCGCTCCATTGACCGCCCAGGCGACCCTGGAAATTGTCCACACTCAAGCCCGGCACGAAACCCAGCGCCCAGCGACTGCCCGCCGCCGTCCCAAGCACGGTGGAGACAGCCAGAATAATCAGCAGCAACAGGCCGAGCATGGCCAGCAGCGTTATCTTCAAACCACGATTCACAACTCGGGCCCCATGGAAAAGTGCAGTCGAACGCCACCCTCGTCATCCAGCGCGTGGGCCAGGTCAAGGCGGATCGGCCCCACTGGCGAGATCCAGCGCACGCCGATACCGACGCCGGTCTTGAGGTTCGGCAATTCGAGCTTATTAAAGGAGTTGCCCTGATCCACAAAGGTCGCCACCCGCCATTTTTCGGCGACCGAGTATTGGTACTCGGCACTGGCGGTGACCATGTACCGGCCACCAATCCGGTCGCCCTCGGAGTTTTCCGGGGACAGGCTCTGATAGTCGTAACCACGTACGCTCTGATCACCACCGGCGAAGAACCGCAGCGACGGTGGTATCGACTTATAGCCGTTGGTGGCGCTACCGCCAACCTGGACCCGGCCAAGGAAGCGGTGTTTGTCGAATACCGTGGTCAGGCCTTTGACCAGCGCCGTGCCGTACAGCAGGTTGTTGTCCGAGCCCAATCCCTCCTTGGCCACCTTGGTCTCGAATTGCAGGCGATAGCCGTTGTGCGGGTCGATGCGGTTGTCGCTTTTCAAATAGGAATAACTGACCCCGGGCATCAACAGGGTACTGAGGCCCGAGTCGTCGCCGAGTCGATATTCCTCGCGCTGCCACTTCAGCGACACCACGCGCTGCCAACCGCTGGGCAACTTGCTGTGCCACTCGGGACCTATGGTCAGCAGCTTGCTGAGTGAGTCCTTGTCGGCGATTTCTTCGCTCTGGTAGCCGCCAGCGAAACGCAGCTTGTCCGTCAGGGGCGGGTCCAGGGGGATGTCGTAGAAAATCCCGACGTTCTGCCGGGGTGCCGATATTTCGGTTTCCCAGCCGTAGCTGTGGCCCTGGGGATTGACCCAGTGACGCGTCCAGTTGGCCTTGACCCGCGGGCCGACGTCGGTCGAATAACCCAGGCCCAGCCCCATGGTGCGCGGCTTGCGGGTGTCGAGCTTGACGTCGACCGGGATCACATTGTTTGTCGAAGCGGTGGGGGCTGCATCGACCCGCACACTTTCAAAATAGCCACTGGACTGCATCGCCTGATTGAGTTCGGCGATCAGCTCGGAGTCGTACGGAGCGCCTTCCTTGAAGGGCACCATGCGCCTGAGCAAATCTTCGTCGAATGGCGTGTCGCCCTCGAAATTGACCTTGCCCAGGGAGTAACGCGGGCCGCTCTGGTAGACCAGATCGATATCGGCTACGCCCGCCCTCGGGTCGACCGACAGAGTCTGGCGGGAAAAATGCCCACTGAAAAAACCGAAACGCGACGCCTGGTTCTGGATCAGGCGCTTGGCGTCTTCGTAATTGCCATGGTTGAGCACTGCGCCGGTTTTCAGCGCCGCACTTTTGGGAACACGAAAGGATCTCAGCGACGCCGCCGGTCCTTCGACTCGAATAGTGACATTGCGCAGGTGAATCGGCTCACCGGGATCGACGTTGAGAATCAGCCGTGGACTCTTGCCGCCCTTCACGTCCGTCTCGATCTGCGGCTGGTAATAACCCAGGGCCTGGGCAGCCTTGCGCGCCTGCTCCTCGGCACCGCGGCTGAAGCGCAACAAGGCTTCTTCGTCACGATCGCCGAGGCTGCCGATATAGCCCTCTATATTGGCCTTGAGTTCATCGTTGGACGGTTTGACCCGCACATCCAATTCACTTTGCGCCAGCGCTGTGCAGCTGGTTATCAGCATCAGCACGCTACTGGTAATTCTTCCTGGAAACTTCATAGGCGCGGATGCTATCACGAGCTTGGGAGCGTGATAGAGCCTGGTTTGCGCGCAAAGTTCGTCCTTTATGCGGTGGCGGTTTGCAGGACCTGGGGGTTGGCGTGAAAAAATACGTGCTCACGTACCGGGCCAATAGCCACTTCACCGATCTCCTCATAGCCCTGGCGCTTGTAAAATTCCAGGTAACGCGGGTTGCCGGTGTCCAGCACAACGCCCTGGGAGTGCTCATCGACGGCGCACCAGTTGTGCACAGCCTGTAACAATTGTTCGCCGAAGTGCTTGCCCTGAAATTGCGGATGAATACCCAGCAAGGGCAGCAGGTGCACCGAGTCGGACGGCACGCACGCCATGACCGCATCGTGGTATTCCAGGTAGCGGCGGGTGCAGCGAAACCCGGTACTCAGGACCATGCGCAAACGCCATGCCCAACTTTCGGTGATCCCCAGGCGACGTTGCGGCGGCGCGATCAGGGCGATGCCAATCAGGCGGTCGTTGACCAGCAGGCCGATGGCGGGCAAGTCCTGGAGGAAATGCTGCTTGACCAGCTCGCGCACGGTGGCGCGCACTCGCTGCTCGTAGCCGGGACGTTCGGCTTCGAACAGATAGCTGAACGTCGGCTCGTGGCGGTAGGCCTGGTAAAGCAACGAGCGGGCTTCGCGGGAATAGCCACTGTCGAGCATGTGGATATCGGCAATGGCGGTCGAGGTTTCGGGCATAACGGCAAATCTCCCCGGGGCACCGCTCAAAATGGCGGCGCTCTTGTTGGTACGAGCCTCTGGGTGCCGGCACAGTTCCTTGCTGGTTTGAAAACAGCAGGTGCGCAGGGTCTAACAAGGTATAGACCAAGTGAATCGCAGGTGTGCGCGGGGCTCGCCGACCTGCGAGCCGCGGGATGGACAAGTACAGCCGAAAACACACCAACGGCTGGCCCCTCGAAGGCATGTCAGTTAGCATCGCCCTTTTGCGCCAGGACTGCCGACCATGAAGATCGTCTCCTTCAACATCAACGGGCTGCGTGCTCGCCCGCATCAGCTGGCGGCGCTGATTGAGAAGCATCAGCCCGACGTGATCGGGCTGCAGGAAACCAAGGTCCACGATGACCAGTTCCCGCTGGCCGACGTGCAAGCGCTGGGCTACCACGTGTATTTCCATGGGCAAAAAGGCCACTACGGTGTGGCCCTGCTCTCTCGCCAGGAACCCCTGGAGCTGCACAAAGGTTTCGCCACCGATGACGAAGACGCCCAGCGCCGATTCATCTGGGGCAAGTTCGCTGATGCCAACGGCGTGCCGGTGACGATCATGAACGGCTACTTCCCACAAGGTGAAAGCCGCGATCACCCGACCAAGTTCCCGGCCAAGGAACGCTTCTACAATGACTTGCAGCAACTGCTGGAAAGTCAGTTCAGCAATGAGCAGCCGGTTGTAGTCATGGGTGACGTCAACATCTCCCCGGAAGACTGCGACATCGGCATCGGGCCGGACAACATGAAGCGCTGGTTGAAGACCGGCAAGTGCAGCTTCCTGCCGGAAGAGCGTGAGTGGATGGCGCGGTTGAAGAACTGGGGGCTGGTGGACAGCTTCCGGCACCTGAACCCGCACGTGACTGATCGCTTCAGCTGGTTCGATTACCGTAGCCGTGGCTTTGAGGATGAACCCAAGCGTGGGCTGCGGATCGACCTGATCATGGCGTCCCATGGCTTGTTGCCACGGGTGAAGGATGCGGGTGTGGACTATGAATTGCGCGGGATGGAAAAACCGTCGGATCATGCGCCGATCTGGCTTGAGTTGAGTTGATATTTAAAAGATCGCAGCCTCGTTTCACTCGACAGCTCCTACACATCTCCTGCGCACGCTGCGATCTTTTGAGCTGTCATCTTTATGAAACCCTACTGACTTAATCTGCGGGCACTTCCTTTGCTCTTGTAGGGTGCCAGCATGCTGCTGCGCGTTTTGTTCCTGTTGCTGCTGGGCGTTGTCACGCCCGTATCGGCGTTGGCGGTTGCGTTACCCCTGCCCGAGCACGGCCCGGTGTTACGCATCCAGGGTTCCAACACCATCGGCGCAGCCTTGGGCCCGGCGCTGGTCGAAGGGCTGCTGCGCGAACAAGGTGTGCTCAAGGTTCATCGCGAAGCGCCAGGCAAGACCAACGAAGTGCGCGTCGTCGGCGAAACCGTCGAGGGGCGTCGGGTGGAGGTCGAGATCGCCGCGCACGGCTCCAGCACCGGCTTCACTGCGCTGCAAAGCGCCTCTGCCGACCTCGCCGCCGCCTCGCGCCCGATCAAGGACAGCGAACTCGCCAGCCTGCAATCCCTGGGCGACCTGAAGAGTGCCGGTGCCGAGCAGGTCATTGCAATCGACGGCCTGGCGATCATCCTGCATCCGGATAACCCGCTGAAACAACTGACCACCGATCAACTGGCGCGCATCTTCAGTGGTGACATCAGGACGTGGGAAGAAGTCGGTGGCAGCGGCGGGACGATCCATCTTTATGCGCGCGATGATCACTCCGGCACTTACGACACCTTGAAGGAACTGGTCCTCAACGGTCGTGGGAAAACCCTGAGCGCCAGCGCACAACGCTTCGAGTCCAGCGAGCAATTGTCGGACGCCGTCAGCCAGGACCCTCAGGGCATCGGCTTTATCGGTTTGCCGTACGTGCGCCAGGCCAAAGCCGTGGCGATTGCCGACGGTGCTTCCCAGGCGATGCTGCCACTGAACAATCTGATCGCCACCGAAGACTATCCGCTGTCACGTCGACTGTTCCTTTACCTGCCGCCCAGAGGCAATAATCCCTGGGCACAGGCGTTGGTGAAATTCGCCCAGGGCAGTCAGGGCCAGGAGATTGTCGCAGCCAACGGGTTTATCGCGCAGACCGTCCAGGCCATGTCGGTAAGCCCCAATGCGTTGATGCCAGAGGAGTATCAAACCCTCAGCCGACATGCGCAGCGTCTGACCGTGAATTTTCGCTTTGAAGAAGGCAGTGCCACCCTGGACAACAAGGCGCGCCAGGACCTGTCGCGAGTGCTGGACTATATAAACCAGCGCGACAAGGCCGATCGGCAGGTGACGCTGGTGGGATTTGGCGATGCCAAGACTGACCCTGCACGCGCCGACCTGTTGTCGAAGCTGCGGGCCATGGCCGTGCGGCGCGAGCTGGCCAAGCGCGGTGTGGTGCTGCGCGAAATCCGCGGTTTTGGCGCGCAGATGCCGGTGGCGGCGAACAGCGCGGATGAGGGACGGATCAGGAATCGGCGGGTTGAGGTCTGGGTTTACTGAATAAACTGGAATCTGTCACAGCCCCGTGGCGAGCTGGCTCGCTCGCCACGGGTTTTTCAACCGGCTTGAGCCATTAGCTCAGCAACTTCTCCAGCTGCGCCGTGGTGTCCACTGCGCCCATCGTCTTCGCAGCATCCAGCGCCGATACGCCGTTGGCATCCTTGGCTTTCGGATCAGCGCCTTTGCTGATCAGATAGTCGACGATGGCAACTCGGTTGAACATGGCCGCCATCATCAGCGCGGTACGGCCGTCGAAGGATGAGCCTTCGACTTGCGCGCCACCGTCGACCAACGCGCTGACCACCGCCAGATCGCCCTTGAACGCAGCGCCGGCGATCGGGCTCTGGCCATTGTCGTTGCGGATTTCCGGGTCGGCCTTGTGCTCGAGCAGCACTTTCACCGTGTCGACATGGCCATGGTAGGCCGCAAGCATCAACAGGGTGTCACCCTTGTGGTTGCGCAAGTTCGGCGGCAGGCCTTTGGACAGCAATGCGGCCATCATGGCCGCATCGCCCTCGCGCGCCTTGTTGAATACCTGTTCGGCGAATTCAGCGGCTTCTTCGGGGGTCATCTGGCGGCTTTGGTCTGACATGGTGGCTCCACTTTCTGTGTAGGTGCAAAGGGCGACAGTTTCCCGAGCAGCCTGGAGACTGTCACTTCTTTTTTCTGATCAAGGGTCATAGCCAGATTCAATAACGGTGTTTGCCATCATGAATCTCGGCCAGCACCTGTTCAGTCACCTGCACATAGGTGTGAGTTCCCGGCAACCAGGCATAGATGGGATCGTCACCGGTTTTACCGGGGTCAAACCCTTCGTCCTTGAGGCGGGTCTTCTGGTACTTGAAGGTGCCGGTGGTTTCCATTTTCACCTTCACCCGCAGGAACAACGGTACGGCATACGCGGGCATCTGTTCGCGAGCGAATGCCAGCAGCTCACTGAAATCCAGGGTCGCCAGGGATTCGGCCGGGGTGATCGCGGCCATGCCGGCACGGCCATTGGTGTTGTGTACTTCCACCCCGTAGGCCACCGCCTCGGAAATATTCGGATGCTGCAGCAGGATGTTTTCCACCTCGGTGGTCGAGACGTTCTCGCCTTTCCAGCGATAGGTATCGCCCAGTCGATCGACAAACTGGGCGTGACCGAAGCCGATGTTGCGCAACAGGTCGCCGGTATTGAAGTAACGGTCGCCCTTTTCAAACACGTCGTGCAGCACCACCTTTGCGGTCTTCTGCGCGTCGGTGTAGCCATCCAGTGGCGCCTTGTCGTCGATTTTCGCCAGCAGCAACCCTTGCTCGCCTTTGGCAACCTTGCGCATGAACCCCTTGGCGTCACGCAGAGGCTGGCCACTGTCGTGGTCGTAGGCAGCCAGCTCCCAGGACATCAGGGAAAAACCTACGGTGTTGTCGAAGTTGAGAACGTTGGTGAAACCGATATTGCCGTCACTGGCAGCGTACAGCTCGCAGATGTGCTGCACCGCAAAGCGGGTCTTGAATTCAGCCCAGGCGCCGGGGCGCAGGCCGTTGCCGATCATCTTGGTGACCCGGTGCCGGCTGTCTTGGGCAGTGGGCGGCTGATCGACCAGGTAGCGACACAGTTCACCGACATAGCCGAGGGTGGTCGCACGGTATTTGCGCACATCATCCCAGAACTGGCTGGCGCTGAACTTGCGGCGAATGGCGAAACCTGAGGCGCCACTGATGGCCGAGCCCCAGCACACACACAGCCCGGTGGCGTGGTACAGCGGCAGGGTGCAGTAGACGATATCGTCCGGGCTCATGTTCAGCGCGATCGTGCCAAAACTGGCGGAACTGCGCATCCAGCGACCGTGCTTGAACACCCCGGCCTTGGGTAACCCGGTGGTGCCTGAGGTGTAGATGTAGAAGCAGGGATCGTCGCAGAATACCTGCTGGCTGGTCACCGGGTTTGCGCTTGGGCTGTCGGCGATGGCCGCCATCATGTTGATGAAACCATCGGGCGCAATGCCCGGGTGCCGGCAGGTGTCCTGATCGGCTACGAACCAGGTGCGGGCAGGCTCCAGCGCCACGCGCTCGCGAACAGCGGAGAACGCCGGCACCAGTTCTTCGCCGACAATGATCGCCGCAGGCGCTACCAGGTTCAGGCTGTGCACCAGGGTGTCACGGGTTTGCGAGGTATTGAGCAGCGCGCTGATCGCACCCGTCTTGGCCACCGCCAGGATAGTCACCAGCAGTTCCGGACGATTCTCGATGAACACCGCCACCACATCACCCTTGCGGATGCCCTGCGCGCTCAAATGGTGAGCCATGCGATTGGCCCACTCGTTCACCTGGGCGTAGGTCAGGAGCACATCGCCCTGAAGCAATGCCGGGCCGTCGGGATTGCGCAACGTCGCTTGCTCGAAGCTCCAGCCCAGGCCACAGGACTGGGTTGGATCCTTGACGTTGGCAGCCTTCATGCCCCGGACCACTCGTGGCAGGGCCTTGGCGATGGTGGGCAGTTTGCGCAGCATCATGCCCCAGGTAATCGTGTCGTTCAGCGCGCGGCTCATCGTTGCTCCCGTTCGATCTTTTTATTGTCGGGTGGTGGCCGAAAGTACGTGAGTGATTCAGGGGCTGTACACGCAGTTTTTGCAATGTTTTGTATCCGCACAACAGACCGGCGACAACGTGAGCCCGGTTTTTGCGATTGGTTCCATTGAAACCGAACGAATCTCGCAAAATGCAGGATGCACGATGGCCTTTCATGCAGATTGCACGAAAGCAAAAATTGGCTTATTTTTTATCTTATTGATTTGTAAGGGTTTTTATTATTTTCAAATGCTGGCACAAAGGGTGCAACTACCTCTCCATGCTTGCCAATCAAGTGCTAACGGAGCTGATAGACATGAGCCTGATCCAAGAAAAATTTACCTCCCTGTTCTCCAACTTCGAAGTGAACACTCAGCCACGCCCCGACGGCGGCATCCTGCTGACACTGCGCAGTCAGGAAGGCAAAGTCTTCAAACGCTCGATTTCCTACCAGCAACTGCATGCTGGCGACCAGTTGTCCTGGGTGATCAGCGCGATCCGTCGTGACCTGGCTGAGCAAGCCAGCGAGTTGCCACAGATTTCGATGCTGCAAAGCCAGCAACGGTTCGCTCTGCCGACTTATCATTCGGCGTAAATTGTCGCAGGGCTGCAAACAGTCAGGCCGTGAGAGCTTTCGCTTCACGGCCTGAGTTGTTTCTGAAGTTTGTAAGGCTTAACACGCCCCTGCCTGATTCCTGAGACGCGCCCCTGTAGGAGCGAGCTTGCTCGCGAAAAACTACCAGGCGCCTTGGCCACTCAGGCTTCCCGCGTCATCGTTGACGACCATCGCGAGCAAGCTCGCTCCTACAGTCCATAGTCTATTCGGAGACTGTTTAGTATCTGGTCGGATCGATGCTCGCGAAGCTGTCGACAGTCTGGTGACCAGTCAGCGTCCCGCCTTCACGTGCCAGGCCGCAGGTGGCCATACCGGCTTCCCGCGCCGCGTCCAGTTCTTCGACGATATCCGACAGAAACAGAATTTGCGCCGCTTCAAGGCCAATCGCCTGAGTGATGCGCTGGTAAGACTGCGCCTCACGCTTTGGCCCCGAGGTCGTATCGAAGTAACCGCTGAATAACGGCGACAAATCCCCTGCCTCCGAGCAACCGAAAATCAGCTTCTGCGCCTGAATCGAGCCTGACGAATAAACAAAAAGTTGAAAACCCGCCTGATGCCACGCCTTGAGCGCTTCAACAGCATCCGGGTACACATGCCCCTGCAACTGCCCTGCCTTGTACCCCTGCTCCCAGACCATCCCTTGCAACGCCTTCAACGGCGTGGCCTTGCGGTCTTCGGCAATCCAGCCCAGGAGTATCTCGATGACACGCTCGACATCCGCCTGCGGCTCATGGCTGTCCTGGCGCACTGCGTCCAATTGCTCGGCCACATCGGCGCGCCCGGCCTGTTGCCGTACGAAATCCGGCAGGTGCCTGGCCGCATAGGGAAACAGTACGTCGAACACAAAGCTCACGGCGCTGGTGGTGCCTTCGATGTCGGTGAGGATTGCTTTGATCGGCATCGGCTCAGTCCTCGAGTCGCGGGAAGCGATTGGCGATGTCTTCGCCGGTGAAGTTGGCCACCCAGCCTTCAGGGTTATTGAACAGGCGGATTGCCACGAAGTGCGGATGTTCGCCCATGTCGAACCAATGCGGGGTACCGGCCGGCACCGAGATCAGGTCGTTCTTCTCGCACAGCACGGCGTAGACGTAATCGTCGATGTGCAGGGTAAACAATCCACGGCCGGCGACGAAAAATCTTACTTCGTCTTCGCCATGCCGGTGTTCGTCGAGGAACTTGGCGCGCAATTCGGCCTTCTGCGGGTGATCGCTGTTGAGGCTGATAACGTCGACCGTCACGTAGCCTCGTTCGGTCATCAGCTTGTCGATCTGCTCCTGGTACGCCGCGATCACTTCTTCCTGGCTGGCGCCGGGCTGGATCTTCGCCGCCGCTTGCCAGCGGTCGAAGCGCACGCCCTGCTCGGCCAGGGTCGAGGCGATGTCTTCGAAATGGGTCAGCACCTTGTTCGGAATGTCAGGGCTTGAGACGTGGTAAACGGACAGGCTGCTCATCAGGGCAACTCCTTAACGGTTCATGCGTTACGGTTGGAGAGCGAGCGCATCTTCAACTCGCACTCAAACAAAAATTCGAAGGCCTCGATCTGCCGCAACGCGTCGCTCATGCGCGCGCCCCAGGTGTACAGGCCGTGGCCGCGAATCAGGTAACCCACGCAATCAGGGTGCGCCTCCAGCCAAGGCTGAACCTTGGCGGCGAGGCGCGCAATGTCCTGGTCATTGTCGAAGACAGGCACGCGCACCCGGGATTCGTGGGTCGATACGCCACTGAAGGCTTTTTGCAGTTCGTAATCTTCGAACTCGATGAAGGCTTGCGGCGTCAGGCGCGACAGCACCGTGGCGTTCACCGAATGGGTGTGCAGCACCGCGCCGATGTCCCCGCGCCAGCTATAAAGCTGGGTGTGCAGCAGGGTTTCGGCGGAGGGTTTCTTGCCCGGTTCCAGGCTGTTGCCCGACAGGTCGGTTGCCAGTACATCGTTCAGGCTCAACTGGCCTTTGTGCTTGCCGGACACGGTCAGCAGCGCCTCGGTGGGCGACAGACGGGTCGAATAGTTGCTGCTGGTGGCCGGCGACCAGCCGCGGCCATGCAGAAAACGCCCGGCATCAATGATTTCCTGGGCGAGGTGTTCACGGGTAAGGCTCATGGCCGGTCCTCTTGCATGCGTGTGGCTATGATAACGGCAGCGGCGAAGGCTGCGAGACTGGCGATACTAAAGGTGAACGTGGCCCCGAGGGCATTCCAGCTGTAGCCGGAGTACAGCGCACCCAATGCGCCGCCAGTGCCAGCCAGGGCTGCGTACAACGCCTGGCCCTGCCCTTGCTGGCGCGCACCGAAACTACGTTGCACGAATTGGATGGCAGCGGCATGAAAACTGCCGAAGGTAGCCGCGTGCAGCACCTGGGCAAACAGCAGCACCCACACATATTCGGCGAACGAGCCCAGCAGCACCCATCGCAGCGCCGCCAGCAGGAAACTCGCCAGCAGCACCCGGCGCACGGAGAACCGCGCAAGAATCTTGCTCATGCCCAGGAACATCAGGACTTCGGCCACCACCCCCAATGCCCAGAGCATGCCGATCAGTCCACGACTGTAGCCCAACTGCTCAAGGTGCAGGGTGAGGAAGGTGTAATAAGGGCCATGGCTCAGTTGCATCAGGCCCACGCAGGCGTAAAACGCCAGGACGCCCGGGCTGCGCAGCTGTTGCAGAAAACCGTCGCCGGCGATGCGTTCACTTTGCACCGGCTCGGCATTGGGCACCCACAGGCTGCTGATCACGATCCCGGCCATGATCAGCACCAGCGCCAACGGATAAATATCCAGGCTCAACCACTCGAACAAGCGCCCCAGCGCGACGACGGTGATGATAAAACCGATGGAGCCCCACAAACGGACCTGGCTGTAGCGCGAGGTCTGGCCTTTCAAGTGCGCCAAGGTGATGACTTCGAACTGCGGCAGCACCGCGTGCCAGAAGAACGCGTGCAAGGCCATGACCATGGCCAGCCAGGCGTAGGTCTTGCTGACGAAAATAAGCGAGAACGAAAGCAGCGTGCAGACCGCACCGAAGCGCACGATCGCCAGGCGTCGGCCGCTGTAGTCACCCAGCCAGCCCCAGATATTGGGCGCCACGCACCGCATCAGCATCGGGATGGCCACCAGCTCGCCGATGCGCGCGCTGGAAAACCCCAGGTGATCGAAGTACAGCGCCAGAAACGGCGCCGTCGAACCGAGCAAGGCGAAATAGAACAGATAAAAACTGGAAAGCCGCCAGTACGGGAGTGCCGCTGTCGTCATCAGACAGCAGCGGCCTTGAGGCCAGCCATTAAAGCTGACCCAGCACCGGCGTGCTTACTTGCACATCGGCGTTCTGCCCACGGTGGCGCAGCAGGTGATCCATGAGCACGATGGCCATCATCGCTTCGGCAATCGGCGTGGCGCGGATGCCCACGCACGGGTCGTGACGGCCCTTGGTGATCACATCCGCCGGGTTGCCGTGGACGTCGATCGAACGGCCTGGCGTGGTAATGCTGGATGTCGGCTTCAACGCCAGGTGCGCAACGATCGGCTGTCCGGAGGAAATGCCGCCCAAAATGCCCCCGGCGTTATTGCTGAGGAAACCTTCGGGGGTCATTTCGTCGCGGTGTTCGGTGCCTCGCTGGGCGACGCTGGCGAAACCGGCGCCGATTTCCACGCCCTTGACTGCGTTGATGCTCATCAGCGCATGGGCCAGCTCGGCGTCAAGACGGTCGAAAATCGGCTCGCCCAGGCCTGGCATCACACCTTCAGCGACCACGGTGATCTTCGCGCCGACCGAATCCTGATCGCGGCGCAACTGGTCCATGTAGGCCTCAAGCTCGGGCACCTTGTCCGGGTCGGGGCTGAAGAAGGCGTTGTCTTCCACCGAATCCCAGGTCTTGAACGGAATCTCGATCGGGCCCAGCTGGCTCATGTAGCCCCGAATGACGATGCCCTGGGTCGCCAGGTATTTTTTTGCGATCGCGCCGGCCGCTACGCGCATCGCGGTTTCACGAGCCGAACTGCGGCCGCCACCGCGGTAATCGCGCTCGCCGTATTTGTGGTGATAGGTGTAGTCGGCGTGGGCCGGACGGAACAGATCCTTGATCGCCGAGTAGTCCTTGGACTTCTGGTCAGTGTTGCGAATCAACAAGCCGATGGCACAACCGGTGGTGCGGCCTTCGAACACGCCAGCAAGGATTTCCACCTCATCGGCTTCCTGACGTTGCGTGGTGTGACGGCTGGTGCCGGGTTTGCGGCGATCGAGGTCGCGCTGCAAATCCTCCAGGGAAATTTCCAGGCCCGGCGGGCAGCCGTCGACAATGGCGACCAACGCCGGACCATGGCTTTCGCCAGCGGTGGTGACAGTGAACAGCTTGCCGTAGGTATTGCCGGACATGCAGGACGCTCCGTGAATTGAACGTGAATACGTAATGCGCGCCAGTATACGCAGGCTACCCAAGTAGTTCATCCTCGAACCTTATGGGTGCCCGCGAGTCCAACCGGCACCTTTGTGAATGATGGCGTGATGATGCTGCGAGTTCTAGCCTTGAGCCTTACCTTGTTTACCGGATTTGTGCAGGCCACTGTCCTGCAACGTCCCATCTCGCTGGACACCGGCAGCGGCGAACTGTTTGGTTCGTTGTTGTTGCCTAAGTCCGACACCCCCGTGCCCGTGGTGCTGATCATTTCCGGCTCCGGCCCGACCGACCGCGACGGCAACAACCCCGACGGCGGGCGAAATGACAGCCTCAAGCGCCTGGCCTGGGTGCTGGCCAAACACAACATCGCCAGCGTGCGCTACGACAAGCGCGGCGTTGCCGCGAGCCTGCCCGCCACCCCGGACGAGCGCAATCTATCAGTGGAGGGCTACGTGTCCGACGCCCAGGCGTGGGGGCGCAAGCTCAAGGCTGACCCGCGATTCGGCCAGTTGATTCTGCTGGGGCACAGCGAAGGTGCCTTGATCGCCAGCCTCGCCGCGCCCCATGTCGATGCCGCAGCCGTGATTTCCATGTCCGGCAGCGCTCGCCCAATTGACCAGGTACTGCGCCAGCAATTGAGCAACCGTCTGCCTGCGCCCTTGATGTTGCGCGCCAACGAATTGCTCGACAGCCTCAAGGCCGGCCACACCGACGACAACGTGCCGCCGCAACTGCAGGTGATTTTCCGCCCGAGCGTGCAGCCGTACCTGATCTCACTGTTTCGCCAGGATCCGGCAGCGGCGTTCGCCAAGCTTGCGATGCCGGCGCTGATCATCCAGGGCAGTAACGACATCCAGGTCGGCGTCGGTGACGCCAAGCTGCTCAAGGCGGCCAAGCCGGACGCCGAACTGGCACTGATTGAAGGCATGAACCACGTGATGCGCATCGTGCCCAACGACGTGAAGCGCCAGTTGGCGTCGTACAAGGATCCGAATTTGCCGCTAGCCGCCGAGCTGGGCTCACGCATCATCGGGTTTATTGACGGACTTCGTGCCAGTTAAGCGCTATTGACCCTCCAGTCCTGCAGAAAACGGCCGATAAGCCGGTGTCGCCAGCAATAAGCCTGGCGACACGCCGAGCTTGGACAGGACCTTGCCGTTATGACTGACACCCCGACTTCACCCGCCACCGCAGCTGAACAGGACGCGCCCCCAGCGGTCGAGCTGCCGTGGGCGGACGTGCACGCCGAGCATCGCCAGATGCTGCGCCTGGCTCCCCTGCAGACTGATCGCAACACCGGTGGGCGACCGCTGCGCTTTGTCGAATTCGGCTACGCCGAACGTCATGACAAGGAACGCAGCCTGATGCGCATGAGCATCACCCTGCCCGGCCAGCGAGTGCGCAAGGAACAGAACCTGCTGGATGTGTGGGTCGATCACCAGGACAAAAGCGTGCACTTCGGCCCCGACAGCGGCTTGCAGATCGAACCGATGAATCGTGGCGTCGGTCGCTTCATGGCGACCCACGGCATCACCTGGCTGAAGCAACGCTGGCCCGGGTACAGGGTCAACGGCCGCGATCTCAATAACAAGGACGCGCTGAACGAAGACACCCGCCTGCGTCGTGATGAGTTCCTCAAGGGGCACGGTTTTGAAGTGGTCTATGCCGATGCCCAGCATCTCAAGGGCAGCGTCAAGGACGTGCCGGTCGGCGACCTGAAGGCGCAGTGGAACAGCGAGAAGGTGCAGGTGGTGGAGATTCTCGAGGCGGCGCAGATGCTCCAGCAGGCCGAGCAGAACCTGGCCGAGCAGGAGGTCAAACTCAAGCAACACGAGGAAAAGGTCAGCAAGTACCGGCGCGAGGACACGGCGCTGCGCTTTACCATCTCATGCCTGGTGGCATTTGCGGTGTTTCAGGCGGGGTTGTTGATCTGGATTGCTACGCACAGGTAGGGCTTGGGGGCTATGGTGCCGCCATCGCTGGCAAGCCAGGCTCCCACAGGATTACTGTCGTTGCGATAATGGCTGAACGACACAAAAACCTGTGGGAGCCTGGCTTGCCAGCGATGGCTTCCTCGGGTCAGACGCGGGACGCGAATAGCGCCTGATGCTCCCGGCACTGCTGCGCCGTCAACATGAACACCCCGTGTCCACCGCGCTCTAAGTCCAGCCAGGCGAAATCGACTTCCGGGTACAACCCCTCGACGTGCACCTGGCTGTTGCCTACTTCGACAATCAGCAAACCCTTCTCGGTCAAATGCTCGCCGGCTTGTGCGAGCATGCGGCGCACCAGGTTCAAGCCATCGTCGCCGCACGCCAGGCCAAGTTCCGGCTCATGCTGGTACTCGTCCGGCATGTCGGCAAAATCTTCGGCATCGACATAAGGCGGGTTCGACACGATCAGGTCGAAGCGCTGCCCTGGCAACCCATCGAACCCATCGCCCTGCACCGTGTACACGCGCTCATCGACGCCATGGCGCTCGATGTTCTGGTTGGCCACTTCCAGCGCTTCGAAGGACAGGTCGGCCAGCACCACCTCAGCGTTCTGGAATTCGTAGGCGCAGGCAATCCCGATGCAGCCGGAACCGGTGCACAGGTCAAGGATTCGTGCAGGCTCGCTGCCCAGCCATGGCTCGAAACGTTTTTCGATCAGCTCGCCGATCGGCGAGCGCGGGATCAGCACGCGTTCGTCCACGATGAACGACATGCCGCAGAACCAGGCCTCACCGAGCAAATAGGCGGTGGGAATACGTTCTTCGATGCGCCGCTTGAGCAATCGCTGGAGGTTGACCAACTCGTCCTCTTCCAGGTTGCAGTCGAGGTAGCTGTCCGCCATTTCCCACGGCAGGTGCAATGCACCCAACACCAGTTGACGAGCTTCGTCCCAGGCGTTGTCGGTCCCATGGCCGAAGAACAGATCCTCCCCATGGAAGCGGCTGACGGCCCAACGGATATGGTCGCGCAGGGTACGAAGTCGGGAAGTGATCACGGGGGCAAACTCTCTGAAAAAACGACTGGCGATTCTACCAGCCAAAACGCCTGGCGACGACGCCGTAAAAACATCCCGGCAAATGTAGGACTTTTCTGTTTTTTCGCCAGGCCGATGAACAAATTGTGAGTAATGACAAGGCTGCAAGCCAGTAAAGACGGCATCTGCGATCGTAGCGATTCACAGAATCGCTCAGCCAGAGGACAATGTCGCAAAAGCCCCACCCGAAGGAGCCCCAGAATGTCCGTTCCAAAAACGATGTTTCAACTCAGCGGCCGCGGTTATGCAGCAGCCAATCTGAGTCATGCGACCCTTGTCATCATCGATGCCCAGAAGGAATACCTCAGTGGTCCCCTGGCCCTGAACGGCATGGATGCTGCCGTCGCGAACATCAAGCAACTGGTAAGCGCTGCCCGCGCCGCCGGCCGGCCGATCGTGCATGTGCGTCACCTTGGCACCGTGGGTGGTCTGTTTGACCCCCAGGGCGAACGCGGTGAATTCATTCCAGGCCTGGAGCCCCTGGCCGACGAAACCATCATCGGCAAACTGCTGCCGAGCGCGTTTCACGGCACCGAATTGCTGGAGCGCTTGCAGAATCTGGGCTCGCTGGACCTGATCGTATGCGGCTTCATGAGCCATTCCAGCGTCAGCACCACCGTACGCGCGGCGAAAAACCTGGGCTTTCGCTGCACCCTCGTCGAAGACGCCTGTGCCACCCGCGACCTGCCTTACAAGGGCACAGTCCTCAGCGCCGAACACGTGCAGCAGACAGAAATGGCGATCATGGCGGACAACTTCGCCACCCTCGCCCTGACTCACGAACTGATTTGACCGATGCCTGACGAGCGGTGCATATCGCCGCTCATCCGCAAAAGCCTCTCATTTGCTGTAATTGTCTTAGCCTCAGGAACATCCCGGTCAACTCCCGGTCGAAGGGCCGATACCCATTGAGGAAGGTCGGAATGAAGTTATCCGATGGTTTTGACGCTCGGCGCCTGCGCCCCAAAGGCCAGAGCAACTGGCGTTTTCGTTTTGGTGCCGCATTCGCTGCGCTGCTGGCCACCTGCGGCGTGCTGCTCGCGATGGCCGGCGCTGCCAGCCTGCTCGGCCGCCCGCCCGCACTCGGCGAACTGAATGCAAGCCCATTGGGCTCGACGATCATCCTGGCTGTCGGGCTGTTCGTTTTGTACCTGGGCGTATGGTTGTGGCGCCGCTGCCGTCGTCGCGCGCGGCAATCACGGGAACTGAACATGTCGCCGCACCTGATGAAAAAACACGATTGATGCAAAGGCCCGCCTGCTGACGGGCCTCAATTGTTATGGCTCAAGCCCCGACTTGGGTAAACTGGCCGCCCTTCGCGGAGGCTGACATGCAAGACGACGATTTTTCCCTGTTCAAAAGTGCGATCCAAGGCGTCAAGCCGATCAAGCACGATCGCGCCGAAACCGGCAAACCCAAGGCTGACCGCGCGCAGATCGCCAAGCTGCGCCAGGCCGCCACCGTGCGCACCGATGCCACCACCGTTGACGGCCTGTCCGACCAGTTCGTGATCGACGTCGGCCCCGAAGACGAGCTGATGTGGGCCCGTGACGGGGTGCAGGAAAGCCAGATGCGCAAGCTCAAGGTCGGCCAGATCCCTTTTGAAGGCAGCCTCGACCTGCACGGCATGACCGTGGAAAAAGCCCGGGAAACCCTGTGGGCCTTCCTCGCCGAAGCCACCAAATTCGAAATCCGCTGCGTGCGCGTCACCCATGGCAAAGCCGTGCGCCTGGACGGCAAGCGCCCGATGATCAAAAGCCACGTCAACACCTGGCTGCGCCAGCATTCCCAAGTGCTCGGCTTCACCTCGTGCCAGGCCCGACACGGCGGTGCCGGAGCGGTTTATGTGATGCTCAAGCGCACCATGATGGAAGGTCGCGACGATTAAACCTGTCGCTTCACGCTTGCAGCGCCGTGTCCGCCACCGTACCCTTGCCCTTTGCGTAGAATCCCACAGGTAGTTTCATGTCCCTGGAACAGAATTACACCGCGATTCTCGGCCAATTGGGCGAGGACGTATCCCGCGAGGGCCTGCTCGACACGCCAAAGCGTGCCGCCAAAGCCATGCAGTATCTTTGCCGCGGCTATGAACAAACGCTGGAAGAAGTCACCAATGGTGCCTTGTTCAGCTCCGACAACAGCGAAATGGTGCTGGTGAAGGACATCGAGCTCTACTCGTTGTGCGAGCATCACCTGCTGCCGTTCATCGGCAAGGCGCATGTTGCCTACATTCCGAGTGGCAAGGTGCTGGGGCTGTCGAAAGTCGCGCGGATCGTCGATATGTACGCCCGCCGCCTGCAGATCCAGGAAAACCTCAGCCGCCAGATCGCCGACGCGGTAATGGAAGTCACCGGCGCCCTGGGCGTTGCAGTGGTGATCGAGGCCAAGCACATGTGCATGATGATGCGCGGTGTGGAGAAGCAGAATTCGTCGATGATCACGTCTGTGATGCTCGGTGAGTTCCGTGAGAACGCCGCGACCCGCAGCGAATTCCTCAGCCTCATCAAGTAATTCGCAACACGGAGAAAACCGGCATTCATCGCCGGTTTTTTTTCGTCCGGCAAAAATCAGGTAAGCTGCGCGCCTTTATCAATTCCCACCGTGAGGCTTGTACCGTGTTCGTAAAAGCGCTTCGTGTCGGCCTTGGCCAACTGATCATCTTCATCGACTTCATCACCCGCCCGGGCAAGAAGCAGCGCCCGGCCGAGGTTCAGGCCAAGGTCAACTCCGCCGCCAGGGACCTGACCCTGTATCAATTCCACGCCTGCCCGTTCTGCGTGAAAACCCGCCGCACCCTGCGCCGCCTGAATGTGCCGGTTGCGTTGCGCGATGCGAAGAACAACGAACAGGATCGCCAGACGCTGCTGGATCAAGGCGGCAAGATCAAGGTGCCGTGCCTGCGCATCGAAGAGAATGGGCAGACCACCTGGATGTATGAGTCCAAGGTGATCATTGATTATCTGGATAAGCGGTTTGCAGCGGCTTGATCCATTTGGATGTTTGATCTGGCGCCTTCGCGTACTCGTAAGTGGGCCAGCACAGCCAAGCCTGGTTGCGCTCGCGCGCAACACGACATGCATGCCGCACACAAGTAAAGCCCACCAGATTGTGGGCTTTACTTGCATGCGACACGAAAATAAATTCGACTTTAAGATGCGGGGCTTTGCAAAACCAGAATCTCTTCAAACAATTTCATTCGCTCCTGCTCAAGCTTGGAAATAGAGCTGTCTCTTATACACATCT
>NZ_JZRI01000056.1:0-18271 GCF_000952175.1 Pseudomonas sp. ES3-33 | reverse complement strand
GTGTAGCGCACATGGGTCGGAAACAGCTCGGGCAACAGCGCCCCCATCGGCGCAAACGTTACGCCCATCAGAAACAGCTCGATGCACAGGAACAGCGCAACGCCCCAGGTCGAACCCTGGGTCAGCAGCGGTTCCATCAGAAACCCCGACAAAATCGCCAGCACGCCGCCGACAATCAACACCGGTTTACGCCCGTAGCGGTCGCTGGCCAAGGCAGAGAGCGGCGTCGCGGCTGCCATGAACAGTACGGCGAAGCACAGCAGGGCAAGGAAGGTTTCGCGGGTGTAGCCCAGTGTCGATACGCCATAGCTCAGCGAAAACACGGTCGAGATGTAGAACAGTGCGTAGCAGACCACCATCGAACCGGCACCCAGCAACATCGGCGCCCAGTACTGGCTGAACAGCTCCACCAGGGGGATTTTCACCCGTTCCTGGCGCGCCATGGCATTGGCAAACACCGGGGTTTCGTGGAGTTTGAGGCGTACATACAGGCCCACCATGACCAGTGCCGCACTCAGCAGGAAGGGAATCCGCCAGCCCCACGAGCGGAACTGCTCGTCGCTCAGGGTCATCGCCAGGGTCAGGAACAGGCCGTTGGCAGCAAGAAAGCCGATCGAAGGCCCCAGTTGGGGAAACATGCCGAACCAGGCTCGTTTGCCTTTGGGCGCATTTTCCGTCGCCAGCAGTGCTGCGCCGCCCCATTCGCCGCCAAGCCCCAGGCCCTGGCCGAAGCGCAGGACGCAGAGCAGGATGGGCGCCCAGGCGCCGATGCTGGCGTAGCCCGGGAGTACGCCGATCAGCGTGGTGCACACGCCCATCAGCAATAGCGAGGCCACCAGGGTCGATTTGCGCCCGATGCGGTCGCCGAAATGGCCGAACAGCGCCGAGCCCAGGGGCCTGGCCAGGAAGGCGATGCCGAAGGTCAGGAAGGCCGACAGCATTTGCGCAGTGCCGGAGGTCTGGGGGAAAAATACCGGACCGATCACCAGCGCCGCAGCGGTGGCATAGACATAGAAGTCGTAGAACTCGATGGCGGTACCGATAAAGCTCGCCGTGGCCACCCGGGTGGCGGAGTTGGTGGGTTGTGCTGGCGTGGTTTCGCTGTAAGTCGTGCTGGTTGTCATGCGTTTATCCCTGACAGTCATGTGCCCCAGTGGAGCGAATTATTATGGTTGAACACCCAGGGATGTGGGTTTAACGCGGAGTGCGGGTAGCACTGGGGTGGGGCGGCGCTTGGGTAAGCGGCTCGATTATAGGAAGGTGGCTAACGATTCAACAAGAGGCAAAAAGATCGTCCTATCGCGGCCCGAGCCTTCGGACGATCTTTTTGGTTATCTAGCGCACGGGCACGACCGCAGGCACCGAGCTGGTGTGCCAGACCAGCACCTGGGTCACGCGGTTATCCTCGGTCTCGAGAATCTCCAGCCGATAACGGCCGATCTTCAGGCATACCGAGCTCTCCGGAATGGTCTCCAGGGCTTCGGTTACCAAGCCGTTGAGCGTCTTCGGCCCGTCGCTGGGCAGGTGCCAGCCCAGGCTCTTGTTCAGCTCACGAATCGACGCGGCGCCTTCGATCATCAGTCGGCCATCAGGCTGTGGATGAACGTGGGGGTTGTCCAGGCTGTGCTGGCTTTCAAACTCGCCAACGATTTCTTCGAGGATGTCTTCCAGGGTGACGATGCCGAGCACTTCGCCGTATTCGTCGACCACCATGCCCAAGCGTCGCTGTTGCTTGTGGAAGTTCAGCAGTTGCAGCTGCAGTGGCGTGCTCTCCGGCACGAAATAGGGCTCGTGACAGGCCGCCAGCAGCGCTTCGATCGTCAGGCTGGCATCGGCCAGCAGATGGCGGATCTGCCGGGTATTGAGCACCGCTTCAACCTGGTTGATATCGCTGTGGAACACCGGCAGGCGTGTGCGCCGGTTGTTGCGCAGCTGCTCGATGATCTCCTGGAGATCGTCGTCGAGGTTGATCCCGTCGACATCGCTGCGTGGCACCAGGATGTCGTTGACCGTGATGTTATCCAGCGCATGGATGCCCGCCAGCACGTGCGGGCGGCAGGATGCGTGTTCCTGGTCTTCGTGCCGATCCGAGGTGGCTTCGTCTTCGCTCTGCTGCACCACTTTGATTTTGCGGGCGAACGGGCGCATCAGCAATTGGCTGAGGCCATTGAGCAGCCAGGCGACTGGGTAGACGATTTTCAACGGCGCGCCGAGCAAGGTGTTGCCCAGGCTCAGGACGGCATCGGGATAACGCACGGCGAGGGTGCGCGGCAGGTATTCGGCGAACACCAGCAGGATCGCGCCCGCGCCGAGGCACGCTGCCCAAGGGCCATTCTCGGCCCAGGTGAAGATCGCCAGCAGGGTGCTGATCACCATCACCAGCGCGCGGCACAGGGTATTACAAAGGATCAGGCTGTTGAGTGCGAAGCTCAGCCTGGCCACGGGCTTGTCGCTCGAGCGCGAAGCGGTGCGCTGGGCCAGCAGGTGTTGCTGCGCGACTTCAATGGCGGTGAACAGCCCCGACCACAAAATCAGCAGGGCGATCACTGCGAGCATCGGCCCTATGGGCAAGTCGTCCATTATTGCCGCCCGTCAGATGTGCAGAATGTATTCACGAACCAGCTTGCTGCCGAAGTAGGCCAGCATCAGCAGGCAGAAGCCGGCCAGGGTCCAGCGGATGGCCTTGTGTCCGCGCCAGCCGAGACGATTGCGGCCCCACAGCAGCACGCTGAACACGATCCAGGCCAGGCAGGCCAGCAGGGTCTTGTGCACCAGGTGCTGGGCAAACAGGTTCTCGACGAACAGCCAGCCGGAAATCAGCGACAGCGACAGCAGCGTCCAGCCGGCCCAGAGGAAGCCGAACAGCAGGCTTTCCATGGTTTGCAGCGGCGGGAAGTTCTTGATCAGGCCGGAGGGGTGCTTGTGCTTGAGCTGATGGTCCTGGACCAGCAGCAGCAACGCCTGGAACACCGCGATGGTGAACATTCCGTACGCCAGGATCGACAACAGGATATGCGCCAGGATACCCGGCGCTTCGTCGATGATCTGCACGGTGCCGGCGGGGGCGAATTGCGCGAGCAGCACCGTGGCGGCGCCCAGCGGGAACAGCAGGATCAGCAGGTTCTCCACCGGGATGCGCGAGCAGGCCAGCAGGGTCAGGGCAATGACCGCTGCAGCAATCAGGCTGGCGGCGCTGAAGAAATCCAGGCCCAGGCCGATCGGCGTCAACAGGTGGGTCAGCAGGCTGGCGCTGTGGGCCAGTACGGCCAGTACGCCGAGCGTGACCAGCAGGCGTTTGTTCGCCTTGGCGCCGGACGCCAGGCGAGTGCCCTGATAGATGGTCGCAGCGGCATAGAGGCAGGCGGCGGCGAGGGTAGTTAGCAAGCTGGGTGACAAGGGGAGCATAAATCCTGTTAGGCAAGCCCGAAAGGCGCTGAGTTTGGCATAGAACCCTCATCACACGAAAGTGCGAGGTGTCCGCCAGACGCAGTCTTCGCTATAATCCGCGACCTGCCCACGCCGCAGGCTCGCCGAGCACATGTTTATTCCGGTCTGGGCCGCCATTATCCCGGTCTACACAGGGCCTGAAAGGATCGCGCAATGTTTGAAAACTTAACCGACCGTCTCTCGCAGACGCTGCGCCATGTTACCGGCAAGGCCAAGCTGACCGAAGACAACATCAAGGACACCCTGCGTGAAGTGCGTATGGCGCTGCTCGAGGCCGACGTGGCCTTGCCGGTGGTCAAGGACTTCGTCAATTCGGTCAAGGAACGTGCCGTCGGCACCGAGGTGTCACGCAGCCTGACCCCGGGCCAGGCGTTCGTGAAGATCGTCCAGGCCGAACTCGAAAGCCTGATGGGCGCGGCCAACGAAGACTTGAACCTGAGCGCCGTGCCGCCTGCTGTCGTGTTGATGGCCGGTTTGCAGGGTGCAGGTAAAACCACTACTGCCGGTAAACTTGCGCGCTTCCTTAAAGAGCGCAAGAAGAAGTCGGTGATGGTCGTGTCTGCGGACGTTTACCGTCCGGCAGCGATCAAGCAGCTGGAAATGCTTGCCGGCGAAGTGGGCGTGACCTTCTTCCCGTCCGACCTGAGCCAGAAGCCGGTCGAGATCGCGCAAGCCGCTATTAAAGAAGCAAAGCTCAAGTTCATTGATGTGGTCATCGTCGATACCGCCGGTCGCCTGCACATCGACGAAGAGATGATGGGCGAGATCAAGGCGCTGCACGCCGCGATCAACCCGGTTGAAACCCTGTTCGTGGTCGATGCCATGACCGGCCAGGACGCCGCCAATACGGCCAAGGCCTTCGGCGACGCATTGCCGCTGACCGGCGTTATCCTGACCAAGGTCGACGGCGACGCCCGTGGCGGTGCCGCACTGTCGGTCCGCGCCATCACCGGCAAGCCGATCAAGTTCATCGGTATGGGCGAGAAGAGCGAAGCGCTCGAGCCGTTCCACCCCGAGCGTATTGCTTCACGCATCCTTGGCATGGGCGACGTGCTCAGCCTGATCGAGCAGGCCGAACAGACCCTCGACAAGGACAAGGCCGACAAGCTGGCCAAGAAGCTGAAGAAGGGCAAGGGCTTCGATCTCGAAGACTTCCGCGATCAGTTGCAACAGATGAAGAACATGGGCGGCCTCGGCGGCCTCATGGACAAGCTGCCGAACATCGGCGGTGTGAACCTGGCGCAGATGGGTAATGCCCAGGGCGCGGCAGAGAAGCAATTCAAGCAGATGGAAGCCATCATCAATTCCATGACCCCGGCCGAGCGCCGCGACCCTGAGCTGATCAGCGGTTCGCGCAAGCGCCGGATCGCCATGGGTTCCGGCACCCAGGTGCAGGACATCGGTCGCTTGATCAAGCAGCACAAGCAGATGCAGAAGATGATGAAGAAATTCTCCGCCAAGGGCGGAATGGCCAAAATGATGCGCGGCATGGGCGGTATGTTGCCCGGCGGCGGCATGCCCAAGATGTAAAGAATCTGCGCAAGGGCTTGCCCTTGCGCTGCCCACAGCGATGTGGGATCAACAGCAAACCCGCACTTGGCGGGAGCTGACTGGCCGTTTTAAACGACGGCTCTATAGCAAATCTGCATGGCGTCCGATAGGCCGCCGGAAAAAGACATTTGCAAAAGTCCGGATATTCCTTAGAATATGCGGCCTTTCGGGCACCTATGCCCGCTGTGCCTTTAGATTTGCAGCACCGACTACAGGAACGATGTTCACATGCTAACAATCCGTCTTGCCCTTGGCGGCTCCAAAAAGCGCCCGTTTTACCACTTGACCGTAACCGACAGCCGCAACCCGCGCGACGGTTCGCACAAGGAACAGGTTGGTTTCTTCAACCCTGTTGCTCGTGGTCAAGAAGTCCGTCTGTCCGTGAACCAAGAGCGCGTAGCCTACTGGCTGAGCGTTGGTGCACAGCCTTCTGAGCGTGTTGCTCAGTTGCTGAAGGACTCGGCTAAGGCTGCGGCCTGAGCAATATGAACGCGACGCCTGCTGTTGCTGATGATTTGATCGTTATCGGCAAGATCTACTCTGTTCATGGCGTTCGCGGCGAAGTGAAGGTGTATTCCTTTACTGATCCGACTGAAAACCTGTTGCAGTACAAAACCTGGACGCTCAAGCGCGAAGGCAATGTGAAACAGGTTGAGCTGGTCAGTGGACGCGGGAACGACAAGTTCCTGGTCGCAAAGCTCAAAGGTCTTGATGACCGTGAAGAAGCTCGTCTTCTGGCCGGTTATGAGATCTGTGTGCCGCGCAACCTGTTCCCTGAATTGACCGACGGCGAGTACTACTGGTACCAGCTCGAAGGTCTGAAGGTTATTGATCAACTGGGGCAATTGCTCGGGAAGATCGATCATCTTCTGGAAACCGGCGCCAATGATGTAATGGTGGTCAAGCCTTGCGCTGGCAGCCTGGACGATCGCGAACGCCTGTTGCCCTATACGGAGCAATGCGTGTTGGCCGTTGACCTTGCCGCAGGCGAGATGAAGGTGGAATGGGATGCGGACTTCTAAGCGTGGCTAACTTGCGCGTAGAAGTGATCAGTTTGTTTCCCGAGATGTTCTCCGCCATCAGCGAGTACGGCATCACCAGTCGTGCGGTGAAACAGGGGCTGTTGCAGCTCACCTGTTGGAATCCGCGAGACTACACGACGGATCGACATCACACTGTGGACGATCGCCCATTTGGCGGTGGCCCGGGCATGGTGATGAAGATCAAGCCCCTGGAAGATGCTCTGGTTCAGGCCAAGGCAGCAGCCGGGGAGGCGGCGAAGGTGATTTACCTGTCCCCCCAAGGCCGTCAACTGACACAGTCGGCGGTACGCGAGTTGGCGAATTTGGATGCATTGATCCTGATTGCCGGCCGCTATGAAGGCATTGACGAGCGTTTTATAGAGGCTCATGTCGATGAAGAGTGGTCGATTGGCGACTATGTACTGTCTGGCGGCGAGCTGCCGGCGATGGTCCTGATCGATGCGGTTACACGACTGCTGCCTGGAGCTTTAGGGCATGCGGACTCCGCCGAGGAAGATTCCTTTACGGATGGTTTGCTGGATTGCCCGCACTACACCCGACCTGAGGTGTATGCGGATCAGCGTGTTCCCGACGTGTTGCTAAGTGGCAATCACGCGCATATCCGGCGTTGGCGTTTACAGCAGTCCCTTGGTAGGACCTTTGAACGACGCGCCGATCTTCTGGAAAGCCGCTCGCTTTCTGGAGAAGAGAAGAAGCTGCTCGAGGAATACATCCGCGAGCGGGACGATAGTTAACAACGTATCGATGGTAAGT
This sequence comes from Pseudomonas sp. ES3-33, assembly GCF_000952175.1. NCBI lineage: Bacteria > Pseudomonadati > Pseudomonadota > Gammaproteobacteria > Pseudomonadales > Pseudomonadaceae > Pseudomonas > Pseudomonas sp. ES3-33. The sequence goes on along the minus strand of NZ_JZRI01000056.1, from coordinate 11,477 downwards.
CCGTTGATTTACCTTAGGAGCACAGCATGACTAACAAAATCATCCTTGCACTCGAAGCAGAGCAGATGACCAAAGAGATCCCTACCTTTGCCCCGGGCGACACCATTGTCGTTCAGGTGAAAGTGAAGGAAGGCGACCGTTCGCGTCTGCAAGCGTTCGAAGGTGTTGTAATCGCCAAGCGTAACCGCGGCGTAAACAGTGCTTTCACCGTTCGTAAAATCTCCAACGGTGTTGGCGTAGAGCGTACTTTCCAGACCTACAGCCCGCAAATCGACAGCATGGCCGTTAAACGTCGCGGTGACGTACGTAAAGCCAAGCTGTACTACCTGCGTGACCTGTCCGGTAAAGCAGCTCGCATCAAGGAAAAACTGGCTTAAGTCCAGCTTCCGATGCAAAAAAAGCAGCCTGCGGGCTGCTTTTTTGTTGCCTGCGATTTACGGGTGGGAGCGTGCGATGCGGCCATCCGACTTGCACGCGAATCGATCGACCAGGCAGCGCGTTGACATCAGGTTCTATAAACCCCCAGCAGTCTATGAAAGACTTACCGACAGTTTATCTGTCACCTGAGCCTTTATGCCCGCCATCGAACATCCATTGATAGACCAATTCCTCGACGCGTTGTGGCTGGAGAAAGGCCTGTCGGACAACACGCGCGATGCGTATCGCAGTGACCTGGCCTTGTTCAACGGCTGGCTGCAGGAGAAGGGCCTGGAGTTGATCAACGCCGGCCGCGAGTTGATCCTCGATCACCTGGCCTGGCGCCTGGAGCAGAACTACAAGCCACGGTCCACGGCGCGGTTCCTCTCGGGAGTGCGTGGCTTTTATCGCTATTTGCTGCGGGAAAAGTTGATCGCTGTCGACCCGACCTTGCGTATCGACATGCCGCAACTCGGCAGGCCATTGCCCAAATCCTTGTCAGAGGCCGATGTCGAGGCGCTGTTGAAAGCGCCGGACCTGAGCGAGGCCATCGGCCAGCGCGACCGCGCCATGCTCGAGGTGCTGTATGCCTGTGGCTTGCGGGTAACGGAGCTGATCAGCCTGACCCTGGAGCAGGTCAACCTGCGCCAGGGCGTGCTGCGGGTGATGGGCAAGGGCAGCAAGGAGCGGCTGGTGCCGATGGGGGAGGAGGCGATTGTCTGGATCGAGCGCTACATGCGCGACGCTCGAAGCGAGTTGCTCGGCGGGCGTCCCAGTGATGTGCTGTTTCCCAGCCTGCGCGGTGAACAGATGACCCGCCAGACGTTCTGGCATCGCATCAAGCACCAGGCGAAGGTGGCCGGTATCGGCAAGTCGCTGTCGCCGCACACCCTGCGCCACGCGTTTGCTACGCACCTGCTCAACCACGGCGCTGACCTGCGGGTGGTGCAGATGTTGCTCGGCCACAGCGACCTGTCGACCACCCAGATCTACACCCACGTCGCCCGTGCCCGCCTGCAGGACCTGCACGCCAAACACCATCCCAGAGGCTAGACACAATCCCTGTGGGAGCGGGCTTGCCCGCGAATGCGATATGTCGGCCAGCATCAGTATTGAATGTGCCGGCCCCTTCGCGGGCAAGCCCGCTCCCACAGGTTCGGCGTTGGCCCCAAGTCTTGCGTCAGGCGCATTCGGCCCCACGAGCCTTATGTGGTAGGCTTTGCCGGTTTGCACGGTGGGCGGTTGTGACCCGGTGCCTTGGCACGGGCGTTCTGATCGTCCCATTTGTCCGCCTTCAGGAGTTCTCATGCGTCTGACCCAGATTTTCGCCGCCGCAGCCATTGCGTTGGTCAGCACCTTTGCCGTCGCCGATGACGCGGCCGATAAAGCCATTCGTAAAAGCCTGGAGAACCTCCAGCTTGAGGTTCCGGTAGAAAGCATCTCCGCCAGCCCCCTGGCAGGCCTGTACGAAGTCAGATTGCAGGGCAGCCGGGTGCTCTATGCCAGCGCCGATGGCCAGTACGTGGTTCAGGGCTACCTGTTCCAGTTCAAGGACGGCAAGCCGGTCAACCTGACCGAAAAAACCGAGCGCCTGGGCGTCTCCAAGCTGGTCAATGCCATTCCGGTCGCTGAAACCGTGGTCTACCCGGCCATCGGCGAAACCAAGTCGCACATCACCGTATTTACCGACACCACCTGCCCGTACTGCCACAAGCTGCACGCCGAAGTGCCTGAGCTGAACAAGCGTGGCATCGAAGTGCGTTATGTCGCGTTCCCGCGCCAGGGCCTGGGCTCGCCGGGCGACGAACAGCTGCAGGCGGTCTGGTGCTCCAAGGACAAGAAAGCGGCCATGGACAAGATGGTCGATGGTAAGGAAATCAAGGCCGCCAAGTGCGAGAACCCGGTTTCCAAGCAGTTCGCGCTCGGTCAGTCGATCGGCGTGAACGGTACACCGGCTATCGTTTTGGCTGATGGCCAGGTCATTCCGGGCTACCAGCCTGCGCCACAAGTCGCCAAACTGGCGCTGGGCGCGAAGTAAATTCGCATCGTCACGGTCAGCCTTTGACGATCATGGTCCGGCGGCAGTTGCGTCGGGCCATTAATAGAGAACCGCGAGCATGCGGTTGTTTTCACGGCCGACCTTGCGTCGGCCGTTTTATGGGGAGTTCACAGTGAAACCGGTCAAAGTAGGCATCTGTGGGTTAGGAACCGTCGGTGGCGGTACCTTCAACGTACTTCAGCGCAACGCCGAGGAAATTGCTCGTCGTGCCGGGCGTGGGATCGAAGTGGCACAAATTGCCATGCGCACGCCAAAGCCTCAGTTCCAAACGACCGGTATTGCGATTACCAACGATGTCTTCGAAGTGGCCACGAACCCTGAGATCGACATCGTCATAGAGCTGATGGGCGGCTACACCGTTGCCCGCGAGCTGGTACTCAAGGCCATCGAGAATGGCAAGCATGTGGTCACCGCGAACAAGGCACTGATTGCCGTTCACGGTAACGAAATCTTCGCCAAGGCACGCGAGAAAGGCGTGATCGTGGCGTTCGAAGCAGCAGTGGCCGGTGGCATCCCGGTGATCAAGGCCATCCGTGAAGGCCTCTCGGCCAACCGCATCAATTGGGTCGCCGGTATCATCAATGGCACTGGCAACTTCATCCTCACGGAAATGCGCGAGAAGGGTCGCACCTTCGAAGACGTGCTCGCCGAGGCGCAGGCACTGGGTTACGCCGAAGCCGATCCGACTTTCGACGTCGAAGGCATCGATGCAGCCCACAAACTGACGATCCTGGCCTCCATCGCGTTCGGCATTCCGCTGCAATTCGACAAGGCCTACACCGAAGGCATCACCAAGCTGACCACCGCTGACGTGAACTACGCCGAAGCGCTGGGCTATCGCATCAAGCACCTGGGTGTCGCCCGTAGCACTGCAGCGGGTATCGAGTTGCGCGTGCACCCGACGCTGATTCCGGCCGATCGCCTGATCGCCAACGTCAATGGTGTGATGAACGCTGTGATGGTCAACGGTGATGCCGCAGGTTCGACCCTGTTCTATGGCGCGGGTGCCGGCATGGAGCCGACTGCATCGTCGGTGATCGCCGACCTGGTGGACGTGGTTCGCGCCATGACCTCCGACCCGGAGAATCGTGTGCCGCACCTGGCCTTCCAGCCGGACTCGCTGTCGGCCCACCCGATCCTGCCGATCGAAGCTTGCGAAAGTGCCTACTACCTGCGGATTCAAGCCAAGGACCACCCGGGCGTACTGGCCCAGGTGGCGAGCATCCTGTCGGAGCGCGGCATCAACATCGAATCGATCATGCAAAAAGAAGTCGAAGAGCATGACGGCCTGGTGCCGATGATCCTGCTGACTCACCGTGTGCTGGAACAGCACATGAATGATGCTATCGCTGCCCTGGAAGCCTTGGCGGGCGTGGTCAGTCCGGTTGTACGGATCCGCGTCGAGCACCTGAACTAAGCCGTTATCGTTCACCGGGCTCGCGTGCGGGCCCGGGTTTGCGAACACTGTCTATTGGAGCCAGTCATGCGTTATATCAGTACCCGCGGCCAGGCACCGGCCCTGAATTTCGAAGATGTCCTGCTGGCCGGTCTCGCCACCGACGGCGGTCTGTACGTCCCGGAAAACCTGCCACGTTTCACCCAGGAAGAAATCGCTTCCTGGGCCGGCCTGCCGTATCACGAACTGGCTTTCCGGGTGATGCGCCCGTTCGTGACCGGCAGCATTCCCGATGCGGATTTCAAGAAGATCCTGGAAGAAACCTACGGCGTGTTTTCGCACAGCGCCGTGGCGCCGCTGCGTCAGTTGAACGGCAACGAGTGGGTTCTGGAACTGTTCCACGGCCCGACCCTGGCGTTCAAGGACTTCGCCCTGCAGCTGCTCGGGCGTCTGCTCGACTACGTGCTGGAAAAACGCGGTGAGCGCGTGGTGATCGTCGGTGCAACTTCCGGCGACACCGGCTCGGCCGCCATCGAAGGCTGCAAGCACTGCGAAAACGTCGACATCTTCATCCTGCACCCGCACAACCGCGTGTCCGAAGTACAGCGTCGGCAGATGACCACCATCTTCGGCGAGAACATCCACAACATCGCCATTGAAGGCAACTTCGACGACTGCCAGGAAATGGTCAAGGCCAGCTTCGCTGACCAGAGCTTCCTCAAAGGCACTCGCCTGGTGGCCGTGAACTCGATCAACTGGGCGCGGATCATGGCCCAGATCGTTTACTACTTCCACGCGTCCCTGCAGTTGGGCGGGCCGGCCCGTTCGGTATCGTTCTCGGTGCCTACCGGTAACTTCGGCGACATCTTCGCCGGCTACCTGGCGCGCAACATGGGCCTGCCGATCAACCAGTTGATCGTCGCCACCAACCGCAACGACATCCTCCACCGCTTCATGAGCGGCAACCAGTACGTCAAGGAAACCCTGCACGCCACGCTGTCGCCGTCGATGGACATCATGGTTTCGTCGAACTTCGAACGCCTGCTGTTTGACTTGCACGGTCGTAACGGTGCGGCGATTGCCGGGCTGATGGACAGCTTCAAGCAAGGTGGCGGTTTCAGCGTCGAAGAAGAACGCTGGAGCGAAGCGCGCAAGCTGTTCGACTCCCTGGCCGTGGACGACGCACAAACGTGCGAAACCATTGCCGAAGTCTACGAACAGACTGGCGAGTTGCTCGACCCGCACACCGCGATCGGCGTCAAGGCCGCCCGCGAGTGCCGTCGCAGCCTGGACATCCCGATGGTGATCCTGGGCACCGCGCACCCGGTCAAGTTCCCGGATGCGGTGCTGAAGGCCGGCGTCGGCAAGGCCCTGGAACTGCCGGTGCACCTGACCGACCTGTTCGAGCGCGATGAGCGCTGCACCGTGCTGCCCAATGACCTGAAAGCCGTCCAGGCGTTCGTCAGCCAGCATGGCAATCGCGGTAAACCGCTGTAAGGGTCAAAGCCTCGAACTGAAAAGCCCGTCTTCTGACGGGCTTTTTTGTTCATGCACTGCGCCGCTGTTTTTTTCCTGTCATCTTCGTCATGCATGCTTCAACTAGCAGAGGCGTCGACGTCCCTGCGGATACCATTCAGAACTTTCTTCTGAGGCCGATGGTCATTTACAGTAGACCTGCCCCAGGCACTTTGTTTTCGGACTAATGAGTGGTGATCGATTTGGAAAGTATCAGTCTATTGCTCGCAGAGGCGCTGAGCCCGTATCAAGTTACGCTGACCCCATCGGGTCTGCACGGTGAATGCCTGGTGACTCTGAAGAGTTCAACCGGCGCGATCGTGGTCGAACGGGCTTTCAACCAGGCTCAGTTGAGCGACAAGCGCTTGCTCACGGACGTGGTCGACGGTTTACGCCGCGACTTGATGATTGCCGAAGGTCGTCTGGAACCTTGTGTTATCGCGGCGTTGCGCAACGCTGCACAGGACAAGCTGCTCGCCAGTCGAAATTGAATTGCATCTTGCGGGAACCTAATCCCGGGATCGCCAGTCAGAGTATGTAACAGCAGGAACAAGCATTGTGCTCCGGTGCTTGCGGCTTGCTGTTACTGGTCTTTATGTAGGCCACGTTTAACCCCGAGTCGTCTCCCCACTTCTCGGGGTTTCTTTTTGCCTGCGATTTGTCACGGCAGCGCCGGGTGCTGGAAAAATGCTCGAGTGTCCTTCAGGCTGCCGGTGGCCACATTGCCATGGTGGAAGTCGCGCAGCACCTAGATCAGCGTGTCCCTGGCCTGCGCGAGGTTGGGCGAGACCAGCCCGGCCAGTAACGCAGGAGCCGCCAGGGCCAGGCGGTTGTGCGGGGCGGGTGGCAACAGACGTTTGAGGTTAAATGGCTCCGTCTTCACGCAGTTTGGTGATCTGGGCCTGGTCGTAGCCAAGGTCGTTGAGTACCTGCGAGTTGTGTTCGCCCAGTTGGGGGCCGACCCATTCTGCGGATCCCGGGGTCTCGGAGAGTTTTGGGACGATCCCGGGCATCTTGAAGTCTTTGCCATCTGGCAGTTTGGCCTGGAGGAACATCTCCCGGGCCAGGTATTGCGGGTCCGCGAACATGTCTTCGGCACTGAAGATTCGGCTGGCCGGTACTTCGGCCTGATTCAGTTGCTCGATGATGGCGTCCAGGGGCAGTGAGTTGGCCCAGCGGTCGATGACCCCGTAGAGCTCGTCGCGCCGGGTATCGCGCCCGTCGTTGCTGGCCAGGATTGGGTCATTGGCCAGGTCCTCGCGGCCGATGATCAGCATGAAGCGCTTGAAGATCGCATCGCCGTTGGCGCCGATCTGCACGTGCTTGCCGTCGGCGCTGGTGTGGATCGAGGAGGGCGTGATGCCCGGCATGATGTTGCCGGTACGTTCGCGGATGAAGCCGAACACGTCGAACTCCGGCACCATGCTTTCCATCATGGCGAAGATCGCTTCATACAATGCCACGTCGACTACCTGGCCCTGGCCACCGTTGACCTCACGATGACGCAACGCCATCAGCGCGCCGATCACGCCCCAGAGGGCGGCGATCGAGTCACCAATGGAAATGCCGGTGCGCACGGGGGGGCGATCCTCGAAGCCGGTGATGTAACGCAGACCGCCCATGGACTCGCCAACCGCACCAAACCCTGGCTGATCTTTCATTGGCCCGGTCTGGCCGAATCCCGACAGCCGCACCATCACCAGCTTGGGGTTCAAGGCGTGCAGGACATCCCAGCCCAGGCCAAGCTTTTCCAGGACGCCGGGGCGGAAATTCTCGATGAGGATGTCTGCTTCGCCGAGCAGCTTTTTCAGGACGGCCAGGCCCTCGGGGTGCTTGAGGTTCAGCGTCAGGGACTTTTTATTGCGCGCCTGGACGAACCACCACAGCGAGGTGCCTTCATAGATTTTGCGCCATTTGCGCAAGGGATCACCGCCATCGGGCGATTCGACCTTGATCACCTCAGCGCCGAACTCGCCGCAAATCCGCGACGCAAAGGGCCCGGCGATCAGGGTGCCCAATTCGATGACTTTCAGACCTGAGAGCGGTTTGGCGGTGAACGGCATGCTGGATCCTGTAGGACAAGGGCTGGCTGGTAGAGCGTTTTAGCATAGCCCGGTGTCAGTCGCCCAAGGTTCATCGCTACAATTCGTTGATTGGTGGTCGCATCGGTTAGACTTGCCGCCTTTCCTCGTATCAAGAAGCCCGTTCATGGCCCAGCCGTCCACGACCTACAAGTTTGAACTGAACCTTACCGACCTCGACCGCAGCGTTTACGAGAGCGTGAAGCAGACCATCGCCCGTCACCCTTCGGAAACTGAAGAGCGCATGACTGTGCGACTGCTGGCCTACGCCTTCTGGTACAACGAACAGCTGTCTTTCGGTCGCGGTCTGTCGGACGTAGATGAGCCTGCCCTGTGGGAAAAGAGCCTGGACGATCGCGTTCTGCACTGGATCGAAGTCGGCCAGCCAGACGCCGATCGCCTGACCTGGTGCTCGCGTCGCACCGAGCGCACCAGCCTGCTGGCCTACGGCAGCCTGCGGGTCTGGGAAACCAAGGTGATCCCGGCGATCAAGAACCTGAAAAACGTGCACATCGCTGCTGTTCCGCAGGAAGTTCTCGAGACCCTGGCCAAGGACATGCCCCGCGTCATCAAGTGGGACGTGATGATCAGCGAAGGGACAATTTTTGTCACCGACGACCGTGGTCAGCACGAAGTCCAGCTGCAGTGGCTGAGCGGCGAACGCGGCTGATTGGCCTCGGCCTGTCGCGATAATCGGTTTTTTTCCCAAGTATTCAAGAGAAGCACCCGTCACCCCATGCGCATCGAACCTCGCCAGCTGCCCGACATCCTGCCTTTTCTCGGTGATATCCCGCCCCTGTTGACCCGCTTGTACGCGGCACGGGGCGTGCAGTCCGAGGCCGAACTGGACAAGAGCCTGGCGCGGCTGATCCCGTTCCAGCAACTCAAGGGCATCGACGCAGCGGTGGAGTTGCTGGTGACTGCCCTGGAGCAGCGCCAGCGCATCCTGATCGTTGGCGACTTCGATGCCGATGGCGCGACCGCCAGCACTGTAGGCGTGCTGGGGCTGCGCCTGCTGGGCGCCGCCCACGTCGACTATCTGGTGCCCAACCGTTTTGAGTACGGCTACGGCCTGACGCCGGAAATCGTCGAAGTGGCGTTGACCCGGACCCCGCAGTTGCTGATCACCGTGGACAACGGCATCTCCAGCGTTGAAGGCGTCGCGGCGGCGAAAAAGGCCGGGCTGCAGGTGCTGGTCACCGATCACCACTTGCCCGGCGATGAGTTGCCGCTGGCCGATGCCATCGTCAATCCGAATCAGCCAGGGTGCACTTTCCCGAGCAAGGCGCTGGCGGGTGTCGGGGTGATTTTCTACGTGCTGATGGCCCTGCGGGCGCGGTTGCGCGACCTCGGCTGGTATGCGACCAAACCGCAGCCGAACATCGGTGAATTGCTGGACCTGGTGGCGCTGGGCAGCGTCGCCGACGTGGTGCCCCTGGATGCCAATAACCGGATCCTGGTGCATCAGGGCCTTGAGCGGATTCGCGCCGGGCGCGCGCGGCCAGGGGTCAAGGCGATTCTCGAAGTGGCCAAGCGCGACCACGCCCGCATCACCTCCACCGACCTCGGTTTCATCGTCGGCCCGCGCTTGAACGCGGCGGGGCGACTGGATGACATGAGCCTGGGCATTGAGTGCCTGCTGACCGACAGCCAGGCCCTGGCCCGGGAAATGGCCGTGCAGCTCGACGGCATGAACCAGGACCGTAAATCCATCGAGCAGGGCATGCAGCGCGAGGCGCTGGCCCAGCTCAAGGATCTGCCGGTGGAGTCCATGCCGTTCGGTTTGTGCCTGTTCGATCCCGAGTGGCACCAAGGCGTGATCGGCATCCTCGCGTCGCGGATGAAGGAGCGTTACTTCCGTCCGACCATCGCTTTTGCCGATGCCGGTGATGGCCTGCTCAAGGGTTCGGGGCGCTCGGTGCAGGGGTTTCACATCCGTGACGCCTTGAGCGTGGTGGCGGCGCAGCATCCGACACTGATCAGCAAGTATGGTGGCCATGCCATGGCGGCGGGTCTGACCCTGCCCGAGGAAAATTTCCCGTTGTTCGCCGAAGCGTTTGACGCTGAAGTGCGTCGACAACTGCGCGAAGAGGACCTGACTGGCCGCCTGCTGTCGGACGGCACCCTGGCGGTCGAGGAGTTTCACCTGGAACTGGCCCGGGCCCTGCGTCATGCCGGCCCATGGGGTCAGCATTTCCCCGAGCCGCTGTTTCACGGAGTGTTCCAGCTGGTGGAGCAGCGTGTGGTCGGTGAACGTCACCTCAAGGTGGTGCTCAGGAGCGAGTGCGGCTCGGTGAAACTCGATGGCATCGCCTTCGGGGTCGATCGCGACATCTGGCCCAATCCGACCATCAAGTGGGTGGAGCTGGCGTACAAGCTCGACCTCAACGAATTCCGTGGCAACGAAACCGTGCAGTTGATGATTGCCCACATCGAACCGCGTTGAGCCCATCGCGAGCAGGCTCGCTCCCACAGGATTTGTGTCCATCAAGTGACCAGTATGGGCAGGCTGGAACCGGGGTTTGTGAGCTCCACATGTCCAGTGTGTGAGCGAGCCTGCTCGCGATTCGATCTTTCTGACACCCATTACATCTGAACCCTCCCCGATCCCCCGTTGTCGACTAGGCTCTAAGCACTGCTTGATTTTCCTTGTGACGTCTTGTCGAATTTTTTGCCCGCGGGGGCGGGTGCTGCATCTCTTTACTGTCACTCGTCGACTTTCAAACAGAACCCTGGAGCCTGCCCACTGATTTGAGAGGTGCCCCATGAGTCTGCTGCTTGAACCCTACACGCTGCGCCAGCTAACCCTGCTCAACCGCATCGCGGTATCACCCATGTGCCAATATTCGAGCGTCGATGGCCTGGCCAATGACTGGCATCTGGTTCACCTTGGCAGCCGCGCGGTGGGTGGCGCTGGCCTGATTTTTACCGAAGCCACGGCCATCACCGCCGATGGCCGTATCACTGCTGAAGACCTTGGCCTGTGGAATGACGAACAGATCGAACCCTTGCAACGCATTACCCGCTTTATCGCCGCCCAGGGCGCGGTGGCGGGCATTCAGCTGGCGCACGCCGGGCGCAAGGCCAGCACTTATCGGCCGTGGCTCGGCAAGCACGGCAGCGTAAAACCGGACGACGGCGGCTGGGTGCCTGTCGGCCCTTCGCCAATCGCCTTCGACCCGCAACACACCCAGCCCACGCAGCTGGATGAGGGGGCCATCGCCGACATCGTCCAGGCCTTTGTCGATTCGGCAAAACGCGCCCTGGTGGCCGGTTTCAAAGTGGTGGAGGTACATGCTGCCCATGGTTACCTGCTGCATCAATTCCTGTCGCCGCTGAGCAACCAACGTCGGGATCAATATGGCGGGTCGTTCGAGAATCGCATTCGCCTGGTGCTTCAGGTGACTGAAGCGGTAAGGGCGGTGTGGCCGCAAGAGCTGCCGCTGTTTGTGCGAGTGTCGGCCACCGACTGGGTGGAAGATGGCTGGAACCCGGATGAGACCGTCGAGCTCGCGCGCCGCCTGCAGGCACTGGGGGTGGACCTGATTGACGTGTCTTCGGGAGGGACCGCGGTCAACGCGGAAATTCCGATCGGCCCGGGTTACCAGACCCGCTTCGCCGAGCGAGTGCGCAAGGAGTCAGGCATCGCAACGGGTACTGTAGGAATGATCACCGAACCTGCGCAAGCTGAGCACATCCTGCGCACGTGCCAGGCGGATATCATTTTCCTGGCGCGGGAGCTGTTGCGAGATCCGTATTGGCCGCTGCATGCCGATGATGACCTGGGAGGTCGCAAGGCCGTCTGGCCCGCGCAATATCAGCGGGCTACGCATCGGGATCAGCCGATTCATGAGTCGGATTTACGCGACTGAATGAGGCTGTTGTCTAGTCCTGAAATAGGTTTACATCTGTTTCACCCCAACGCCCGATGCACCGCATCGGGCGTTTTGTATTTCAAGGACAGGTGCGGGCGCTCCTGGTTGTAGATTAGGATCGCCTCTCTCACCAT